>JBEKGC010000013.1:0-38888 GCA_050013055.1 Streptosporangiaceae bacterium
CCGGCCCGCCAGGTGCGCTGCATCTACGTCGCGGTGGGCCAGAAGGGCTCCACCATCGCCTCGGTGCGCCAGGTGCTCGAGGAAGCAGGCGCGCTGGAGTACACCACGATCGTGGCCGCTCCGGCCTCTGACCCGGCCGGCTACAAGTACATCTCGCCGTACACCGGCTCGGCCATCGGGCAGCACTGGATGTACCAGGGCAAGCACGTCCTGATCATCTTTGACGACCTGTCCAAGCAGGCCGAGGCCTACCGCGCGGTCTCGCTGCTGCTGCGCAGGCCGCCGGGCCGTGAGGCCTACCCGGGTGACGTCTTCTACCTGCACTCCCGGCTGCTCGAGCGGTGCGCCAAGCTGTCCGACGAGCTCGGCGGTGGCTCGATGACCGGGCTCCCGATCGTGGAGACCAAGGCCAACGACATTTCCGCCTACATCCCGACGAACGTCATTTCCATCACCGACGGCCAGATCTACCTCGAGGCCGACCTGTTCAACTCGGGCGTGCGCCCGGCCATCAACGTGGGCCGGTCGGTGTCCAGGGTCGGCGGCAACGCGCAGATCAAGGCGATGAAGAAGGTGGCGGGGAACCTGCGGATCTCGCTGTCGCAGTTCCGCGAGCTCGAGGCGTTCGCCGCCTTCGCCTCCGACCTCGACGCCGCCTCCCGGGCCCAGCTCGACCGCGGTGCCCGCCTGGTCGAGCTGCTCAAGCAGGGACAGTACGCGCCGTACCCGGTCGAGGAGCAGGTCGTGTCGCTGTGGGCAGGCGGCGGCGGCTACCTGGACGACGTACCCGTCGAGGACGTCAGCCGGTTCGAGCACGATTTCATCGACTACCTGCGCCGGGACCACGCCGGCATCCTGCAGACGATCAGGGAATCGCGCGATCTGGCCGAGGACACGGTCACCGCGCTCAAGGACGCGATCGAGGACTTCCGCAAGGGGTTCGAGACCAGTTCCGGTGACCTGCTCACCGGCGCAGAGGAGCCAGCCGAGGCCCTGGAGAAAGAGGACCAGGAAAAGATCGCCAAGCGCGTCCAGCACGAGAACGCCGAGAAGAAGTAGCCCATGGGAGCCCAGCTTCGCCTGGTCAGGCGGCGGATCAGCTCGGTCCAGTCCATCGCCAAGATCACCCGCGCGCAGGAGCTGATCGCGTCGTCGCGGATCGTGCGGGCGCAGCAGCAGATGCGTGCCGCCGAACCGTACGCGCGAGAGCTCACCCGCGCGGTGGAGGCGGTCATCAGCCGCTCGGCCACGATCAACCACCCGTTCACCGAGGAGCCGGAGAACCGGTCGCGGGCCGCGGTGCTCATCTTGACCAGCGACCAGGGTTTCGCCGGCGCCTACAACGCCAACGTGCTGCGCGAGTCGGCCCGGCTGCGGCAGCGGTTGCATGACCAGGGCATCGAGCCCGTCGTGTACGTGGCCGGCCGCAAGGGCATCGGCTGGCACCGGTTCCGCGAGCTTGACGTGGCCGCCTCGTGGAGCGGATTCTCCGCCGCGCCGCGGTACCAGGACGCAGCGGAGATCGCCACCGTGCTGCTCGAGGCGTTCAACGCGGGCCGGGACTCAGGGGACACGGCGGACCGGGTGGATGAGATCCACCTCGTCACGACCGAGTTCGTGTCGATGCTGACCCAGCGGCCCTCGGTGCGCAGGCTCCTGCCGCTGCAGATCGAGGAGACCGAAGAAGAGCACCCGGCAGGCCCGCTGCCGCAGTACGAGTTTGAGCCGTCTCCGGCCGAGGTCCTCGACGCCCTGATGCCGCAGTACGTGGCCAGCCGGATCTACTACGCGATGCTCGAGGCCGCCGCCTCCGAGCTGGCCTCGCGGCGGCGCGCGATGAAGGCGGCCACGGACAACGCCGGCGACCTGATCGAGCGGCTGACCCGTGAGGCGAACAACGCACGGCAAGCCGAGATTACCCAGGAAATCAGCGAGATCGTCGGCGGCTCTAACGCGCTGGCCGGCGCAAGCGCAATGAATGAGTGAGGGATACATGACCGCGACCGTAGAAAACTCAGCCGAGACCGGCGAAGCCGCCGCGGGCGCCGGCCGCGTTGCGAGGGTCACCGGCCCCGTCGTGGACGTCGAGTTCCCGTCGGATCAGATGCCCGAGATCTACTTTGCGCTGCACGTCGACGTGACGCTCGGCGACACGACGCGAACGCTGACGCTCGAAGTCGAGCAGCACCTCGGGGACGACCTGGTCCGGACGGTGTCGATGGAGCCCACCGACGGCCTGGTCCGCGGCGCCGAGGTGACCGACACCGGCGCGCCGATCTCCGTGCCGGTGGGCGATGTCACCAAGGGGCACGTGTTCAACGTCCTCGGTGAGACGCTCGACGTGCCGACCTCGTCGTTGAACGTCACGGAACGGTGGCCGATCCACCGCGACCCGCCGCCGCTTGACCAGCTTGAGCCGAGGACGGAGATGTTCGTTACCGGCATCAAGGTCATCGACCTGCTCACCCCGTACGTGCGGGGCGGGAAGATCGGGCTGTTCGGCGGGGCCGGCGTGGGCAAGACGGTGCTGATCCAGGAGATGATCCGCCGGGTGGCCAAGAACTTCGGCGGCGTCTCCTGCTTCGCCGGGGTGGGCGAGCGCACCCGCGAGGGCAATGACCTGTTCCTTGAGATGACCGAGTCCGGCGTCATCGACGACACCGCGCTGGTCTTCGGCCAGATGGACGAGCCGCCGGGTACCCGGCTGCGGGTCGCGCTTTCCGCGCTGACCATGGCGGAGTACTTCCGCGACGTGCAGGGTCAGGACGTGCTGCTGTTCATCGACAACATCTTCCGGTTCACCCAGGCGGGCTCGGAGGTGTCCACGCTGCTCGGCCGGATGCCGTCGGCGGTCGGTTACCAGCCGACGCTGGCCGACGAGATGGGCCAGCTGCAAGAACGCATCACGAGCACCCGCGGCCACTCGATCACCTCCATGCAGGCGATCTACGTGCCCGCCGACGACATCACCGACCCGGCCCCGCACACGGTGTTCGCCCACCTCGACGCGACCACGGTGCTGTCCAGGGAGATCACCGAGAAGGGGATCTACCCGGCGGTCGACCCGCTAGACTCCACCTCACGGATCCTGGATGCAAAGTACATCGGCCAGGAGCACTACGACGTGGCCCGGGAAGTGCAGCGGATCCTGCAGCGCTACCGGGAGCTGCAGGACATCATCGCCATCCTCGGCGTCGACGAACTCGGCGAGGAGGACAAGATCGCGGTGCAGCGGGCCAGGCGGATCGAGCGGTTCCTGTCTCACCCGATGTACGTGGCCGAGCAGTTCACCGGGCAGGAGGGTGTCTTCGTGCCGCTTGAGGAGACGATTTCCTCCTTCAAGGCGATCACGGAAGGCAAGTACGACAACCTGCCTGAGCAGGCCTTCTACATGTGCGGCGGGATCGAGGACGTGGAGCGCAAGGCCAGGGAGCTGGAGCGGTGACACTGCATGTAGCGCTGGTGATGCCCGACCGCGAACTGTGGTCGGGCGAGGCCAGGACGGTGATCGCGAAGACCACCGAGGGTGATATCGGCGTGCTGACCGGGCGCGCACCGGTGTTCGGCGTCCTGGCCGAGGGCAGCCTGGTCGAGATCCTCACCGACGACGCCGACCCGGTGCGAGCCGCCGTCAGCGGCGGATTCCTGTCCGTGGCCGAGAATCAGGTGTCGATCCTGGCGGCCCGGGCCCAGCTCGGCAGCGAGGTGGACGTCAGCCGGGCCCAGCAAACCCTTGATGCCACCCTGGCGGAAGCGGAGCCAGGTCCGGAGGAGCCGGCTGAAGCCAAGTACGCGAGGGCGCTGCTGCGGGCCGCGGGCCAGGCGTAACGCCAGTGGGCGGGGCGCTGGCGCTGGATGCAGCCTGGCTCTTCGCCGCCGTGCTCCTGGTCCTGATCCTGGCCGCGGTCGGCATCGCCGCCCGGAGGTTCCTGCTCGAACGGGGCGGTGGCACGGTCGAGTGCGGCCTGCGCAAGGGGAGCGGCCCCTGGCGCCTGCATGATCGTGGTGGAATGCCGGCTCGGCGAGGGCTCCCCGGAAGGGCAGGACCTGCCCAGCTCAGGCTTGGCCAGCGCAGAGGCCACGGTGGAACTGGCCCTGGCCGATTCGGCCCTCACCGGCCTGCTGGCCTGGCTCGAGGCCGCGCCCCCGGGCTCCCACCTCGACGCCACCCGCTAGTCGCCACCCGGTTTCCACAGCACGTCGTCGTGGCCCGTGTTGGCCGCCCGGGACACGATGAACAGCAGGTCCGAGAGCCGGTTCAGGTAACGGGCCGGCAGCGGGCTCACCGAGTCGCCGTGCTCGGCCACCGCGGCCCACGCGCTGCGCTCGGCCCGGCGGGTGACGATCCTGGCCATGTGCAGCAGCGTCGAGCCGGGGCTTCCGCCGGGCAGCAAGAAGCTACGCAGCGTGGGCAGGTCGGCGTTGTACGCGTCGCACTCGGTTTCCAGCCGGGTGATGTAGGCCTCGTCGATGCGCAGCGGCGGGTAGGGCGGCGGCGCGTCGGTGACCGGGTTGGCGAGGTCGGCGCCGACGTCGAAAAGCTCGTTCTGGACGCGCCGGAGCAGCGCGGATATGTCCGGCGCCAGCTCACCGAACGTAACCGCCATCCCGATCGCGCCGTTTGCTTCCTCGGCGTCGGCGTAGGCCGCCAGCCGCGAATCTGTCTTGGCGGTGCGGCTGCCGTCGGCCAGGGCGGTGCTGCCGTCGTCGCCGGTGCGGGTGTAGATGCGGGACAGCACGACGGGGTTTTCGCTGCGGTTTCGCGACATGAATCCACCCTAAGGCAACCCGCGCCCGGACCGCGCAGACCGCCCGGCGTCGAGGCCGCGATAAAAATGATCAATCCGATGACCTGGGGTTGTTCCCATTGCGAGCACGGTGTGACATCTTATAAACACGATGAGTGATCACACCGGTGATCCGCAGCGGCTGGAGCCCCCCAAGGCTCCGACGGTTGTTACTGTGCGTGTCTGGTCCTGACGGCGCGCGGTGAGCATCGCAGACGTTCAGGTCCGGCGGTTCTCGGGGGCCCGCCGGACCTGAACTCTTTTGGCCGAACGACTCTGCTGGCTGCTCGCTCGCGGGGGCGGACGCGTTATTGTTCCCTTGATCGCTGAGGGAGGCTGCCCGTGTATGACTACATCGTCGTCGGCGCCGGAAGCGCGGGTTGCGTCCTGGCGGCGCGGCTGTCCGCTGATACCAGCGTCAGCGTCTTGCTGCTCGAAGCCGGACCGGCCGATGACGCCGCCGAAATCCGCGCTCCGGCCGCCCTGAGCAGGCTGTTCCAGGGCCCGTACGACTGGAACTACCAGACCGTTCCGCAGCACCGCGCGGCCGGGCGGTCCATCTACTGGCCGCGGGGCAAGGTCCTCGGCGGCTCCTCCTCGATCAACGCGATGATCTATATCCGGGGCAGCCGCCACGACTACCAGACCTGGCGGGACGATTACGGCTGTTCCGGCTGGGGCTATACGGATCTGATGCCGTACTTCCGGCGGGCCGAGGATAACTCGCGCGGGGCCTCGGCCTACCACGGCATCGGCGGCCCGCTCGCGGTCACCGATCCCCGGTACAAGTCGGCGGCCTGCGCGGCGTTCATCGCGGCGGCGCAGGAGCAGGGGGCGGAGGCCAACGACGACTTCAACGGGCCGCGCCAGGACGGCGTCGGCTGGTACCAGCTGACCCAGCGGAACGGCCGCCGGTTCTCCGCCGCCACCGCGTACCTGCACCCGGCCATGGACCGGCCGAACCTCACTGTGATCACCGGCGCCCTGGTCACCAAGGTCCTCATCGAGGGCGGCCAGGCCACAGGCGTGAGTTACCTGCACCGCGGCACGGCGCAGACCGCCCGGGCCAACGCCGAGGTCATCGTGTCAGGCGGCGCGATCAACAGCCCGCAGGTGCTGATGCTCTCCGGCATCGGGCCGGCCGATCACCTGATCGAGATGGGCATCGACGTGCTGGCGGACAGCTCGGGTGTCGGCGCCAACCTGTCCGACCATCCGGTGCTGCCGGTGATCTGGTCCACGCCGAAGGTGCGCGGCCTGTGGGAGAAGAGCGGCAACGCCAGCATGCTGCGCTGGCAGCTGACCCACCGTGGCCCGCTGACGTCCAGCGTGGCGGAGTCCGGCGGCTTCGCGCACTCCGAGCCCGGGCTGCTCGCGCCGGACCTGCAGCTGCACGTGCTGCCCGCGCCGTACAAGGACCAGGGGCTCGCCGACCCGGCCAGGCGCGCGATGTCGGTGCTTGTCGGCCTGGTCGACGTGGCCAGCCGGGGGCGGATCCGGCTGCGCAGCGCCGACCCCAGGCACCGGCCCGCCATCGACCCCGGCTACCTGTCCGATCCCCGGGACGCCCGGGCGCTGACCGCCGGGCTGAAGCTGGCCCGCGAGTTCGTCACCGCCCGGCCGATGGCGGAGATCTGCGCCAGCGAGCTGGCCCCCGGCGCGCATGTCCGCTCCGACGAAGAACTCCTGCAGTACGTCAGGGAAAGCGTGGCCACCTTGTATCACCCGGTCGGGACCTGCGCGATGGGCGGCGAGTCGAGGTGGAGCAGCGTGGTCGATCCCGAGCTCAGGGTGCGCGGCGTGACCGGGCTGCGGGTGGTGGACGCGTCGGTGATGCCGTCGGTGCCGCGGGGAAATACCAACGCGCCCACGATCGCGATCGCCGAGCGCGCCGCCGACCTCATCGCGGGCCGCGCTCCGCTGGCCGCGGTCGACCCCGCCGACCCGGTCGACGCGATGGTGATCACCGGCACCTAACCGGCGCGAACCCCTGGGCCGGTAGAGCCGCCCGTGCAGCAACGTCACCAGGGTGACGATACGACGCATATCGCGGTCGGTCCGGCCGAACGACGTCAGGTTCACCAGCGGCCGCATCCGCTGCCGCGTGATGGCCTTGGCCCGGGCGAACTCCCGCAGCCCGTCGGCGCCGTGGATCCGGCCGAACCCGGACTCGCCCACCCCGCCGAACGGCAGCGCGGGCACGATCACGAACCCGATCACCGAGTTGACCGAGGTCATCCCGCTGCGCAGCGACCGTGCCGCCGCCATGGCGGCGCTGCGATCCTTGGCGAAGACCGCCGATCCCAGCCCGTACCGCCCCGCGTTGGCGAACGACACCGCCTCGGCCAGGTTCGCCACAGGTGTCACCGTCACGGTGGGGCCGAACGTCTCCTCGGTCACCGCCGTGCTGTGTTCCGGCACGTCGGTGAGCACCATCGGCCGCACGAAGGGCGCGGCCACCGCGGCGCCCCCGTTCAATTCCGCCCCAGAACCCCCAGAGGTCCCAGAGGTCCCAGAGGTCCCAGAACCTCCAGAAGCCTTCGGCGTCTCCGCGATCCGGCCGCCGCGGGCCAGCGCGTCGGCCACGTGCTTGGCCACGATCTCGCCCTGCGCGGGCGAGGTCATCGGCCCGTACGAGGCGTCGGCGTCAGATCCCGGCCGCAACGCGGACACCCGCTGCGTCAGCCGCTCAAGGAACGTGTGGTACACCGCGTCGGCCACGTAGACGCGTTCGATCCCGACGCAGGTCTGGCCCGCGTTGGACATCGCGCCCCAGGCGGCGGCGTCGGCGGCGGCGTCCAGGTCGGCGTCCGCCCCGACCAGCATGGCGTCCTTGCCGCCGCACTCGGCGATGACCGGGGTCAAGGTGTCCGCGGCGGCGGCCATCACCTTGCGCGCGGTGGCCGCGGAGCCGGTGAAGGCGATCTTGGCCACGCCGCTGCGGGCCAGCGCCTCGCCGGTCGAGCCGGCCCCGGTGATCAGCTGGAGCACAGGCGGCGGCGCCTCGGAGAAGATCCCCAGCGCCTCGCCGAACGACCGGACCAGCCAGTCCCCGGTAGCCGGCGTCAGCTCCGACGGCTTGAACACGACCGCGTTCCCGGCCGCCAGCGCGTACGCGATCGAGCCGACCGGGGTGAACACCGGGTAGTTCCACGGCCCGATCACGCCGACCACGCCGAGCGGCAGGTACTCCACCGTGGCGGCCTGGTTGATGGCCGCGATCCCGCTGCGGACCCGGCGCGGGCGCAGCACCCGGCGGGCGTGCCTGGCGGCCCAGTCGATGTGCACGATGGCGGTGATGATCTCCAGCGTGGCGTCGTCGAGCGGCTTGCCTGTCTCGGTGTGCACCAGCTGCGCGAGGCGGCCCATGTACCTGGTCAGGTGCGACTTCCAGGCGAGCAGCCGGACCCGCCGGCCGGAGTGGCCGAGCCCGGCCCACCACACGGCGGCCTCACGCGCCGCGGCCACCACGGCATCGACCTCACGTCGCGACTGGGTGGGGAAGGTGGCCAGCACTTCCCCGGTCGCCGGGTTCACTGTCTCAAGCATCGCCTGCCCAGTAAAGCATCGCCGGACGGCCCGAAGCTACGCTGGGGCCCAGACGATCCGAGGGAGGCCCGTGTGCCGCCGCGCCCGTACGTGCTGCTGAGCTGCGCCACGTCCGCGGACGGCTACCTGGACGACGCCAGCCCGGCCCGGCTGATCCTGTCCGGGCCCGCTGACCTGGATCGGGTGGACGAGGTGCGGGCCGGCTGCGACGCGATCATGGTCGGCGCGCGGACCGTGCGGCGGGACAACCCCCGGCTGCTGATCCGCGACCCGCGCCGCCGCGCCCGCCGCGCCGCCCGCGGCCTGCCCGCGCACCCGGCCCGGGTCACCCTGACCGCCACCGGCGAGCTGGACCCGGCGGCGAACTTCTTCGCCCCGGGCGCGCTCCGCCTGGTCTACTGCGCCACCCCGGCGCTGCCCCGGGCCCGGGCCGGGCTCGGCGACGCGGCCGTGCTCATCGACGCCGGTGATCCGCTGTCCCTCGGCCGCATTTTCGACGATCTGGCCGAACGATCCGTGCTGCGTCTCCTCGTCGAAGGCGGCGCCCGCGTCCTTGGCGACGTGCTGGCCGGCGGGATGGCCGACGAACTCCACCTCGCCGTCGCCCCGTTCTTCGTCGCCGACCCGGCCGCCCCCCGGCTCAACCCCCAACCAGGCCCCAACGGCCCCTCCCATCCCATGACCCTGGCCGAAGCGCGCCGGGTCGAGGAGGTGGTCCTGCTGCGCTACCTGCTCGGCCCAGGCGGTCCTGAGCACCGGTTCGGCCGGTGGGCGGTCGAGCTGTCCCGGCTGTGCCCCCCGTCCGCGTCCGCCTTCTCCGTGGGCGCGGTCATCGTCGCCGACGACGGCGAGGTGCTGGCCACGGGTTTCTCCCGGGAGCAGGAGGACCACGATCACGCCGAGGAGGTGGCCCTCCGCAAGCTGGCACGGGGTAAGCTCGGCCCGGATCCCCGGTTGCGGCACGCCACCCTGTACAGCTCGCTGGTGCCCTGCGGCGAACGCGCCTCCCGCCCGGTGACCTGCGTCCAGCACATCGTCGCGGCCGGGATACCCCGGGTCGTCTTCGGCTGGCGCGAGCCCGCGCTGTTCACCGCGGGCGAGGGTGCTCACCAGCTCCGCGCGGCCGGGGTGGCCGTCACCGAGCTCCCCGAGCTGGCCGCCCGGGCCCGGGCGGTCAACGCTCACCTGGTTAACAAGTGACGGTGAACGTCTCCCCGTTGACAGGGGACACGTGGATCACCGGGCTGCCGCCGGTGACTTCGATCGGATGCAGGCTACCCAGCGATGAGCCGTCCACGGTGTCGCCGGTGACGTTGGCCAGCGTGACCGGCGGGGGACAGCCGAACGTGCTCGACGGCTCCACCAGGGTCTCCGCCGAGGACCTGGCCGCGCCGGCCAGCGCCTTGGTCACGGTCTGCGTCCAGCCCTGGGTCACGTCGCGCAGGGACAGCGTGAACTTCGAGCTCTTGTACGTCACCGAGGCCTGCAGTGCGTCGCCCGGTTTCAGGGTGTTGCTGAAGTACATCGAGGAGGACGGGTACAGCTCGTACCAGCCGACGTACTCCGGCGTGGTCCCGACGCAGTACGCCTGGGCGCCGATCTGCTCCACGGTGGCGGAGGAGTAGCCGTCCAGGCCGGTCCAGATGGCGAGGTACGCGCCCGAGGTGTGGCAGGTGACGGCGGGCATGGTCCAGTCCGCGGTGCTGCTCGTGTAGGTGGACCCGGTGACGACGTAGCCGTACCAGTCAGGCGAGGGAAGGGCGACCGCGGAGGCGGGGGCGGCCAGGCCCACGGTGATGAGGCCGGCGGCTATTAAACCGCCGATGGTCCACCGGCGTAGGCGGCGGGAGTCAGCTGTGCTCATGCTTCAGCGCTATCACAGCTTGGCGCCGCTGGCCAGACCCGCCCGGATCATGCTAAGAACGACGGGTGGTACGTCCGTGACATCCCCGGAGCTGCGCCGGTCCAGAGTCGCGGTGTTCGGCTACTTTTTCGTCCTCGGCGTCTCCACCGCCACCTGGAGTGCCCGGCTGCCGGCCGTCAAGGCGGCGCTGCACCTGAGCGACGGGCGGCTGGGCCTGGCGCTGTTCGCCTTCCCGGTCGGCAGCGTGCTGACGCTCGCGCTGAGCGGGCGCATCGCCGACAGGTTCGGCACGGTCCGGGTGCTCAGGATCGCCGGGCTGGGCGTCCCTGTCGCCATCATCCCTATCGCGGTGGCCGGCAACCTGCCCGCGCTGATGGCGGCGCTGGCCGTCTACGGGGCGATGGCCGGGCTGCTCGACGTGGCCATGAACGCCAGTGCGGCCCGGCTCGAGCTCGGCTACGACCGCCCCATCATGTCCTCGCTGCACGCCGGCTACAGCATCGCGGGCCTGGCCGGCGCCGGGATCGGCGGGGGCTCGGCGTGGCTGGACATCGGCCTGCTGCCGTCCTTCGCCGCCGCGGCGGCCCTGCTGGCCGGGCTCGGCCTGCTGGCCGGCCCGCGGGTCACCCTCCCCGTGGCCTCCTCCGGCCCGCCCGGGCCGGAGGAGCCGCCGCGCCGTTCGGGGCGGCAGATCTCGGTGATGATCTGGATTCTCGGCCTGCTGGCGCTCGCCGGGCAGGTCGGCGAGGGCTCGGCCGGCGACTGGAGCGCGGTCTACCTGCACGTCAACCTCGGTTCTCCGACCGGGGTGGCGGCCACCGGGCTGGCCGCGTTCTCGGTCACGATGGCCGCGGGCCGGCTGGCCGGGGACCGGCTGGCGGCCAGGTTCGGCCCGGTGGCGCTGGTGCGCGGCAGCGGCCTGCTGGCCGGCCTGGGGCTGGCGGCGGGCCTGCTGGCCGGCGGCCCGGGCGCGGCCATCGCCGGCTTCGCCCTGCTCGGCGCGGGCCTGGCCGGGATCTTCCCGCAGATCGTCACCGTGGCGGCGCGGCTGGACCCCGAGCACGCCGGCCACAATATCGGCCGGATCGCCGCGGTGGCCTACTCCGGCCTGCTCACCGGCCCGGTCGTCATCGGCGCGATCGCCTCGGGCGTGGGCCTGCGGGACGCGCTGTTCGTCCCGGCCGCGCTGGCGGTCCTGGTCGCCGTGGCGGCCGGGGTGATGCGGTCACGCTGATCAACCGTGACATCGTTGCCCGGTCTCGGGGCAGGCGATATGGTCGGGTGATGGCGTGGTTGAAGACGGTGCCCCGGGCGCAGGCGGACAGCGCGCTGGCCGAAGCGTACGCGGCGATGGACGACCGGCCCATGCCGCCGGTCTACCGTCCCCGGCACGGTGACGCGGCCGGGATCATCCGCGCGCACAGCCTGGACCCGGAATTGCTCCGGCGGACGTTCAGCGTGTCAGGTGCGCTGGCGACCACCAGCCTGCCCTGGGCTGACCGCGAACTGCTGGCGAGCGTCACCTCACGCACCAACCAGTGCTTTTATTGAACGTCTGCTCACGCAGAGTTTCTGCGTGTAGCCGGCGGCGAAGCCGCCACCCCGGTAGCCGTCCTGCGCCGGGAGGACGAGTCCCTGGAGCCGCGGGCCCGCGCCCTGGCCCGGGTCGCGTCGACGCTGACCGCGCAGCCGTGGGCGCTCACCGGGGAGGACATGGCGGGCCTGGGACGGCTAGGACTCGACGCGGAGCAGATCGAGGCGGCGGTCGGCGTGATCTCGATGTTCAACTACTTCACCAGGGTCGCCGACGCCACCGGCATCGAGTTCGACTACCTGACCCCGCTACCGGCCTTCGAGCCGGACCTGTGCCAGGTCACGGCGCCCCGGCCGGGCAGATCCGGCTCGTCAGGACCGGCGGCGGGGCCCCGGCCCAGGCCCCGGCATCAGCCGCTGCGGCTGGCGTGGGAATCGTGGCGGGCCTATGTGCTTGAGTCCGATGAGCCGCTCAGCCGACCCGAACGGCGGCTGCTGGCCTGCGCGGCCGCCGAAGAGTCAGCGGACTGGGACGGCGCCGAGGCCCTCGGCGACTCCGGGTCCGCTCCTGGCCGCGACCAGCTGCTGGCCGGGTTCGCCCGCAAGCTCAGCCGCCAGCCCTGGCAGATGGAGGCGGCAGACCTCGAGCAGCTGCGCGCATCCGGCTACTCCGAGCAGGCCGTGCTGCACATGATCTCCGTCGTCGCTCACCAGAATGCCGACTCGCGGCTTGTCGCCGGCCTCCGCGCCGCCAGCCGGCCGTGACTTTGGCTGGCCAGGCCCGCCGGAAGAGATCATCGGCTACGACGACGCTGGCCTGCCGCGTCGACCGGGTCGGCGTCCCTGGCGCAGGGGACGCAGCAAGAACCCAGAGGCCGGACGTGCTTTCACACTGTAGGGGTGGTGAACCCGGGACCCGCTCGAGGACGCACTCGGGCGATCAGAACGGCGATTAGAACAAGGTGTTCTCCGGCAGCACGCCGCGCATCCGCTCGTAGTCCAGGGTGACGCAGCGGATGCCCCTGTCCTCGGCCAGCGTGCGAGCTTGCAGCTTGATCTCCTGGGCCGCGAAGATGCCCTGGACCGGGCTCAGCAGCGGATCCCGGTTCAGCAGTTCCAGGTACCTGGTCAGCTGCTCCACGCCGTCGATCTCGCCGCGTCGCTTGATCTCGACGGCGACGCTGCGGCCGGCCCCGTCCCGGCACATCAGGTCGACCGGGCCGATCGGGGTCGGGAACTCGCGGCGGACCAGCCGCCAGCCGTCCCCGAGCAGGTCGAGCTGGACGGCGAGCAGTTCCTGCAGGTGCGCTTCCACGCCGTCCTTGACCAGGCCCGGATCGACGCCGAGCTCGACCGAGGTGTCGCTCAGCACCTCGGTGATCGTGATCACGAGCGTCTCGCCCGCCTTGTTGGTGACCGACCACCTGTCCGGCTCCTCGGTGCGCCGGCACGGTGGCGACATCCAGTTCAGCGGCTTATACGAGCCGCCGTCTGAGTGCACGAGCACCGACCCGTCGGCCTTGACGATGAGCAGCCGCAGGGCGGAAGGAAGATGAGCGGTGAGCCTGCCGACGTAGTCGACGCTGCACCGGGCGATGACGAGCCGCACGTTCGGTAACTCTACTGCCAGCCAGGCGCAACCGGATGCGAGCGGCTCACATAGGCTCAGGTGGCGTGAGCCCCCGCCGGATCCGCCGCGAGCGCTCCGGGCCGCCGGCCGCTGTGCCGGGCCCGGAGCGGGTGGAGTCCTGGCCCGACGGGGACTGGGTGGTCCACCGGGTGAGCGGCGCGGGAACGGCGAAATCGTACCGTTGCCCGGGATGTGACCAGGAACTCGTGGCCGGCGTCCCGCACGTCGTCGCCTGGCGTGCCGACGGGCTCCCCACCGGGGTCGGCATGGCCGAGCGCAGGCACTGGCACACGGCGTGCTGGGAGTACCGGCTGCGACGCGGACAGCGACCTCGGCGGATCCGGAGGAGAAACCCATGATCGTGACCGAGATCCGGGCCGCCACCGTGCTGCCGGCCAAACGCACCCCGGTCACCTTGCTCACCGCGGACGGGGTGCGGCTGGTGGGCGAGCTGGCGCTGCCCGCGGACACCGATCCCGTGGCCACGCTGATCTGCCTGCACCCGTTGCCCACGCACGGCGGCATGATGGATAGCCACCTGCTGAAGAAGGCGGCATCCCGGCTGCCGGCGCTGGCCCAGCTGGCCGTGCTCAGGTTCAACACCCGCGGCACGTCATCGGAGCAGGGGACCAGCGGGGGGGAGTTCGGCCGGGGGCAAGACGAGCGCTACGACGTGGCCGCCGCGATCTCCTTCGCCGCCGACGCAGGCCTGCCCGCCCGCTGGCTGCTCGGCTGGTCGTTCGGGACCGAGCTGGCGCTGAAGTGGGGCCTGGATGACCCAGACAGCGGGACCGGGTCAGGGACCGGGACGGGGACAGGGACCGGGCGGGAGATCGAGGGCGCGATCCTGCTGTCGCCTCCGCTGCACTGCGCCACGGACGCCGACCTGGACCGGTGGGCGGCGGCCGGGAAGCCGCTGACCGCGTTGATCCCCGAGCTCGACGATTACCTGCGCCCGGACCAGGCGCGGCCGCGGTTCGCCCGGGTGCCGTCCGCCGAGGTGATCGCGGTGGAACGGGCGAAGCACCTGTGGGTCGGGGAACCCTCCGTGCGCATCGTGCTGACCGAGATCGTCCGGCGGCTGAACCCCGCCGCCCTGGTCCCGCCCGAGATGACGCTGCCCACCCAGTGGCAGGAGCACGAGTAAACCCCGCCCGCCAGGCTCGGTGCCTGGCGGGCGGGGGGGCAGGCCCGAGCGCCTTAGACGCGCGCGGTGGCCGGGTTCAGGGCCTGGGCCGGCCCGGTGACCCGGCGGACCCCGGGCAGGAACAGCGCGGCGGCGGAGGCCACCGCCACCGCGGCCCCGCCGACCCAGACCGCGGGGGCCAGGCCGGAGACGAAGGCGGCTCCGCTGGCGTAGCTGCCGTGCGCGGAGAACACCGCGCCGAGCACGGCGATCCCGAACACGCCGCCCAGTTCCCTGATCGCGTTGTTGGCGCCGGAGGCGATGCCCTCCTGGTCACGCCGCACCGAGCTGAGCACCACGTTGGCGACCGGCGCGAAGAACAGTGACATGCCGACGCCGGAGATCACGAACGCCGGGACCAGCGTGGCGTAGGGCACGGTGGGGCTGGCCACCGCGGCCAGCCAGCCCAGCCCGATGGCCTGCAGCCCGAGTCCGGTGGCCAGCAGCACCCGGCCGCCGATGCGGTCGGACAGGGCCCCGGCGAACGGGGCGATGAGGACCGGCATCGCGGTCCACGGCAGCGTCCGCAGGCCGGCCTGCAGGGGGCTGTAATGCTGGACCACCTGCAGGAACTGGGCGAGCAGGAAGATAGAACCGAACATGCCGAAGAACATGAGCAGCGAGGCCGCGTTGGTCAGGGCGAAGCTGCGGTTGCGGAACAGCTGCAGCGGCAGCATCGGCTCACGGGTACGCAGTTCCCAGCCGATGAAGGCCGCCACGAGCAGCGCGCCGATCACCAGCGGCGGCAGCACGGTGGCACTGGTCCAGCCGCGGTCGTTGCCGCGGACCACGCCGAGCACGATGCCGAGCAGGCCCACGCTGGCCAGCGCCAGGCCCGGCAGGTCCAGCCGGGTGGCCGGCCCGCGGCTCTCGGTGAGCCTGGCCCGGGCGATCGGCAGCAGCGCGATCCCGATCGGCACGTTCAGCCAGAAGATCCACTGCCAGGAGGCGCCCTCGACCACGGCCCCGCCGACCAGCGGTCCGAGTGCGACGGCCAGGCCGCCGACGGCGCCCCAGGCGCCGAGCGCCAGCCCGCGCCGCTGCGGGGACACCGCCGCCGACAGCAGCGTGAGGGTCAGCGGGATCACGATGGCGGCGCCGACGCCCTGGACGGCCCGCGCGGCGACCAGCCACCCGATGCCGGGCGCGAGCGCGGCCGCCGCTGAGCCGGCCGTGAACAGGCCGAGGCCGGCCACGAACATCCGGCGGCGGCCGTACCGCTCGCCCAGCGCGGCCCCGGTGAGCAGCAGCACCGCGAAGGTGAGGGTGTACGCGTTGACCGTCCACTGCAGCCCCTCCAGGGAGGCGTGCAGGTGGTTCCGGATGGACGGCAGCGCCGTCGTCACCACCAGGTTGTCCAGCGAGGCCATGAACAGGGCGACCGACGTTACGGCGAAGGTCCACCCGGTGCGGCTAGTCATGTCCGTTCTCCTAAGAAGTAAGTAATCACTAGCTTATGAAGCGAAAAAAAAGATCGGCCCGGGCTATTTGAGGCACCAGCTAGCCCAGTGCTCGTCGACGGAGGGCAGGTCCATCGCCGCGGCCACGTTCATCAGCATGCCGACGGCAAAGAAGTCCACCACCCGGTCGAACGGCAGTCCGGTCAGCCTCTCGATCAGCTCCCACAGCCCCTTGAACCCGGCCCGGGTCGCGGCCCGGACCTCCGGATCCTCGCAGGCCGCGTAGGCCTGCATCTGCAGCAGCAGCAGCGTGCGGTCGTCCAGGAGCACCTCGTAGGCGTCTGCCATCGCCTCGAGCGCCTCGTCGCCGGTCAGGTCGGCGACCGCCGTCGTGAACGTGTCCCGCACCCGCTCGAAGCACCGGTCCACCAGCGCGATGAACAGCGCCTTCTTGGTCGGGAACAGGCGGAACAGGTACGGCTGGCTGATTCCGGCCCGGCGGGCCACCTCCTCGGTCGAGGTGCCGGCCAGCCCGTGGGCGGCGAACTCGGGCACCGCCGCGGCCAGGACCAGCTCGCGGCGCTGCGCGGCGGGCATCCGCTTGCGCTGCTGCTCGGCGGGCGCCTGCGCGGTGGTCTTGGTCATGAGATTAAGGTAGTAATGACTTACTACATTGTCAAGCCCGCCGCCAAGCCCGCCGCCCCAAGCCCGTGCTGACCTCGGCTGAGCGCCGGAGCCAGCGGCGGGCCTAGAATGCCTCGAAACACCCGCGACCGGCCCGGGGGCCGGGCAGCCGAGCGGCTGCTGCGCCGGTGACCTGCGGACCTGACTCGGAGGGTTTCCCTTGGACCTGTTCGACCTCACCGGCAAGGTTGCCGTCGTCACCGGCGGGACCCGCGGGATCGGCCTGATGATCGCGCGCGGCCTGCTGCAGGCCGGGGCGTCGGTCTACGTCAGCTCGCGCAAGCCCGAGGCGGGAAAGGCCGCGGTCGCCGAGCTCGCCGAGTACGGCCGGGTGGTGTCGCTGCCCGCCGACCTGGCCCGCGAGGAGGAGTGCCTGCGGCTGGCCGCCGAGGTCGGCCGAGCCGAGGAGCGGGTCCATATCCTGGTCAACAACGCCGGCACCAACTGGGGCGCGGCCCTGGAGGACTTCCCGAGCCACGGCTGGGACAAGGTCGTCGACCTCAACCTCAAGGCGCCGTTCTACCTCACCCGGGCGCTCCTGCCGCTGCTCGAGGCGGCCGGAACGGCCGATGATCCAGCCCGGGTGATCAACATCGGCAGCATCGACGGGTTGCGGGTGCCTGAGTTCAGCACCTACTCGTACGCGGCGAGCAAGGCGGGCCTGCACCACCTCACCCGCGTGCTCGCGCACGAGCTCGGACCGCGGCACATCACGGTCAACGCGGTGGCGCCCGGCCCGTTCGAGTCCAAGATGCTGGCGGCCACCTTGGCCACCATGGGCGAGCAGATCGCCGCCGCCGCCCCGCTCGGGCGCATCGGGCGCCCGGACGACATGGCCGGCGTCGCCATCTACCTGAGCAGCCGGGCCGGCGCCTACGTGACCGGCGCCGTCATCCCCGTCGACGGCGGCATCTGGGCCGCCACCTGACCCCAGACGCACGGTCCCGGCCCTGTCCCGCGGAGTCTGCCGTTACGCGTAACATGGGGGAGTGGCCGATATCCGGAGTTGCGAGCAGTGCGGCACGTCGTTCGCGCCGCGCCGTGAGCACGCCCGGTTCTGCTCCGCCCGCTGCCGGGTCACCTGGAACCGTCATCACGCGAGCGATTCCCCGGCCGACAGCGGCCCGCTCGACTGGTCCATCACCGCGATGCGGGAGAGCACCGACCGGCTGCTGCGCTCGGGCGGCCTGGATCGGGCCAACGGGTTCGCGGTGATCAGCGAGGCGGTGTGGTGGGTCACCATGGTCGACGCCACCCTGATGCGGTACCGGCCCGACGTCTACGCCGGCGTGCTCGCGGGCCTGGACGCTACCGAGCGCCTGATCACCGAGGACACCTTTGGCGGCCTGCGGTTCGTGCGGAACCGGATGGGCTACGACGTCGACCACGCCGACTTCATCTCACCTCTAGACCCCACCGGCCGCATCGCGGCCTGGAGCTGGAAGCCGATGCCCGAGCCTGCCCTGCCCTTTCTCGAGGCCCGCGCGCGGGAGTGGGAGATGACGCGTTACCGCTCCTATCAGGCTCAGCTCGCGGGCCGCGTCATCGGCGAGACCTTCGGCCGGTCCACGGCGTTCCTGCACCTCCTCGTCGAAGCCAGCGCCCCCACCCCCGCCTAAAACCCCCGCTTAACCCGCGTCGGCTTCTTCCGGGGCGAGCCACAGCACGCCCATCGGCGGCAGGGTGATCAGGGCCGAGGCCGGGCGGCCGTGCCAGGGCTCGGGGCCGGCTTCGATGCTGCCCATGTTGCCGACGCCGCTGCCGCCGTAGACGGCCGCGTCGGTGTTGAGGATCTCCCGCCAGCGGCCCGCGTGCGGCAGGCCGATGCGGTAGGCCGTGTGCGGCATCGGGGAGAAGTTGGCGATGCAGGCGACGGTGCGCGCCGTGTCGCCCTGGGTGGCCACCCCCGCCCCGGCTAGGCCCGTGCCGGGGGTGGCGGCCAGGCGCAGGAAGGACAGCGTGTTGCCCTGGGCGTCGTTGGCGTCGATCCAGCCGAACCCCTCGGGTGAGCTGTCGAGCTCCCACAGCGCGGGTGTCCGGCGGTAGAGCGCGTTCAGGTCCCTGGCCAGCTGCTGGACGCCGCGGTGGACGTCGAAGTCGAGGATCCACCAGTCCAGCCCGTTGTCCGCGGACCACTCGCTGACCTGGCCGAACTCCGAGCCCATGAACAGCAGCTGCTTACCCGGGTGGGCCCACATGTAGGCCAGCAGCGAGCGCAGCCCGGCGAACCTGCGCCATTCGTCGCCGGGCATCCGGCCGAGCAGGGAGCCCTTCCCGTGCACCACCTCGTCGTGCGACAGCGGCAGGATGAAGTTCTCCGAGTACGCGTAGATCATCGAGAAGGTGATCTCGTTGTGGTGGTACTGCCGGTAGATGGGGTCCTGGCTCAGGTAGGCCAGCGTGTCGTGCATCCAGCCCATGTTCCACTTGAAGCCGAAGCCGAGGCCGCCCAGGTGGGCAGGCCTGGTCACCCCGGGCCAGGCGGTCGACTCCTCGGCGATCATGGTGATGCCGGGGTTGCGCTTGTAGCAGGTGGCGTTGACCTCCTGCAGGAACGAGATCGCCTCCAGGTTTTCCCTGCCGCCGTACTTGTTCGGCACCCACTGGCCCTCCTCGCGCGAGTAATCCAGGTAGAGCATGGAGGCCACGGCGTCGACGCGCAGCCCGTCCACGTGGAATTCCTCCAGCCAGTAGATGGCGTTGGCGACCAGGAAGTTGCGCACCTCGGTGCGGCCGAAGTTGAACACGAGCGTGCCCCAGTCCGGCTGCTCGCCGAGCCGCGGGTCGGAATGCTCGTACAGCGGGGTGCCGTCGAACCGGGCCAGCGCCCACTCGTCCCGGGGGAAGTGCCCGGGCACCCAGTCCAGGATCACGCCGATGCCGGCCTGGTGCAGCGCGTCGACCAGGGTGCGGAAGTCATCCGGGTGGCCGAACCTGGACGTCGGCGCGTAGTACGAGGTGACCTGGTAGCCCCACGAGCCGCCGAACGGGTGCTCGGCCACGGGCAGGAACTCCACGTGCGTGAAGCCGAGGTCGGTGACGTACTCGACCAGCTGGGTGGCCAGGTCCCGGTAGGAAAGCCCGGGCCGCCACGAGGCGAGGTGCACCTCGTAGATGCTCATCGGCGCCCGCACCGCCTGCCGGGTGCTTCGGGTCTCGATCCACGAGGCGTCCGCCCAGGAATGCCGGGAGGTGTACACCACCGACGCGGTGGCGGGCGGCTGCTCGGTGGCCTGGGCCAGCGGGTCGGCCTTGTCCCGCCACACCCCGTCCGGGCCGCAGACGGCGAACTTGTACCTGGCCCCGTCGGTCACGCCCGGCACGAACAGCTCCCACACGCCCACGCCGCCGAGCGAGCGCATCGGGTAGGCGCGGCCGTCCCAGTAGTTGAAGTCGCCGGTCACGCGGACCCCGCGGGCGTTCGGGGCCCAGACCGCGAACGAGGTTCCTGTCGTCTGGCCGATCTCGCGGACGTGCGCGCCGAGCACCCGCCACAGTTCCTCGTGCCGGCCCTCGCCCATCAGGTACAGGTCGAACTCGCTCAGCGTGGGCAGGTACCGGTACGGGTCGTCGACGGTCGACTCCGAGCCAGCGTAGGTGGTGGCGATCTTGTACTCCGGTACCTTCTCCTCCGGCAGCGTGACGGCGAAGACCCCTTGGTGCAGGTGTTCCATCGGGAACCTGCGGCCGTCCTCGAGCAGCAGCGTGACCGTCGTGGCCATCGGCCGCAGCGCCCGGACGACGATGCCGCCGTCCGGGCCCGGGTGCGCGCCCAGCACCGAGTGCGGGTCGTGGTGGTGTCCGGCGATGACCCGTTCGATCTCGCCCAGGCTCAGTTCACTATGTGTCATGTCCGCAATTCGGCGATAGATTCCAGTGGAATGGACAGCCAGGTCGGCCGGTTCCTGGCTTCATATATGACCTCGTACACGGCCTTGTCAAGCAGCATGGCCCGGAGCAGCACCGAGTTCCGCGCCGGGTCCGGGCCGCCGGCCGCCGCGTAGCCCGCGCAGAACGCGTCCGCGTTCCGCCGCACCCAGCCGGCCGCCATCGGGGCCAGCCGGTCCGCGTCCGGGCGGGCGAGCAGCTGGTGCCTGGCCGCGTAGTCGAACGAGCGGAGCATGCCGGCCACGTCCCGCAGCGGGGAGGACCTGGCCCGGCGCTGCGCCAGCGAGCTGGCGGGCTCCCCCTCGAAGTCGAGCACGACCCAGCCGGTCTGGGTCCGCATCGCCTGACCCAGGTGGTAGTCGCCGTGTACCCGCTGGACCGGCACCGGATCGGTCAGCTTGGCCAGCTGAGAGTACGCCTCGCCGATCATGTCCACGTGCCTGGCCAGCTCGGGGACGGCCGCGGCGGCGAGGTCGAGCCGCCCGGACATCTGCTCGGCCAGCTCGCGGATCGCCTCGGTCTCGAGCCAGGACCGGCCGAACGCCGCGGCCAGCTCCCGGTGGACCTGGGCGGTCGCGGCGCCCAGCCGCTCGGCCTCGCCGGCGAAGTCGCCGCCGACCTCGCCGGCCAGCGCGCCCTCGGTCGCGTACAGGTCGCGCACGCTGGCCGCGGCCAGCGACCAGCCGTCCGAGGCGGCCCGCAGGTACCTGGACACGATGGCCAGCACGGTGCTCGTGCCGTCCATCGTGGTCTCGACCCAGCCGTAAGGCTCGGCGATGTGCTGGGAGCCGAGCTGGGCCAGCGCCAGGGCCACCTCCAGGTCCGGGTTCGGTCCCGGGGTGGCCCGGCGGAACACCTTCATGATGGCGGACTCGCCGAACACCAGGCTGGTGTTGCTCTGCTCGCCGGTGAGCACCAGGCTGTCCATGCTGGCGTCGTCGGCCCAGCCGATCTCCGTCCCAGGGACCCGGCGGAACCGCAGCGGGCCGACGGTCCGGTCGGCCACGATCGAGTCGAGCAGCATCCGGGTCAGCGCGCTGTCGTGCAGGCCGTCGTAGATCTCCATGCCCGCATCGGTGCCGATCCGCACGTGCCGCAGCCGGGACGGGAGCCGGGCCCGCCTGCCGATGAAGACCTGGTAGCAATCGGAGGCCGCGCCGTGCGAGACGGTGACGAACAGGTGCCGCAGGCCGGGGTCACCGGGGATGATCTCGGTGTCGGCCGCGACCGCGAAGTCATGGATGGTTCGCCCCTTGCCCGCGAACCATCGCTGCTTGACCAGCCAAGTTGCCAGTGTGTCTTCAAACGTCATGAGCTTGGCATACTCCCTCCCCCGGCATTATCCAGGCAAACCCGGTCAGCGTCGTTTTGTCGTGTCCGGACATTCCCGGCGGCGGGCCAGAACGCGGGTCACTGGCTCTTGGTCGAGCGGTCCTCCCGGGCGGCGGGCAGCTGGAACCAGTAGAACCCGTGCCCGGGCAGCGTCAGCAGGTAGCTGAGCTCGCCGATCCGGGGAAAGACCACCCCGCCCATGCACTCCACCGGCGTGACCCCCATGAACCGGCGCAGGTCAAGTTCCACCGGCTGCGGGAACCTGGACAGGTTGTTGACGCACAAGATCCGGTCCGAGCCGTCGGAGTCGCCCTCGGCCGATTTGTCGGGCACCCGGACAAAGGCCAGCACGGACGGGTTGGAGGAGGTCAGCTCCTCGTACACCCCGGTGCCGAAGACCGGGTGCCGCTTGCGGATCTCGATCACCCGCCTGGTCCAGTGCAGGAACGAGGCCGGGTTGCGCTGCTGGGCCTCGACGTTCAGCGCCTGGTAGCCGTACAGCGCGTCCATGATCGGCGGCAGGTAGAGCCGCTGCGGGTCGCTCTGGGAGAAGCCGCCGTTGCGGTCCGGGGTCCACTGCATCGGGGTCCGGACGCCGTCCCTGTCGCCCAGCCAGATGTTGTCGCCCATGCCGATCTCGTCGCCGTAGTACAGCACCGGCGAGCCGGGCAGCGACAGCAGCAGCGCGGTGAACAGCTCGAGCTGGTTCCTGTCCGCGTCGAGCAGCGGGGCCAGCCGCCGCCTGATCCCGATGTTGGCCTTCATCCGGGGATCCTTGGCGTACTCGGTGTACATGTAGTCACGCTCGTCGTCGGTGACCATCTCGAGCGTGAGCTCGTCGTGGTTGCGCAGGAAGATGCCCCACTGGCAGCTGGCCGGGATGGCCGGGGTCTGGGCCAGGATCTCCGAGATCGGGTAGCGCTGCTCGCGCCGCACCGCCATGAAGATCCGCGGCATCAGCGGGAAGTGGAACGCCATGTGGCACTCGTCGCCGCCGACCTCGGCGTCACCGAAGTACTCGATCACGTCGGCCGGCCACTGGTTGGCCTCGGCCAGCAGGACGGTATCGGGGTAGAGCTTGTCGATCTCGCTCCTGATCCGCTTCAGGTACTCGTGGGTTTCCTTGAGGTTCTCGCAGTTGGTGCCCTCGCGCTCGTACAGGTAGGGCACCGCGTCCAGCCGGAAGCCGTCGATGCCCAGGTCGAGCCAGAACCGGAGCACCTCGATCATCGCGTCCTGGACCCGGGGGTTCTCGAAGTTCAGGTCCGGCTGGTGGGAGAAGAACCGGTGCCAGAAGTACTGGCCGCGGACCGGGTCGTAGGTCCAGTTGGACTGCTCGGTGTCGACGAAGATGACCCGCGCCCCCGAGTACTGGTCGTCGGTGTCCGACCACACGTAGAAGTCGCCGAACGGCCCGTCCGGATCCGACCGCGAGGCCTGGAACCACGGGTGCTGATCCGAGGTGTGGTTCATGACCAGGTCGGCGATGACCCTGATGCCGCGCTTGTGCGCCTCGTCGACGAGATCGACGAAGTCGCCGATGTTCCCGTACTCGCCGAGCACGGACATGAAGTCGGAGATGTCGTAGCCGCCGTCACGCAGCGGGGAGGTGTAGATCGGCAGCAGCCAGATGCAGTCGATGCCGAGCCATTCCAGGTAGTCCAGCCGGGAGATCAGCCCGCGCAGGTCGCCGGTGCCGTCGCCGGTGGAGTCCTGGAACCCGCGGACCAGGACCTCGTAGAACACCGCGCGCCGGTACCACTCCGGGTCACCCGGGGTGTTGAACGAGTCGGCAATCGCCTCGTGATGTTCGGACACGGCGAGATCTCCTGGGTCTTACGGGGCCGACGGCGTGACGGTGAAGATGTGGGCGGGCCGGTACATCGGGTCGAGGCGTACGTAATTAGCCTGCCCCCAGCGGAAGGATTCGCCGGTAAGCTCATCCGTCACGGTGAACTCGCGGTCCACGCCAAGGGCCGACAGGTCAAGCCAGACCGTGGCTTCCCTGGTCTGGTGCGGGTCGAGGTTGATGACGACCAGGACGGTGTCGCTGGTCTGCGGCCTGCCGTGAATCTTAATCGCCCGTTTGGAAAAACACATCAGTTCAGGCTGGTCAACGTGGTGAAACCGTAGATTCCTGAGTTGGTGCAAGGCCGGGTGGGCGCGCCGGATTCCGTTGAGCTCGGTGATGTAGTCGGAGATGCCCACGCCATCGCGGGCGGCGGCTTCCCAGTCGCGCGGTCGGTACTGGTACTTCTCCGAATCCATGTATTCCTCGCTGCCGGGCCTCAGCGGTACGTTTTCGCACAGTTCGTACCCAGAATAGATCCCCCAGGTCGGGGACAGCATGGCCGCCAGCACGGCCCGGATCTTGAACGCGGGCACCCCGCCGTGCTGGAGGTACTCGGTCAAGATGTCCTGGGTGTTGGTGAAGAAGTTCGGCCGCATGTACGGGGCCGTCTCCGCCGCCAGCTCGCGCAGGTACTCGGTCAGTTCCCACGCGTTGTTTCGCCAGGTGAAGTAGGTGTAGGACTGGTGGAACCCGATCTTGCCCAGGGTCCGCATCATGGCCGGCCTGGTGAACGCCTCGGCCAGGAAAAGCACGTCCGGGTCGGTGCCGCGGACCTGGGCCAGCAGCCATTCCCAGAACCGCAGCGGCTTGGTGTGCGGGTTGTCCACGCGGAAGATCCGCACCCCGTGGGCCATCCACAGCCGGACGATGCGGAGCATCTCGGCGTAGATCCCGGCGGGGTCGTTGTCGAAGTTCAGCGGGTAGATGTCCTGGTACTTCTTCGGCGGGTTCTCGGCGTAGGCGATCGAGCCGTCCGCCCGGGTGGTGAACCACTGCGGGTGCGCGGTCACCCACGGGTGGTCGGGCGAGGCCTGCAGGGCCAGGTCGAGCGCGATCTCCAGGCCGACCTCGCGGGCCCGGGCCACGAACGCGTCGAAATCCTCGAACGTGCCCAGGTCGGGGTGGATGCTGTCATGGCCGCCGTCCGGCGACCCGATCGCCCACGGCGAGCCAGGATCCCCCTCGGCCGGGGACAGCGTGTTGTTCCTGCCCTTGCGGAACGTGGTCCCGATCGGGTGCACCGGCGGCAGGTAGACCACGTCGAACCCCATCGCGGCGATCGGCTCGAGCCGCTTGGCCGCGGACCGCAGCGTGCCCGAGGCCGGCGGACGCCGTCCCATTGGGTCAATCTGAACCCCTTCGGAGCGGGGAAAGAACTCATACCACGAGCCGTACAGGGCCCGTTCCCTGTCCACCTGCACGGTCAGCGGCCGGGACCTGGTGATCAGCTCACGCAGCGGCCAGATGTCGCAGATCGCGGTGATCTGCGCGTCCTCGGTGGCCGCGAGCCGGTCCCACGGCGTCAGCCCGTGATCACGCAGAGTAGCCACTAGTTGGCGCAGCGCGGTACGGGCGGCCGCCGGGCGGCTGGCCCCTGGCGGCTGCGGGATCTTCCGCGAGAGCCGCTCGTACAGCAGCGCGCCCTCGGTGAGCATCAGCTCCACGTCCTGGCCCGCCGGGATCTTGATCGCGGCGTCGTGGTGCCAGCTCGCGATGGGGTCGGCCCAGGATTCCACGTGAAACCGCCACAGCCCCTCCCGGGGCATGGTCACCTCCGCGCCCCACCGGTCGGTGCCGGGAACGAGCATCCGCATCAGGTTCAGCGGGCCGGTCTTGCGGTCCGGATCCCGCAGCACCACGCCGGCGCTGATGATGCCGTGCCCCTCGCGGAAAATGGTCGCGCTGACCTCGAAGCTCTCGCCTGCGACGGCCTTGGCCGGGCGGCGCCCGCAGTCCACCGCCGGCTCCACGTCAAGGATCGGGATTCGTCCAATCACCCCCGTCACGCTACCGACTTCGGGGCACTTCATGCCAGCGCGGGCGGGGGGTAAGAAAAGCGTGGCTCAACCCCGGCCGGGAAGGGAGCATGACGGGCTGGTTAAACCAAAGTTCGTTAGGTAAAATTCAATTCTTTTTTCCGAACGGGCCTTGGTATCAGCCGGCCGCCTCCCCGGGGCCGGTTGGGCGTTGCCGCGGTAAACCCACTAGGGTCTGCCCGTGAGAGCGATACGCCGATTCACCGTCCGCGTCACCTTGCCCGAGCCGCTGGCCCCGCTGCACGACCTGATGCTGAACCTCCGCTGGTCCTGGCACACCCAGGCCGCCGAGCTGTTCGCGTCCATCGATCCCGCGGCCTGGCAGGCCAGCGGCGGTGATCCGATCGCGATGCTCAGCCTGCTGCCGGCCACCCGGATCACCGCGCTCGCGGCCGACGAGGATTTCCTCGCCCGGCTGGCCGAGGCCGGCCGGGACCTGCGCCAGTACCTGGCCGAGCCGCGCTGGTACTCAGCCGCGGGCTCGCCGGGGGGCACCGGGCCGGCCGCGGTCGCCTACTTCTCCCCGGAGTACGGCATCACCGCCGCGCTGCCGCAGTACTCAGGCGGCCTGGGCATCCTGGCCGGTGACCACCTGAAGTCGGCCAGCGACCTCGGCGTCCCGCTGATCGCGGTCGGGCTGCTGTACCGGCACGGTTACTTCACCCAGTCGCTGTCCGCCGACGGCTGGCAGGCCGAGCGCTACCCGGCCGGCGACCCGAACGGGCTGCCGCTTGAGCTGCTCCGCGACGCAGGTGGCGTCCCGGTGCGGATCGCGGTCGCCCTGGCCGCGGGCCGGCTGCTGTCCGCCCAGGTCTGGGTGGCCCAGGTGGGGCGGGTGCCGCTGCTGCTGCTCGACTCCTACACCGAGGAGAACGACGCCGACCTGCGCGAGGTCACCGACCGGCTGTACGGCGGCGGCAGCGAGCACAGGCTCCGCCAGGAGCTGCTGCTCGGCATCGGCGGGGTGCGCGCGGTCCGGGCGTTCTGCACGCTGCGCGGGCACCCCTCGCCCGAGGTGTTCCACACCAACGAGGGGCACGCCGGGTTCCTCGGCCTGGAGCGGATCCGCGAGTACGCCGGGCAGGGGCTGAGCTTCGACGAGGCGATCGAGGTGGGCCGGGCCGGCACCGTGTTCACCACCCACACGCCGGTCCCGGCGGGCATCGACAGGTTCGAGCGCAGCCTGATCGCCGCGCACTTCGCCGACGACCCGCTGCTGCCGACCGAGCGGCTGCTCGCGCTGGGCGCGGAGACCTACCCGGGCGGCGACCCCGACGTGTTCAACATGGCCGTGATGGGCATGCGGCTGGCCCAGCGGGTCAACGGCGTCTCCAAGCTGCACGGCCAGGTCAGCCGGGAGATGTTCGCCGGCTTGTGGCCCGGGTTCGACACCCGCGAGGTGCCCATCACCTCGGTCACCAACGGCGTGCACACCCCCACCTGGGTCGCGCCCGAGATCCTCTCCCTGACCGGGCCCGCGGCGGACTGGGAGCAGGCCGCGGCCGCGCCGGCCGAGGTGCTCTGGGAGGCCAGGCACGTGCTGCGGACCCGGCTCGTGACGCAGACCCGGCGGCGGCTGCGCGCGTCCTGGCGCCAGCGCGGCGCCTCGGACGCCGAGCTGACCTGGATCGACGACGTGCTCGACGAGAACGTGCTGACGATCGGGTTCGCCCGGCGGGTGCCGTCGTACAAGCGGCTCACGCTCATGCTGAACGATCGCGCGCAGCTCAGCCGGCTGCTGAACGACCCGGCCCAGCCGCTGCAGATCGTGGTGGCGGGCAAGGCCCACCCCGCCGACGAGGGCGGCAAGGCGCTGATCCAGCAGATGGTCCAGTTCAGCGACTCCGCGGACGTGCGGCGCCGGATCGTGTTCCTGCCCGACTACGACATGGCCATGGCGCACGCCCTGGTGCAGGGCTGCGACGTCTGGCTGAACAACCCGCTGCGGCCGCTTGAGGCGTGCGGCACCTCGGGCATGAAGGCGGCGCTGAACGGCGGGCTGAACGTCTCGGTGCGAGACGGCTGGTGGGACGAGTGGTACGACGGCGGGAACGGCTGGGACATCCCGTCCGCCGACGGCGTGGCCGACCAGGGCCGCCGCGACGAGCTCGAGGCCACCGCCCTGTACGAGCTGCTGGCCAAGTCGGTGGCCCCGCTGTTCTACGACCGCGACTCAGACGGCACCCCGCAGCGCTGGGTGGACCGGATCAGGCACACGCTGCGCTCGCTCGGGCCGAAGGTCCAGGCCGAGCGGATGGTCAGGGAGTACGTGTCGACCCTGTACGTGCCGGCCGCGGCCGCCTCCCGGGCGCTGGCCGCGGACGACGGGCGCGGCGACGGTCACGGCGCCGGTCACGGCGCCTTCGGCCCGGCCAGGGAGCTGGCGGCCTGGAAGAAGCGCGTGGTGCAGGTGTGGCCCGAGGTGCGGGTCGAGCACGTGGAGTCAGAAGCCGCCGGGTCGACCGGTCAGCGCCTGGGCTCGGCCCTGGTGGTCCGGGTCGCGGTGGCGCTCGGCCGGCTCACCCCGGACGACGTGAGGGTGGAGGTGGTCTACGGCCGCCCCGACGACGAAGATGAGATCGTCTTGCCCAGTTATGTGCTGCTGACCCCGGAAAGCTCATCCGGGGGCCTGGTGCGCTATACCGGTGAGGTCTCGCTCGACCAGCCGGGGTCGTTCGGGTATACGGTGCGGGTGCTGCCTTCGCATCCGCTGCTCGCCAGCCGGGCCGAGCTCGGGCTCGTCACCTACCCGCAGGCCCCGGCCGGCCTGACCAACGGAGACCTGCGTTAGAGAAGAGGATCCTGATGGCTGAGTTCGTCCGACTGGAAATCGATGATGGCATCGGCACGATCCGGCTGGACCGGCCGCCGGTCAACGCGCTGAACGATCAGCTGACCGGCGAGCTCGCCGAGGTCGCGGCGCAGGCCGAGGCCTCGGCCGAGGTCCGCGCGGTGATCATCTACGGCGGCGATAAGTGCTTCGCGGCCGGCGCCGACATCACCGAGATGGCCGAGGCGAGCTACGCCGAGATGGCCCTCCGCGCGGGGAAGTTGCAGGCCACCGTGAACCTGGTCGCGGGCATCGGCAAGCCGGTCGTCGCCGCCATCACCGGCTACGCCCTCGGCGGCGGCATGGAGGTCGCGCTGGCCGCCGACTTCCGGGTCGCGGGGCAGGGGGCCCGGCTCGGCCAGCCCGAGATCCTGCTCGGGGTCATCCCCGGCGCGGGCGGCAGCCAGCGGCTGCCCCGCCTGGTCGGCCCGTCCCGGGCCAAGGACCTGGTGTTCTCCGGCCGGATGGTCAAGGCCGCCGAGGCGCACGCCATCGGCCTGGTCGACCTGGTCGCCCCCGACGACGAGGTGTACACCGCCGCCCGCGGCCTGGTGCAGCGCTACGCGACCGGTGCCGCCCTCGCCCTGCGGGCCGCCAAGCAGGCCATCGACCACGGCCTTGACGTCGACCTGGCCACCGGCCTGGAGATCGAGCGGGTCCAGTTCGCCGCCCTGTTCGGCACCGAAGACCAGCGCGCCGGCATGCAAAGCTTCCTCAAAAACGGCCCAGGCAAAGCCACCTTCACCGGCCGCTAACCGCCGCGGGTGCCTCCCGCCCGCGGGTGCCTCCCGGCCCGGGCCCCTGCCCCCCATCGTCGTGGATAGTTAGCTTCGTTTTTTCGTGCTAACTATCCACGATCTGGGGCGTCAGCCGCCCGAGACCAGTTTGCGCAGCGCCTGGGCGGCTTGGGCGTTCTGGCCGGCATAGCTGACCAGGGCGGTGGCCAGCGCCGCGGCCCAGTCGGCGATCGGCACCGTCTGCCTGGACAGCACCACGCCGCGCACCGAGCGGCAGATCTCCGTCACCGGCTGGCCGTTGCGGACCGCCAGCGTCATCTGCTGTTCGCCGAGCCGGGCCACGATCTTGGAGATCTCGCCGGGACGCCCGCGCATCCGGTCGGACATGGTCCGGTCCCGCTCCACCGACACCAGGTCAGGAGGCAGCGCTTCACCCAGCGACTGGGCCAGCACCCGGGCGTAGATGGCCACGTCGGTGCTGTCGGCCCGCAGCGCGGCGGCCACCATGTCCAGCGAGAGCGCGTCATCTGGCTCAGTCATCGATCAGCCCCAACAGTGAGAGATGCCCCGAGTCTAGTGCGCTGCGGGCCGGACCCCGGATCGGGTCATGGCCGGCCGGATCCCCGATGGCCCCCGAGGACCCCGAGGGCCTCCGGGTAGACGCCGACAGCCCCGGCCCGGGCGCTTTGCCGGCGATTTCGGGGTGTGGTAGCACCCATTAGCGTAGACAAATCGGCGCTGGCTGCGGCCCCAAACCCGGCCCCTCGACGGCCGCCCGCGGCGGCCGTTACCGATAGGCAACATGTGCAGCGCTCCCCAAGTTGGCATCTGTTTCGTACATTGGATGACGCGATGCCTGCGACCGAACGACTGCCGAGGACTCTCGGCCCGTATCGCCTTCAGGACCGCCTCGGGGCAGGCGGCATGGGGGTGGTCCACCTCGCCCGTGACCCGGAAGGCCGCCTGGTCGCGATCAAGGTGCTGCACGCCCTCGGTAACGAGGGCCCGAACGCCCGCCGTCGGCTGGCCCGCGAGGTCGAGACCATGCGCCGGGTGCGCAGCCGGTACGTGGCCGAGGTGCTCGACGCCGACGTGACCGGGGAGTTCCCGTATATCGTCACGCAGTACGTGTCCGGGCCCACGCTGGAGGAGATGGTCCGCAGCCGCGGCCCGATGCCGGGACCTGGCCTGCGCCGGCTCGCCTACGGGACAGCCGAGGCGCTGACCGCGATCCACGCGGCGGGGGTGGTGCACCGCGACCTGAAGCCGGGCAACGTGATGCTTGCCGCCGACCGCCCGATCGTCATCGACTTCGGCATCGCCCAGGCCGGCGACGCGACCCGGCTGACCCAGACCGGGCTGGTCATGGGCACCCCCGGCTACCTCGCACCCGAGGTGATCGAGGGCAACCCGAGCAGTCCCGCGTCCGACGTGCACTGCTGGGGCGCGACGATGGCGTTCGCGGCGACCGGCCGGCTGCCGTTCGGCAGCGGTTCCTACGAGTCGATCTTTTACCGCATCGTCTCCGGCCAGGCCGACCTCGAAGGTGTCCCGGCGCCGATGGTCCCGCTGATCTCCGCGGCGCTAGCCCGGGACCCGGCGCACCGCCCCTCCGCCAGCTGGCTCAGCGCCCAGGCCGAGGCCCTGGAAATCGCCGCCGCCCGCCCAGCCCCCACCCCCGCCGCGAGCCCGAGCCCGTACCCCGCCGCGAGCCCGAGCCCGTACCCCGCCGCGAGCCCGACCCTAACCGCCGCGAGCCCGTTTCCCGCCCCCGCCACCCCGTTTCCCGCCGCGAGCCCGTTTCCCGCCCCCGCCGCGAGCCCGTTTCCCGCCGCGAGCCCGTTTCCCGCCGCCACCCCGGCCCCCGCCGCGAGCCCGGCCCCCGCCGCCCGGGACCAGGCGAGCTCGCCCTGGCCCCAGCTGGAGAAATACCGGAACCAGCGGGAGCTCTGGCGCCAGGACCAGGAGAATGCCGGCCAGCCCCGCCCGGCCGCCGCCGCGAAGCCGGCCCAGAAGCCGAAACCGCAGACCCGGCCGAACACGATGGCCGGCCTGGCCGTCATGATCGCCGCCGTGGCGGTGACCGTGGTGCTGCCGGTGGCCGGCCTGATCGCGTCGCTGGTCGTGGTGACCTTGCTCCGGGCCGCGGGCCGGGCCCAGAGCACGCTGGCGGTGCGCCGTTCTCTTCGCGGCCCGCGGCCGAGTGACCTGCTGATCGTGCTGGTGATGGCGCCGCTGACGGTGGCCAGGGCGCTGCTCACCCAGGTGCTTATCGCCCCGCTCGCGCTCATCGCGGGCGCGGCGGCCTACGCCGCCACGGTCGTGGCCACGCACAGCCTGGACATGCCGCGGGCCGGTGCGTACGCGGCCGCGGCCGTGGTGGCCTGGTACGGCGTCGGGCCCGGGTCGGGCAAGCCGCGGCGCCAGCTGAACCGGATGGCGGGCGCGCTGGCCCGGACCCCGACGTCCACGGCGGTGATCGCGCTCGCGGTGTGGGCGCTGGCCGCGGCCGCCGTCTTGTTCGCGTCGTCGCAGACGCCGTACTACTGGCCCGCGGTGACCCCGCATCTGCCCGGGCTGCCGCACCTGATCACGTCAGCGACGAACTGGCTGCTCAAGCACACGAATGCTTAACACCTCCGTCGGGGGTTCTGTCGGCTTCAGCGGTATGGGCTTGACCAGGCCGAGCGCGACGACCTCGTTCGCCAGCCTGGTCCGCCGGTTCGTCCCCTCGGGAACCCGGAACTTCTGATAGAGCCTGAGCAGGTGCTGTTTGACCGCGGCCTCGGTCACCACCAGGTCGGTGGCGATGTCGTGCGCCGTGGCGGGAGTGGCGAAAGCCTCGTCCGACAGCGCCGGGCGGCACAGGGCGGTCAGCACGTCGAGTTCACGGCGGGTGAGCTCGGGAACGGCCGAGCGGCGCAGCTCGGCGTCGGCGGTCATTTCCTCAGCCGGGATCCCGCCGATCCGGCCGCGGGCCGCCCCGAAGCTCAGCACGTCGCCCTCGTCCAGCACCCGGCGAGCGATGGGCCGCCCGTTAACTCTGGTTCCGTTCCGTGATAAACCGAGGTCCACGACGTAGACGTAGGGACCGCGCCGGACAAGTTCGGCATGCAGCCGTGAGACGCTGGGGTCGTCGAGACGGATGTCAGCCCCCCGGCCGCGGCCGACGGTTGTCACCCCGTCGCGTAGCGGGAAAATATCCCCGCTCTCCTCGATCCGAAGGAACGGTGTGTCCACCCAGGGCCCTCCCCTTCTCTAGGTTTGTTAGGGATATCCCACCATCGGGTTACCCCTTGTGTCACTGTTCCTACCGTGAGATTACCTGCCGGTACGGGGACACCGTGGTAACACCGCGGCCCCGCCCCGGTAAACTTCCCTGCGGAAAGCCGGGAGGCACGTGCATGGCGAATATGCCGGCGAACGCTGGCTCGAGCAGCGGACAGACGCCGCTGAGCGCCGCCCAGATCACGCCCGCCTCCTCGGTCACGCCCGCCCGCCAGGTCACGCCCGCCGCCCGGTCCACGCCCGCCCCCCGAGGGGTGCCCGGTCACCGCGCCGTCCGACCCCGGAACCCCAAGACCCCCAGAGCCCAACAATCCCAGACAACCCCCGCCGCCCGGCCGAACGCTCTATCCTGGCTGCTCTACCTGCTCGTGCTCGCGGGGGTGGCCGCCGGGCTGGTCATAGCCTGCGAGGGGCCCAGGTCCGCGGGCCGCGGCGCCGGGGTGGTGGGGTGTTCGCTGCTGGCCGCGGGTCTGGCCCGGCTGGTCCTGCCGCCCCGCTACGCGAGCCTGCTGGCCACCCGGCGGAAGGCCTCTGACGTGCTGGCGTTCGCGGTGCTCGGCGCCGGGGTGCTCGGGGTTGCGCTATTGCTGCCATGAGCAGCTGTCGATAAAGGAGAGAAATGAGCAAGATCAAGGTTGTGAACCCTGTCGTCGAACTGGACGGGGACGAGATGACCAGGATCATCTGGCAGTACATCAAGGACGACCTGATCCTGCCCTACCTGGATGTCGAACTGGAGTATTACGACCTGGGCGTGGAGCACAGGGACGCGACCAATGACCAGGTGACGATCGACGCGGCGCACGCCATCCAGCGGCACGGCGTGGGGGTGAAATGCGCCACGATCACACCGGACGAGGCGCGGGTCACCGAGTTCGGGCTGAAGAAGATGTGGAAGTCACCGAACGGCACCATCCGCAACATCCTCGGTGGTGTCATCTTCCGCGAGCCGATCGTGATCTCGAACATTCCCCGGCTCGTGCCCAACTGGACCAAGCCCATCATCATCGGCCGGCACGCGCACGCCGATCAGTACAAGGCCAGCGATTTCGTGGTGCCTGGCCCGGGCACGGTGACGATCACCTACGTTCCCGAGGACGGCAGCAACTCACCGATCGAGATGGAAGTGGCCCGCTTCACCGGCGGCGGCGTCGCGATGGGGATGTACAACTTCGACGACTCGATCCGCGATTTCGCCCGGGCCACGATGCGCTATGCGCTGGGCCGGAAATTCCCGCTGTACCTGTCCACCAAGAACACCATCCTGAAGGCCTATGACGGCCGTTTCAAGGACATTTTCGCCGAGGTCTTCGAGTCCGAATTCAAGGCGGAATTCGAGGCGGCCGGGATCAGCTATGAGCACCGGCTGATCGACGACATGGTGGCCCAGGTGCTCAAGTGGGAGGGCGGCATCGTCTGGGCCTGCAAGAACTACGACGGCGACGTGCAGTCCGACATCGTGGCCCAGGGCTACGGCTCGCTCGGGCTGATGACCAGCGTGCTGATGACCCCGGACGGCCGCACGGTCGAGGCCGAGGCCGCGCACGGCACCGTGACCAGGCATTACCGGCAGCATGAGCAGGGCCGGCCGACCTCGACCAACCCGGTCGCGTCGATCTTCGCCTGGACCAGGGGACTGGCCCACCGCGGCAAACTCGACAACACCCCCGAGGTGGCCGGCTTCGCCCAGACCCTGGAAGACGTCTGCGTGCAGACAATCGAGAATGGCCAGATGACCAAGGACCTGGCCTTGCTCGTCAGCCAGGACACGCCGTTCCTGACCACCCAGGAATTCCTCGCGGCGCTGGACGGAAACCTGCGCAAGGCCATGGACGTTTAACCATTTATTCCGAACGGGCCGTGGTATCACCCCCAGGCTCGCTGGCACGTATCACGGACGAAGGAGTTTGGTCACAATGGCACGTACGGGCAAGGTAACCGTCGTCGGCGCGGGTTTCTACGGCTCGACCACGGCTCAGCGGCTGGCGGAGTACGACATCTTCGATGAGGTCGTGCTCACCGACATCGTCGACGGCAAGCCCGAGGGGCTCGCCCTGGACATGAACCAGTCACGGCCGGTCGAGGGCTTTGAGACCAAGGTCACCGGACAGACCACCGGCCAGGCGGGCGAGGGGTACGAGGCCATCGCCGGATCGAAGATCGTGATCGTCACCGCGGGCCTGCCGCGCAAGCCCGGCATGAGCCGGATGGACCTGATCGAGGTCAACGCCAAGATCGTCCGCAGCGTGGTGGAGAACGTGGCCAAGTTCGCGCCGGACGCGGTGCTGATCGTGGTGTCCAACCCGCTGGACGAGATGACCGCGCTGGCGGCCAAGGTGTCCGGTTTCCCGGCGCACCGGGTGCTGGGTCAGGCGGGCATGCTCGACACGGCCCGGTTCAGCTACTTCGTGGCCGAGAAGCTGGCCGTGCCGGTCGGCGCGGTGCGCACGCTGACCCTCGGCTCGCACGGCGACACGATGGTCCCTGTGCCGTCGGCCTGCACGGTGAACGGCCAGCCGCTGAGCAGCCTGCTGCCCGCCGACGAGATCGAGGCGCTGGTCAACAGGACCAGGAACGGCGGCGGTGAGATTGTCGCCCTGCTCAAGACCGGCTCGGCGTACTACGCCCCGTCGGCCGCGGCCGCCCGGATGGCCCGCGCGGTCGCCGAGGACTCGGGCGCGGTCATGCCGGTCTGCGCGTGGGTGGACGGCCAGTACGGCATCTCCGGCGTCTACCTGGGCGTCGAAGCAGAGATCGGCTCGACCGGCATCCGCCGCATCGTCGAGCGTGACCTCACCGAGACCGAGCTGGACGGCCTGCGCGCCGCCGCCGAAGCCGTCCGCACCAAGCAAGCCGACGTGGCCGCGCTCTGACGCCCGAGCCCCGCCCTGACGCGATCCTCAGCCCGCCCGACCCGCCCGACCCGCCAGGTCCGCCGGCTCGGGCAAGGTATCCGGGTAGGTGACGTCGATTTCCTTGATGTCCCGGCCGAAGTCGCGCTTGTTATTGGTGATGAATCGGTCGGCGCCCATCCCCACGGCGGTGGCCAAATGCGTCGCGTCCGCGGCTCTCAGCCGGTACCTGCTGGACAGCGCGGTCGCGAGTTCGGCGGTGGCCAGGTCCACCGGGCGCAGGTCCAGCCTCGCCAGCAACCCGGCCAGGATGCGGATTTCGTCGGTGCCGCCATCGCGCAGCGGCCCGCCGAGTACCTCTGGCAGCAGCAGCACCGACCCGGTGCCCGCGACCGTCCCCGGACCGGCCGACCGGAACAGGGCAGCGACCCGCTGGCCCAGCGAATGACCGGGCACGGCGGCGTAGATAAGCACGTCAGCGTCGAAGGCGTCCCTCACCGGGCATCTCGCCCGGCCCTGATCTCGGCTATGAGCTCCTCCGCGCGCTGCGCTGTCAGCCCCGTGCCCCCCGGCAGCCCCGTGCCTTCCGGAGGGACAGCCGCTTCGGTGAGCAACTGATGGATCCGCCCCGCGTCGTCCAGCGCGGTACGTGCCCGGCGGCTCCACAGGATGTCCGGGCGCACCACCACGGCGACCGGGCGGCCATGACGGGTGATGGTGACCTCCTCGCCCCCGGCCACCCGGTCGAGGACATCCGGGAGGGCAGCTCTGGCCTCGCTCACCGTCATCGTCGTCATATTCTCAACGTACACTAGTGTACGTTGATGTACAAGAACTATCCGGGGCGATCGGCGGCCGGCTTAGTTGGTCGCCACCAGGTAGCCGTTGTCGACCAGCCAGTACACGTCGGCATCACTGGGGTCGCCGGGCAACAGCGAGGCGACGAGCTGGTATTGCAGGCCGAGGCCGGGCTGGCCGAAGGCCGGGGCGATCGGGCCGGCTTCGACGGTGAACGCCTTGACCACCTTGTAAATGTGGTAATTGCAGGTGAAGCCGGGGGAGTCGTCCAGGCTCGAGGGAGGGATCGACCTGTCGGCGTAGGGGGTGCCGAACGGGGCGAGGAAGCTGCCGTACAGGCTCCCGTACCGGTCGATCGACTCACCGGGCTCCAGGGTCAGCTGAAACTCCACCGGCTGCCCGCCGACGATGAGGTACCCGTTGTCCGGCGGATAGTCCCAGCTGCCGGTGGCCGAGTTCCAGTAGTCCGCGAGGAACTGCTCCGGGCTCAGCCGGTCGAACCGGTTGTACCCGATCAGTTCGAGCGCCACGATGCCCCGGTGCGGCGTGGTCGCGGGCCCGAGCCGGTAGTCGCCGTCGAGATAACTGGCCGAGCACCCGGCGGCCGGCCCCGCCGGGGCTTTCGTCGCGGCGATCGTAGGGGCAGCACTGGCCAGCACCGCCAAAAGGGCGCCAGCCAAGGCTATGACAATACGTCTCATGGTCAGAATCCCTTCGCCTGCTCCTGCGGTAGCCCGTGCGTCTTCTCCGGGCCGGACCGCCTCCGACTCCAGATTCGCTCACTTATCGAGAAAGTCAACACCCGATCCGCCCGCCGGACCAAGGCCGTGACGGTCTCCGCTCAATCGGTTAGGGCCGGACGAGATCCCAATAAGGCCGGAACCCGAATAATTCACCGAGCGTGCCGGTAAATGACATTTTCCGGACAATTACCACCTATCCGGCGAAGGGCCAGCTCAGCGCGCTGTGATAAGAGCGGATGTCTGGTGGGACCCATGAGAACGCCGTCACCCTCATATCTTGTCCGCCGGCCGGGCTGATTGATAGAGCCATCCTGAAAACCATTGATGACCGCGTTGCCCCAGCTGCGGAAAGCTGGCATCATGACCGCAGGCACGCGAGCGGCAGCATGGGAGCGGAGTTGACCGAGATGGTAATGCAAGGAGACAGTAGTCTTTTGCCTGGCGAAGATCCCTTGAAAGCACAGTTTGAAACTGCGATGAAGGACCGTGAGTTCTCCCTATACGTTTCTGATATATCAAAGATTCGCCGCCATTTTGAAGATGACCTGGAGTCGCTTCGAAGCAAACTTGCGGCAGATTACGCTGAGATGACTAGAGCCGAGCAGGCAGCTGAAGCAGCCTCTCCTCGAAACCGACTATGGGCTACTTTTATAGCCCATACTTTGATTACATCCCTGGTGACGGCGATCGCGGTCGTGCTCTTGCTGGGAATATACGTATCTCTTGGCGGTCCATTCTTTTCCGCTACATAATAGTGGACTTCCCGCTGCTGGCGCCAACGCTGGTCGAACTGTCGAACGCGAAAATTGTTTCCTCGACCACGCATGAGGAAATCGTCGATTTCATAAGTCATCATGAGGCTTCTGCTATAGGAGTCGCGGGATCTAGGGGCTCGGGAAAGTTAACGCTAATGAGGGCAATTGCCAGTGCGAAGCGGTTGCGTCAAGCAAGGTTCCGCAGAGATCTACTGACCGCTCTCATCTTCGCCGTACTAACTGCCGTTACCCTGTTTCAGCCAGAAGGGCCGGCCGACGTCAGCAGGAGTCTCATGGCGTTTCCTCTTTACCGAGCAGTGACATCAGGTAATCCTCCAGCTTGTCGAAGCTGGACTCCTGGCCGTCGTGCTTGGTCATGTGGTCACGGCCGGCCTTGTCACGGAACGCCATCGTCGCCGTCAGCTTGGTCACTCCGTCCGTCTCTTTCAGCGTGTCCGTCTCGACGGCCTCCGCGTCCGGCCAGCCTTCGAACAGCCACGTCTGGACGATCCGTGTCGGTGGCTCGACCTCCAGGTAGGTCCCGCGGAACGAGCACTCTTTCCCGTCCGGCGTCACGAATACCATGTGGTAGTCCCCCCCGACGCGCAGGTCGATCGAGCAGACCGTCATCTTGTCCTCGAAAGGGGCGAACCAGTGGCGCACGTGCTCCGGCTTTGTCAGCACGTCGAAGACGAGCTCAATCGGCGCGTCGAACTCTCGAGTGGTGACGATCTCGAGCTCGCTCGGGTAATCGATGACTGCGGATCCGTGGCGTTTAGGTGTCACTGAAGATCTCCTTGCCGTGGAAGCTCTCTGCCGATCATATTCCGATATCGGAATATGTCAAGCCCGGCACCTGCGCGGACTGCGCGTCCGGCTGTTAGCTGTCCGGGACAAGCTCGGTCACGTCGTGGTGGAGCTTGGCCATCGCCTGGTCGAACGTGGCGAGCCGGGATCCGTGGGCCCGCGCGAGCTGTGCCAGGTAAGCATCGGTCACCTGGCGGTGACCGATGATCCCCTGAGCGGGGACCTCGGTGTAGGAGACATCGTCAGGCCAGAATTCATGCCGCGGGTCGGCGGTGGTGCCGGTGAGGATCTCTCGTGCCGCGCTGGCCGGCTGGCCTTCCCTGATGAGCAGCCGTAT
>JBEKGC010000014.1:0-65767 GCA_050013055.1 Streptosporangiaceae bacterium
CAGATCATGCAGGTCCCTGGAAAAACGCATCCGTTCCTGGACGATCGCGAGCTGCGCCAGCTCACCGCGCGCGGCATGCACGTACCTGACGATCAGCGACAACCGGGACAAACCAAACACGAACAGGCCCACGGCGAGGGTGGAGACCGCCACATAAGCCACGAAGTAAAGGCTTAGCCCATACCTCACGGACGACAATACGGCCATGCTCGCCACCACGGCCGCATACAGCACCCAGGCGGTCCGGCCACGTACAAGCAGCAAGACCGACCCCGCCAGGAACCCGGCGATTCCCATCCAGTCCTCACCGAGCCAAGGCAGCGGGAGATAGGTGACGGCCACCAATGCCGTCAGCATCGCCCAGCGGCGCCAGGCCGGCCAGCTCACCGCGCCGGCAGAGGAATTGAAAAGCTGCATGACGAAGATGGCGGCCAACGCCGGGAGGCCGACCCAAAGGGAGCGTTCCTGCGACTCCGCCGGATACAGGACGATGTCGAGCGCCGCAACTGAGATGAAAGTACTCAGGACCGCCAGCAAGGTCAACCCAGCGATGCGGACTCCGGAAAACTCGCCGTCTACGGGAGGTACGGGTTGAACGAACCTGGCGCCCTTAACGGTGCCGTCCTCCGGGTTGCCTGCCGCCAGCCATCCCGTCTCCCTGCTCCAGGTAACCAGCCGTCAACCCCCGCAAGTGACAATGCCGCATTTGCCGTTCCTAGTATGGCACACGAGCGGCAGTAGGAGCCGACCTCGCGCACTGCAATGATAGAGCAGAGAATCTGCACCCCCAGCCACGCATTCGAACAAAATTAGTCAAAAAGAACACGGCCCCGACCTTCGCAATCATGCTCTGCTGTCTCCCGGGCCGCGCGGAGGGCATGAATTTCCCGAATGTAAGCAGGTCAGGGCGAGATTCGTACATCCGGCAGGTATGAGGACGCGACTGAGCTTAACAGTCGTGTCACAATGTCTCTTTGGCCAAAGTTGATCGTGATTCCCGCGGGATGCCGGTGGCTGGTGTTTTAGGCGTGGCATTGGTCGTGCCATGGTCGGCCCGCCCGTCATCCCCAAGCCATCGGGAGCCAGGTGGAGTGGAACCCGCGTGGCCCGACCGACGGCAGCCAGATCTCGGCGACCGGATCCCCGGAAAAGTCGGCGGTGTCGAGCACCACGAGCTTTCTCGCGCCGCTGCCGAGGCCGCGGACGATCGTCATGACCCAGCCGTCCCCCTCCTGCGTCTCCGCCGAGCGAGGAATGAACACGGGGTCGCCCGCCTCGTTTCCCTGACCGAAATCGTGCACCTCGGCCGTCCCGGACGGCAGGTTGTGGCGCAGCAGCGAGTGGCCGCCGTAGGGAGCAGATTCGGGGTTCATCCCGGTGGTGAGGCCGTAGCGGCACGGGCAGCCCTTGAAGCGCTCGTCAACGACCGGGAACTCCTGCGGGCGGTCATCGAGCTGCTCGGCATGCATGGTTTCCCCGCGCAGGTCGACGTTCCATCGCCATAGCGCGGGCGGCGTCTCACCAGGATGCGCCGGCTTGCGGTCGAAGGCACGCTCGTAGCGCACCACATCAAGCACGAGGTGGTCTTTGTCGGTTTCGTAGGCATTCATCGCGTGGAACACGTAGCAGGGCTCGATCTCGATCCACCGCACGTCGCAGTCCGCGCCTTCGCGCGGCAGGATGCCGAGCCGCGCACCGTGGCTGTCATCCCAGGCGTAGGGGACCCGCATGCCCGCGGCGGCCGCGGCCGGGCTGAAGACGACCGGCAGGTCGTACAGGATCGCGTAGTGCTCTGTGAGCGAGTACGCGTGCATCATCGAGGGGCTTTTCAGCGAGATCGGCTCGGCGCGGCGGACGCGGCCGGCCGTGTCGACGATGATGTGCTGCGCGTACGGTGCCTCATGGTGGTAAGCCACCGCGTACAGTTCGCCGGTGACGGGATCCCGTTCCGGGTGGGCGGAAAATCCGCGGGGCAGAGTGCCGTCGAAGTCGTGGCGTGCCCTGGTACCCAGATCCGCGCCGAGCTCGTAGGGCAGCACGCCGCCGTCACCGAGGGCCAAGATGCGTCCGGCGTGCCGTATCACGCCGCCGTTGGCATCGTCAGAAAGCCCTCGCCGGGGACCCGGCGCGGGCAGCTCGCCGAGGGCGCGGCTGACCCGATCCGTGCGGACCCACGTCGTCCTGGCCCATTCGGCGCGGCCGCCCCGCAGCCGGAGACCGGTGGCCAGGGGATTGCCGCTGAGCGGCTGGCGCCATGCGCCATCCGGGCCGATGCGGAGGAACATGCCGTCGAGGGTCTCGGGCAGGTGACCATCGACGGGCAGCGGGCCGTGGGCCATCTCCTCGGAGGCGGGTATCCAGAGTCCGGAGCGCGAGCGGCTGGAGCGGGACGGGGGGTGGTGCGTGGGGATCATCGTGAACCCCTCCTATTGAATATCGATGTTACATAACGGTGTTATTCAGAAAATACGTCGGCACCGTCGCGATGTCAAGGGCAGGATGGCCCGAATCCGTGAGTAAGCCAGTGACACAAGTCGGCACACGCCGGCAGGTGCCGGTAGGTGCCGGTAGGTGCAACTCGGCGCGCTACTCGCGGAACCGGATCTGAGGTGGCACGCAAAAGCGCCACATCACCGGCTTCACCGGCGATGTGGCGCTTGTCTTATCTTGGCCGCGGCGTCAGGGCGCCGGGAACTGGCTGCGCACGAACTTGTCGAACAACGTGTCAGGCAGGAAGCGACGCAGCATCAGCGCACCCCGGCCGAGCATGCCGACGACGTAGCGAGGCCGCGGCCTGGTGGCGATGACGGCGCGCTCGACCGTGGCGGCGATCTTTTCCGGCGGGACGGCGTAACGTCCCGTCGTGGTGTGCCCCTGCGCTACCTCAATGGCCCAGTTGGCCAGGTCCGTATAGAAGTCCGCGTAGGGCGTTCCGGGCGGGCCGGCGAACTGATTGATCGCATTGGCGAAGAACTCGGTGCGTACGGTGGCCGTCTGGATCACTGACACCCCGACGCCGAAACCGGCTACCTCCAGGCGCAGTGCGTCGCTGTAGGCCTCGACGGCGTGCTTGGTCGCGTGGTAAAGGCCCCCGCCCGGCGGCGAGAAGCGCCCGAGGATCGAGGAGACATTCACGATCCGCCCGTACCCCTGGGCCCGCATGCCCGGGAGTACAAGCTGGGTGAGACGTACCATGCCGAAGACGTTCGTCTCGAACGAAGCTCGCGCCCGCTCAAGCGGCACGTCCTCCACCGAACCGTAAACACCGCTGCCCGCGTTGTTGACGAGGATGCCGACCGCACCATGGTCGTCGACGACCCGCTTGACCGCAATGGCCATCGACTCCTCGTCGGTGACGTCCAGAGCGAGCGTCGTGATGCCCTCCGCGGCCAGTCCATCAAGCGTCTCCAGGCATCGCGCGGTGGCATAGACGGGCAGGCCAGCCTGGTGCAGACGAATAGCGGTAGCGCGGCCGATACCGGTGGAACAACCTGTAATAAGAACGGCGCGGGAGACAGACATCCCAGCGGCCCCCTTTCCCGAAGCTAAAGGCTGGGTCGAAGCCAGCTTCCGGCACCGGTTCCGGCGCAAGCCACTCGCTGCGTGCGGTCGGCGGATTTGGCTGGGACCACGGCATGCGGGAGAAATGCTGAGGTTCTTCTCGTTTGCTAAGCCGGCTTGCGGAAGGCTGTCTTTTTGCCCAGCCGCAATGCCAAAGAAGCGCCTTTCTACCAGTGCGTAGATCTTGTTGCGTATGCCCAGCCAGTTAAATCGCAGGAAAGGTAACAAAGTTGCGCTCAAGACTACGCACGCTCGTCCCGGCGCTGACGGCTATCATCGCGCTGGTAGTCGCCTACCTTGTCGCGGGCGACCCCGCGCATGCCAGCGGCGCGACGCAGACTGCCGCACAGTACTCGTTCAAGCAGCTACCAATTGCCATGCCGCCCGGCTACAACGATCAGAAGATGAACACCGTCCGGCAGGTCAACCCCGCCTATTACCACATCCGGTCGTGGATCTCCGCGGTCGGCGCGTCGGTGGCCATAAACGACCTAACCGGCCACGGGCGCTCTGACGGTATGTGCATCGTGGACACCCGCACCAACGATGTCATTGTCACCTATACGCCGACCGCGCCGGAGGAGGACCGGTTCACCCCGTTCGTGCTGAACCCGGCACCACTGCCGGTCAACAACACGATGGCTCCCACTGGATGCGTGGCCGGGGACTTCACCGGAAGCGGCCTGATGGACTTGCTGGTCTTTTACTGGGGCCGCAGCCCGATCCTCTTCCTGCTCAAACCAGGGGCGAAGACCCTGTCCGCGAGCGCGTACCAGCCCCAGGAACTCCTGGGCGCGGTGGACTCGGGCGGCCAGTACACCGGCCCGCTGTGGAACACCGACGCGGTCGCCGTCGCGGACCTGACCGGCAACGGTCATCCGGACATCATCGTCGGGAACTACTTCCCGGACTCACCCGTCCTTAACACGCACGGCGCGAACGATGTCGTGATGCCGAACTCGCTGGCCAACGCGACCAACGGCGGCGGGGTGCAGGTAATGCGCTGGGCCGGCGCGAGCACGGGTTCGCACCCCAGCGTGAACTACGTCCAGCAGAACGGCGCTATCCCGTTCACGGACACCACGGGATGGACCCTGGCGCTCGCCACGGCTGACCTGACCGGAGACGGCCTGCCAGACCTCTACATCGGGAACGACTTCGGTCACGGCCATCTGCTCTACAACGAGTCCAGCCCGAACCAGATCAAGTTCATCGAGGCAACCAACGACCGGACTCCGACGACGCCGAAGTCGTTCGTGATGGACAACGGGTCGTTCAAGGGCATGGGCGTCGACTTCGGGGACATGAATGACAACGGCAGGTTCGACTTCATGGTGAGCGACATCACCCAGCCATGGGGCCTGGAGGAAAGCAACCTCGTCTACGTCAACAACGCCTCCAGCGACGCGCAGATGACCAAGGACCTGAGCAGCGGGAACGCACCCTTCACGCAGGACGCCCAGCAACTCGGCCTGGCCTGGAACGGCTGGTCCTGGGACGTCAAGATGGGGGACTTCCTCAACAACGGCAACCTCGAAGTCGTCCAGGCCAACGGATTCCTGAAAGGGACCATCAACCGCTGGAACTGGCTCCAGGAGATGGCCATGATGAACGACGACCTGCTGAGCAGTCCCGCCACCTGGCCGAATGTCGAGCCCGGCGACGACATTTCCGGCAGTAACGCACTGGGCTTCTTCGCCAAGAACTCCTCTGGCCAGTACGTCAACATCGACAAGCAGCTCGGCCTGGCGGTGCCCACACCCACCCGTGGCGTCGCGATGGCAGACACCACGGGAGACGGACGCCTCGACTTCGCCGTAGCCCGCCAGTGGGCAGCGCCCGTCTTCTACGAGAACACGGCACCAGCCATCGGCAACAACCTGACCCTGAACCTTTACCGTCCGGCGGCGGGTCAGGACCAGGGTCCGCTGGCCGCCATCGGCGCTCCGGCCTACGGCGCCACGGTCGCCATCGCGACACCAGGGCACGAGCAGATCTCGCAGCTTGACGGTGGCAGCGGCCACGACGGTTACCGCAGCTTCCAGGTGCGGTTCGGTCTCGGCTCCTACCACGGCCCGGTCACCGTGACCATCCAGTGGCCGGACAATTCGGGCGTGTCGGTCAAGCAGACGATCCAGCTTTCTCCTGGCACGCACAACCTGATGCTGACCAGCACCGTGAAGGAGGTGTCCGGGTCATGACCACAGCCACGGACCAGGCGCAGGCACCCAGCCTGCTACGGAAGATCGTGCAGGCACCCATCGTGTGCCAGCAGAAGTACTACCAGGCAAAAGCGAACGGGAACAACGACCCGCGCTACAAGGCGCTGCGGAACTTCGCCATATCGATGAGCGTCTTCAACGTCTTCGGGTACACCTTGCTCGGCTTCGAGCAGATGTGGATCCTCCCGATATTCGCGATCATCACCGGCTACACCACCGAACTGACGCTGGAGACCATCACCGCGTGGGCGCGCCGCCGCCGCCCCCAGTACCTGGGCCGCGGACCGCGGGGGGTATTCGAGTTCCTGCTTCCCGCGCACATCACCAGCCTTGCCGTCAACATGCTCCTGTACACGAACAACCAGATCCGTCCGGTCATCTTCGGTGTCATGGTGGGTGTCAGCGGCAAGTACATCCTGCAGGCGCCCATCGCCGGCCGGATGCGCCACTTCATGAACCCGTCCAACCTCGGGATCGCGGCCACCTTCACGGTCTTCGGAAGCTGGGTCGCGATTAACCAGCCGTACATGTTCACCGAGAACACGAACCAGTTCTTCAAGATCATGGTCCCGGTGATCATCCTGACCGCGGGAACGGTGCTCAACGCCAAGCTGACCGGACGGACGATGCTCATCGTCGGCTGGATGGGCGGCTTCGCGATCCAGGCCTTCATCCGGCACGCGATCTGGGACGTTTCGCTCTTCTCTGCGCTCGGCCTGATGACCGGGGTGGCGTTCCTGCTGTTCACCAACTACATGGTCAGCGACCCCGGTACGACGCCGAGCAAGCCGATACCACAGTTCATCTTCGGCGCCGGGGTGGCGTTCTTCTACGCCATCTTGATGGAGTCGAACGTCGTATTCACGCTGTTCTTCTCCGTCGTGATCACCTGCGCGGTCCGCGGGGCCGGCTGGTGGGCCGTGCACCTGTACAGCAAGAACCGCAAGCGGCGCCAGGCGCGGCTCGACGAGCAGATCTCAACCGCAGTGGCCACTCCCGCACCGGTACAGGTCCCGGTCGGGTAGGCGGTAGCCGCGCGACGCCGGCGGGCGGGCCCAGGGTTTCCTGGCTCGCCCGTCGGCGTTCGCGTCTTTCTCCGCACCCTCTTTGACCGATCGCTGACCGCCTGCCGCTTGCCGCGTGCCACGTGCCACTTGCCGCGCAGATCCGCAACGGCAGAGAGGCTGTGAATCCGGCGCATCGCCGACGATAACGAAAAGGTCGGCAATCGATCTGCGACCAATCCGCATCCCAGGCTGGAGTTGGATAATGGCAGCAACATGGCGGGCGCTTAGGCGGCGGATACTGACACCCAATATCAGGGAGACAAAGCTCGCTACGCGTGGTTTTCATGAAAAGAGTCCCGAAGCGCGCGCACGGCTTGAGCGAGTCGGCGAGATGTTCCTTACCGGTTATGCGCTGGCCGCAGAGGCCCGTTCGGCTGCCGAGGCGGAAGAAGGGCTGGAAAAGCTGCCGTGGGAATTCCGCGGGTTCGCCTACGAGGGCGCCGGCATGGGATACGCCGTCCGCGACGGGCTGCCGTTCGGCGGTCGCTGGGTCAGGGAGGGCCTCGAGGGACGAGGTAACGAACACATCTATATGGTCTACGTCGGCGTCGGCTGGGCGATGGCCCGGCTGCCGAGGTTCCGCTGGGCGAAGGCCACAGCTGCGCTGACCGACCCGGTCCTGCGCTGGCTGGCGCTCGACGGCTACGGCTTTCACCAAGCCTACTTCCACACGGACAAATACGTCCGCGGCCAGTACCAGGAGCCACGCTTCCCTTGGCCGCCTGAGGGCCCCGCCTGGTACGCGAACCGCGCCATCGACCAGGGCATCGGCCGGGCCACGTGGTTCGTCTGCGGGACAGACCCGAACCTGGTGGCCGACACCCTTGACGCATTCGACGCCTCACGCCGGGCCGACCTGTACAGCGGCGCCGGCTTGGCGGCCACCTATGCCGGCGGAGTGGACGAGGCCGAGCTTCGGGTGTTCCTGGAGCGCGGCAAGCCATACCTACCGCAGATCGCCCAGGCCAGCGCGTTCGCCGCTACCGCACGGGTGCGGGCCGGACTGGTAACCCCGCATACCGAACTAGCGGCCAGGGTGATATGCGGCACGACTCCGGAAGGCGCCGCCCGCATCTGTGACAAGAACCTGCCGCGGCCATCCGAGGGCTCGGCCGATCAGGTGCCGGCATTCGAACTGTGGCGGCAGCACGTCGCGGCTAACCTCGCCGCGCTGCAGGCAACGAGCAAATGAGCAAGACGATTAACCTGAGGAGACGTTTATCAGCATGAATAGGACGCTCGCCGGGATGGTACGGCTACCTGGCCTGCTGGTCCGTGCCTGCCGGGTAGGAACGCTCATTTCGGCCTACGGCCTGGTCTTCGGCGGCACGGCGGTGGCGCGCAAGCTGCGGCGCACCGGATCCGCCGATGCGGGTGAACGATGGGTGCGGATGCTGAACTCCCTTGGTCCGTCCTACATCAAGATCGGCCAGTTGCTCAGTACCCGACGGGACCTGCTGCCGGATGACGTGTGCGCCTCGCTTACCCGGCTGACCGACTCGACGCCGCCACCGGGACGCGGGCAAATCGAGAAGGCGATCCGGCGCACCTACTCTGATCGTGACTGGCCCTTCGCCGCGTTCGAGTGGACCCCTGTCGCCTGTGGCAGCATCGCGAGCGTGCACCGGGCGGTCACTACCGATGGCAGAAAGGTCGCGGTCAAGGTGCGGCGACCTGGCATCGACAAGATCATGCGCCAGGATTTCGAGCTCATGTCCATGATGATGACGGCCCTCGGCGCGCTGCCACCCTTCCGGTCGATGCCGATGAAGGTCATGTTCAGCCAGGTGGGCGGGGCGATCCTGCGACAGCTCGATTTCGTTGCCGAACGCGAATCACTCGTAGCATTGCACGCGAACCTGGCGGGCTCGGCGGGTATCCGGATCCCGGCGCCGCTCATCGAGCTGTGCACGGACGAGGTCGTGGTGATGGATTTCATCGACGACCTCGTCCATTTCGCGCCGGGCGATCTGAGTGCGACCGCGCGCAGCTCGGCGGCCCGCAAGGTCATGGGCCTCATCTACGAGATGCTTTTCGTGGACGGCCTGGTCCACTGCGACCTGCATCCCGGGAACCTCTACCTCACGCGAGACACGGAGGTCGTCATCCTGGACGCCGGCTTCGTGATCCGGCTGCCGGAGAGCGTGCGCATGTCCTTTGCCGACTTCTTCATCAACATGGCCATGGGGAACGGCCAGATGTGCGGGCACATCGTCATCGAGAGCGCCGCGCAGATCGCGCCAGGGGCCGACTGCGCAGGTTTCCGCGATGTACTGGCCGAGCTGATCACGGAGACGACCGGAGCGCGGTCCGGTGATTTCAGCCTGGCTCGCTTCGCCGGACGTCTATTCGACCTCCAGCGCCGTTACGGGCTCTACCCCGCCCCAGAGTTCGCCTTCCCGCTGTTGTCACTTCTGGTGCTGGAAGGAATGGTCAAGGGTTTCGACGCCGAGCTGGATTTCCAGGCTGAGGCCGTGCCGATCCTCAAGCGCCGTAACCTCGGACGCCCCGTGTGACCTAACGAGCCATAGCTGACTGTTAACCAATGGAAGAGGTCGTCTCATGGATGAACAGATCGCGACCGCGGTCCGGGTGCCGCTGATCGGGGAGAGCGAGGCGGACGCACCTCTCGCAGAGCTTTACGAGCAGGTCAGGAGCGAGACCGGGCTGCCCTTCGTGCCGGACATGTTCCGGCTCCTGTCCACCAAGCCGGAGCTGCTGCAAGCCATCCTGGCCGGGTACAACGGCACCTTCAACCACGGGGAGCTTCCCCGGGAGACCAAGGAACTGATCGCGGCCTGGACCTCCCGCCTGAACCAGTGCCCGTACTGCGTGGGCACGCACAGTTTCTTCCTTCAGGTCTACGGGGGCAGCGAGGAACTCGCGAACGCGATCGCGAACTCGGCCGATCCCGACGAACTACCCGTGGAGGAGCGCACCCGCGAACTGCTCCGCCTGGTCACGAAAGTTACCATCAGCCCCTACAAGATCACCGATCGGGACTGGCAGCGGGTACTCGACGCGGGCTACACCACGGGAGAACTTCTCGAGGGCGTTTTCTGCGCGGCGCTGTTCAATTTCATCTGCCGCCTGGTGGACAGTACGGGACTGGGCACCTCGGTGACGATGAGCCGCGTTTCCCAGCAGGAAGTGCCGGACGGAGATCATGATGGCGCCGTCTAAGGCCGTTCTGATCACTGGCGTGTCCTCTGTCACCGGCCTGTCCTCGGGGACCGGTCGCGCGACCGCGTTGCGGCTGCACCGGGCCGGCTGGCCGGTCTACGCGACGGGACGAAGCCTGGCCGGACTTGAGGACCTGGCCGCAGAGGGCATCACCACGTTGCAGGTCGACGTGACCGACGAGGCGTCGATGAGCACGGCCGTGGAGAAGGTCTCCGCCGATCACGGTGCGGTCGGGGTGCTCATCAACAGCGCCGCCTACAGCCTCAACGGGCTGATCGGGGAAACCCCGGTCGACGAGGTCAGGCGCCAGTTCGAGACCAACCTGTTCGGGCTGGCGAGGATGACCCAGCTTGTCCTGCCGGGCATGCGCGAGCAAGGCGGCGGGCGGATCGTCATGATGTCCTCGATCTTCGGCCTTTTCGCTACCCCGGGCCGCGGTTACTACCAGGCCACCAAGCACGCGCTTGAGGCGATCAGCGATTCGCTGCGACTGGAGGTCGAAAGGGACGGGATCAAGGTCATCATCATCGAGCCGTCGCCGATCCTCGGCGGGTTCGTCCCCACGACCATCGGCGACCTGCGGCTGGCGCCGGGCGCCGGGCACGACAGGTACAGCGAATTCTGGGAAAGCTTCGTGGAATGGCACGGCGCCTACCGGGAGGCGGAGCATCCCCGCGGCCGCGGCCGTACCTCCATACGCGCCGACAAGGTCGCGCAGGTGGTGGAGAAGTCGATCAGCAGCACCAACCCGCGCATCAGGTACAAAATAGGCATTCCGGTGCGCATGCTGCCCCGGCAACGGGCGCTCTTCGGCGAGCGCGCCTGGAGTTTTTTCGTGAAGGGCTTTTTCCCGCAGCCCTGAACTTCCCGCAGCCCTGAACGGTGCAGTCGATAAACCGGGTCCCAGGCCCGTAACGCGCCGGCTACCGACATGGGTTGTCTGGCGTGCTGCCCTAGTGGACGGCGCCGTTGTGGACGGCGTGCTTAGCCAGGGCGGGCGGGCCTGGTACCTGCGATTCCAGGCTCGGCACCAGCCCGTCCGGGGCGGTCCGCAGCGGCGGCGGGGGGATGTGGAACAATTCCACGAACCACGCAAGCAACCCCGGATTGCCCGGCCCGCCATCGGGCGCCCGCAGCCGGACCCCTCCCGTCTCCAGCGCCTCCCGCGGGCTTATCTCACCTGCCAGCAGAAGCTGCAGCGGCGGACCGGCCTCGATGATCAGATCCGGGTTCAGCAGGTGCCCCTTGCCGATCTGCGCCCGCCCGTCGCTGATGCACGCGTGCGCGACCATATCGCCGAACTCCACCACGAAGTTCAGGTGGACCGCCCGCGCCATCTCAGCACGGAACGTCACCCGCAGCGCCGTGATCAGGCCGTCCTCGGTCATGATCTCGTCGCGGCGGAGGTTCCCCAGCGTCCGCAGGCCCCACCGGCACAGCGCCACCACGATCTGCTCTAGGTCCGCCCCGTACTCGGTCAGCTCGAACACACTCGACTCCATCGACTCCAGCGCCCCGCAGCGCTGTATCACCCCCGCCCGCTCCAGCTCCCCGATCCGCGTCACCAGCACATCCGCCGGCATCTGCGGGAACCCTCGCCGGAAATCCGCCATGGTCTTCGGCTCTACGAGCAGATCACGGATCAAGAGCAGCGTCCACGGCTCACCGACAACCTCCATGGCATGCACGAGACCGCAGTGCTGACCGTACGTCTGATGTACCATCTCTACCTCTGGCTCGTTGACTTGACAGGCAAGGCGCAAAAGGCGGCCATTCATGCAGTTGCCGCACCTTGTTCAGACTGCCTCACTCGGCTCGGGTCTAACTAGAGGGAAACTGGATTCCCATCTTCGCGAACAGCTCACGGGCCACCTTCATGGCGTTGATCGCGCGCGGGACGCCGGCGCAGACGCTTACCAACGTCAGCGCCTCCACCACCTCCTCAGCTTTTGCTCCCACGCGCAGCGCGCCGCCGATGTGGAATGCCAGCTGCTGTTCACTGCCGCCGAGCACGGCGAGCATGCACACTGTCACAAGCGCGCGGGTGCGCATGTCCAGTCCGGGGCGGGTAAAGACCGCGCCGAGCCCATACCGCACCTGCGCGCCCAATCCGGGCGCGAATTCCGCCAGGTCCTCCCACGGCGCAATCGCACCGCCGCCCGACAACACTCCGAAAAGGTCGTCGGCGTTCCGGTCGATCTCATCAGTTACGTGTGACATTTCTCCTCCATGGTGGCACCCCTTGCTATCACCTGAGCTCACAGCGTGATGATGAGCAGGTGGGGCGTGGGTGATGCACCGCCATCCGCGTTCGGCCCGACGGTACCGACCCGGCTCAGGTGAGGGCGTCTCCTGTCGTGCGCTCGCAGGCCGGGCGACCGGCAGCGCGCAATCCGCGAGTAGGCGATGCACGTATCGGACTCGAGACTTAGCGCAGGCCGCCGCACTGACCGCGTTCGCCGCGGCGTGGGGTGTCACCTATTGTCGAAGCCATCACTGTGAGGGCCGCGAATGACGACTCAATACGACGTCATTATCGTAGGCGCCGGATCGGCCGGCGCCGTTCTCGCTGCGCGGTTGAGCGAGGACGCGTCGCGGCGTGTATTGCTCATCGAGTCCGGTCCGGATTACCTGACGTCGGAGGAGACACCGGTAGACATCAGCAACGGCCGGACGATGTCTTTCCAGGACCATGACTGGGGGTTCCGTGCCGACGTCCGCGACGGGCGCAAGATTCGTTACCCGCGCGGCAAAGTGACTGGCGGATCGTCCTGTGTCGGCGCGACGGTAGCTCTGCGCGGAGTGCCCGCAGATTACGATGAGTGGGCCAAAGCCGGCAACCCTGGCTGGTCTTTTTCCGAGGTTCTCCCGTACTTCCAGCGACTGGAGGACGACAAGGACTTCGGCGGCGACGAGTTCCACGGGCGGGGTGGGCCGTTCCCCATCCGCCGCTGGCGTGAGTCTGAGCTCGCGCCGGGCCAGATCGCGTTTGTCGAGGCATGCCTTGAAGCCGGCTTCCCCGAGGTAAAGGATCACAACCATCCCGAGTCGACTGGCGTCGGCCCGATCCCGTCGAGCCGGTGGGACCTAAAATCCCGGGCCACCACGGCGAACGCGTACCTCACCCCGGCGGTAAGGCAGCGTCCGAACCTCGAGATCGCCGCGCAGACGACGATTGACCGGGTCGTATTCGAGGGATCGATGGCGACCGGGGTCATGGCGTCACGCGCGGGTGCCCCCTTTGAGCTCATCGCGGGGCGGCGGGTGATCCTGGCCGCTGGTGCGGTCGGTTCCCCGATGGTCTTGATGCGCTCCGGCGTCGGACCGGCCGAGGATCTGCGCCGGCTCGGTATCGACTGCCGCGCGGACCTAGCCGGTGTCGGCGCGAACCTCATAGACCACCAGCGCACGGGCGCATTTCTCGTGCCGCAGCCAGGAGCCTATGACCCGGCTCAGGCATTCCTGCAGGAGATCCTGCGGACCACCGCGCCCGGCTCGGCCGAGTTCAATGACCTGCAGTACTACATGGTCAACTATTTCGAGCTTGACCACTTCCCCGAGCTGCAGATGCTCGCCGGGGCAACGGCGATTCTCGGAATCATGCTGGTGTCGCAGCGACCGCGCTCTCGCGGGCGGCTTATGCTGACTTCCGCTGATCCCGCAGCTTCGCCGCAGATCGAGCTTAATTTCCTGGACTCGGACCGGGAGATGGACATACTCGTCGACGGCGTGCGAACCGCATGGCGCATGGCGAATCACCCCCGGATCCGCAGCCTCGGCCAGGGATTCGTCGTCTTGCGCGAGTCGACGATAGATAACGACGACATGGTGCGGCAGTACATCAAGATGAGCCTTGATAGCGCCTACCACCCGATGGGGACCGTCCGCATGGGACCCGCCGACGATCCTCGATCTGTGGTCGGAGAGCGGTGCGCTGTGCATGGTCTGGAGTCGTTGTACGTCTGCGACGCCTCGATCATGCCCAACACGGTGGTTGCCAACACAAACCTGACGTCGATCATGATCGGCGAGCGGATGGCGGACTGGCTGCGCGTTACCTGACCGGCGGGCCAGAAAGGAGCGCGCCGCTCCCAGGCCGCGAAGGCGGCCATGCGTACCGCGCCGCCAGGCGTAGCCAAAGAGACCGGGGTTGAAAGCCCCGGTCTCTTTGGTCTCTTGGCACAGGACAGGAAGATCAGGCCGGCGCGCCGGTGGATGCTAGTGCCGCGGAGGTAACGTTCGCCCCGCTTCCAGCCGCCGCCGGCCCCGGGGCCGGCCCTATTACTACGACGGTCCGTTGGTGTTGCGGGTTCGCTGGTCAGGCCCCGGAGGCGGGTCCGTTGTGGTCGTGCTGGTGGCGCGGTGGCGGCTGGGGGTGGTGATGCGAGGTGTGTGCCGTGCCTCGTCCGGCCTCAGCGTCGTGCGGGCCGGGCCGCCGGTTTCGCGTGGAAGATCGGGCTCCTGCGGATAGTTCGGTACCCGATAGGGTACCGAACTATCCAGGTAAGCCGAATATTCCACGATCTTTTTCGACCATTGTGACGGGTGGGTTGCGGGTGCGGGGAGAGGCGGGGTTGGCGGTGACGGCGGCTGGGATGCGGTGGTTCGGGCCCTCAGAGTGATTGCTGCGGCGCTAGCTGAACCTGGGCCCGGCCGACGAATCGTTAGCAGGACAACCCGAAGAGGGCGTCAGCCGATTCGGAGGTCTGGCCGGACCCAGGCTCCCGTTCCGCTACCTGAACCGCGCAAACCGGGCCGGAAAGCACGGCACACATCGACAGGCACGAAGATCTGGGTGCGTCAGGCCGCCTGCGATGACTGCGCGTCCGCGAACTGACCGGGTTGGCGGCCTTCGCCGGCCGGCCCGCGGTACGCCTGGGCGATGTTCAGCCAGCGATCCGCCTCGGCGCCCACGGCGGTCAGGTCGAGGTCATCGCGATGCCGACGACGGGTGATCAGCAGGCAGAAATCCCACGCGGACCCGCGGACCAGCTGCGTGGCGTCCGCAGGGCCGAACTCCCAGCGGGCACCAGACGGGGCGGTCAATTCGAGCCGGAACTGCTCCTCCGGCGGCTTGATCCCGTGCGCCATGTAGCCGAAAGCGCGGGTATGCAGGCCGAATGCGACCAGGTGCTTGATCCGGTCGGTCCGCTCGCGGCGTACCCCCAGGGCATCCGCGACGTCCTGACCGTGGCCGAAGGTCTCCATGTACCCCGCGGCCGCGAGCACCGACGGCGGCAGCGGGTTCACCAGCCACGGAACCATCTGCCCGGCTGGGACCGCGAGGAGGGCTCCGGTCGCAGCCGACCGTTCGGAGCGCCAGCGGGCCATGACACCTTCCTGCCCATCGGCCATGTATTCCGCGAGGACAGTGTCCACAGACCCTTGGAAGTCGATCCGGGCGGGAGCCACTTCGGCTTCGAAGGCTGCGCCGTCTGACGCCGCCAGACGGGCGAGGTGAGCGATGAAGGCCAGGTGCGCGATCTGGTGCCCGATCGTCCAGCCGGGGGCTGGAGTCGGGGTTGCCCACGCCGCCACGTCCAGCTCCGCAACCAGGCCGTCGAGAGCGTTATCCTCGGCGGTAAGGTAGGAACATACTTCCTGCAACTCCATTACGGTGGGTCCTTTCTACCTGGGCTTGGCCGGATGCTTTCCTGTTTGCTTCGCTGCATCGCGGCATAGATCGCGAAAGGGGTATGTGCGTAATTTCGCCGATCGGACACCCCAACTCATGAGTATCCAGCGATATGGGGACAACGGGCTTCTCTGGACGTGCTGCCCTCACCCGGCACCCCGGCGCAGCTTGCAGACCGCCCCGATCCTCTGGAGGGGCCGAACTCCACAGCGGAGTTCGGCCCCTTCAAACGCAATCGGGAAGAGGCGGCGTGGCACGCCCGCGGCCGATCATCCAAGAGACCGGAGTTTTTCCTATCGAAAACAGAGGGGGATGTATGGCCACGCTGCTCGGCTCGGTCCGCAGGCTCGTGTTCACGCCGTCGCTGACCGAGGTTACATTCGCCAAGCGCGGCTTCCCCAGTAAGCCAACTGAGGCCACCGACCATTTGGAGCGAGTACCGCAGTCAGTGATCTGCGGGTTCGAATGGGGCATCGACTCACGCTCCCAGTGGGAAGTGGAGCGCCGCCTGGGCATGATAGAACCTGAACTCCGTAGTTTTGCTTATGAAGGCGCGACGATGGCATTTACGGTACGGGACGCGTTCGGCGGTCACCGTACCAGGGAGCTGCTCCTAGGCCCGGGAGAGAAGCACATATTCGTCGCCTACATTGGCATCGGCTTCGCCATGGCCCGGCTGCCTCGCCAGTTGTGGAAGAAGGTCGTGCCTGATCTGAGCGGAACTCCCTTTTATCCGGCGATTAGCTGGCTGGCGGTTGACGGCTACGCTTTCGATCGCGCGTACTTCGACACCCGCCGCTGGGTGGACAAGCAGATTCAGCCGCGACCCTACCCGTGGGCTGGATACCCCGCTTATTTCCCGCGGGCTGTCGACCAGGGCATTGGCCGCGCGCTGTGGTTCATCCACGGCGGCAGAGCGGCAGACGTCGCCGCGGCCGTGCGGCGGTTCGCCGAGCCGAGGCGGGCCGACCTGTGGAGCGGCGTCGGACTGGCCGCGACGTTCGCCGGCGGCTGCGACCCGCAAGAGCTCTCTGAGCTGTACGAAACCGCGGATTCGTACCGGCCCGAGGTCGGCTTGGGGGCGGTGTTCGCCGTCAAGGCGCGGCACTATGCAGGCTTCGTCCCTGAGCATACGGTCGAAGCGGCCAGCGCCTTTGGCGGCCTGACCATCGAGGAGGCGGTTTCGATCGCCGACCGGGGCACAGCCGTCGACGCCGTCGAGGGACCGGAGCCTGCGTATGAGATCTGGCGGCGCAGGATCCGCCTGGAGCTCGATCCTGCGGCCAGGTCACTTTCGACGTAGGCGGCCGGACGGGCCGCGACAACGACACGTTATGAGCGTTGCGCACAACCGGTCGCGAGCGCGGGCCTTCTGGGCCTGCGCGAGCGATCGGTGCTGGCAGCGCGGGCAGTAGGTTCTTTGCATAACGTGACTATTGCATAGAACACTATGCCGCGAAGTCAAGCGGCAGGCCGAGAGGAGAAAACGTTGGCCGTTTCATGGCGGGCAATCAGAGGACGTATTCTTACGCCCAGCAAATCAGCCACCAAATTGTCCAAGCGCGGCTTTTACGAGAAGAGCCCAGCCGCGCGTGATCTGCTTGAGAACGTCGGCGAGACATTCATGAAGGGGTATAGTTTCGCCGTCGGGTCGCGTACCGTTGCCGAGGCGGAAGAACACCTTGAAGAGGTGCCGTGGGAATTCCGCGGATTCGCCTACGAGGGCGCTGGAATGGGGTTCGCGGTCCGCGATGGACTGCCGTTCGGAGGCCATTGGGTCGAGCGTTGCCTGCAGGGGCGGGGCGACGAGCACATCTACATGGTCTACGTCGGCGTCGGCTGGGCGATGGCGCGGCTGCCGAGGTTGCGCTGGGCGAAGGCCACCGTCGGGCTGACCGACCCGATCCTGCGTTGGCTCGCGCTCGACGGCTATGGCTTCCATCAAGCCTATTTCCACACCGAAAAGTACGTCCGCCGCCAGTACCAGGAGCTGGACTTCCCGTGGCCGGCCGAGGATCCGGCCCAGTACGCGAACCGCGCTATCGACCAGGGCATCGGGCGAGCCACGTGGTTCGTCTGCGGGTCAGACCCGAACCGGGTGGCGGACGCGTTCGACGCGTTCCCGCTGGAACGCCGGGCCGACCTCTACTGCGGCGCCGGCCTAGCCGCCACCTACGCCGGCGCCGTGGACGAGGCCGAGCTGCGCGTGTTCTTGGACCGCGGCAAGGCGTATCTCCCGCAGATCGCCCAGGCTAGCGCCTTCGCCGCGACGGCCCGGGTGCGGGCGGGGCTGGTGACCCCGCATACCGAACTGGCGGCCAGGCTGCTATGCGGCGTCACTCCGGAAGACGCCGCCCGCATCTGTGAGGAATCTCTCCCGCAGCCGTCGGAAGGCGGAGCGGTGCCGGGCTTCGAACTCTGGCGGCAGCGCATCAGCAGCACCCTCATGTCGCTGCAAGGGACGAATAAATAGCACGACGGTGGGCCGGCCCGGCACAGTCACCGGCGCCTGTGGCCGGGTCCGCCGCGGACGAAGACGGTCCCGCTCCTGCGGCGCATGCTGTGCAACAGGCCCGACTGCCGCGCTCCCGCTGGCGAAAAGGTGCTGCCTGATCTAACCGGTCATCCGTACCATCACCCACGATGAGCTGGCTCGCAGTCGACGGCTTTACCTATTTCCATTCGCGTCGCTGGATCGATGGCAAGATCCAAAACCCTATCCATGGAGGGATGCCGGACTATTTCCCGGTGCCGCGGGCAGATCGCACCGAGGTCGCGGCCGGCGCGCTCGGGCCGGTATCGCCCTATGAGCTGCGGCGAAGCGGAATCCGCGGGGCCGTCGCTGCGTCAACGGAACGTCTCCTCAACTGAAACTGGCTCTGTCCGGAGGAAATTGCCTGCGGGTCTATGAGATGATGGCGGACGAATGACGCCGAGCTGCGGAACTGCTTTCTAATTCCATAGCCGCCCCGCCCGATTACAAACCCGCTCTAGGAAGCCTCGGGACATCATGACTGATCGACGACTCACCTCCGCTGCCGCGGACCTGACGCCGCCCGACCGCCCCGCCACGATGACGACAGGTGGCATGACCGCGGCTGCGGTCGTGCTGACAGCGACGATCGGGCTGGCGGCCGCATCCTGGGTCATCGCGAGCTGGCAGATGAACGGGATGGACATGGGCGTCGCGACCCAGCTCGGCTCGTTCGCGTTCTTCGTCGCCGTGTGGCCGCCAATGATGGCGGCGATGATGTTGCCAGGCGCGGCCCCGGCCGTGTTGAGGCGGGCCCGAGCCAGCGATGGTATGCGCGCCGTACCGCTGTTTGTCGTGTCGTACCTCGCCGTCTGGACGCTTGTGGGCGTCCTGGTGTACGTGGCGTACCGCCCGCACGAGTCCCTGGCCGCCGGCATCATGGTGATCGCGGCCGGCGCCTACGAGTTCACCCCGCTCAAGCGGCACTTCCGGCGGCGCTGCCGCGAGAACCTCCGCACTGGTTTCGGGTTCGGGCTGTGCTGCCTGGGATCGAACATCGGACTGATGCTGCTGCCCGTGGCGCTGGGCGTCATGAGCATCGTGTGGATGGCCGTGGTCTGCGCGGTCGTCCTGGCCCAGAGGCTGCTGCCTGCGAACGCCGCCGTCGACGTGTCGCTGGCGGTTGCGATCGTCGGGCTCGGTATCTGGATCGTCCTGGCGCCCTCATCTGTTCCAGGACTCATGCCCTCGATGTGAGACGACACGCGGCAACGTGTGATCCCCGGGGCGGATCCGGCCGGTAGGTGGCGCCCGGGGTTTCTGGCGCGGCATGCTCGGAGTAGGCGAGGAGGCGGCCAATTCGAGATCATGATCTCGTACTCCGATGTATCAAGCGAATTCCGAATGGAGAGGACGTTGGTTAATGCCTCCGTGGCGCTTAGGCACCGGCTGCCGACATCACATATGTCGGCGACGAGGCTGCCGGTAGTCGGTTTCCACGAAAAGAGTCCCGAATCATTTAATCTGCCGGGATCAATCGGCGAGACAGTATTGTGCCAGATCGTTTCCGGAGAGGACGCGAAGCTATGACCGCTGTAAGCGTTGCACCCGTCGAGGCCCGTCGTGTGCCATCGGGGCCAGGGCGCATGGCGTCCATCAGCTTGCTGATCAAGATGATGCGAAACCGGGCCACGACCATGGCGGACGCCGCAGCGCAGTATGGGGACGCGGTCAAGCTGCCCATGGGCCCGATGAGCCTGTACCTCTTCAGTCACCCCGACTACGCCAAGCATGTGCTGGCTGACAACCCAGGCAACTATCGCAAGGGCATCGGCCAAGTGCATGCTCGCCGGGCTATCGGCGATGGCCTGCTGACGAGTGAGGGCGAGCTCTGGCGCAGGCAGCGCCGGACGATCCAGCCCGCCTTCCAGCCTAAGCGGATCGCCAAGCAGGCCGGCGTCATCGGGGAGGAGGCGGCGAAGCTGGTCGAAAGGCTGCGGGCACACGAGGGCGATGGACCGGTCGATGTGCGTGAGGAGATGACCGGTCTCACGCTCGGCGTCCTCGGGCATGCCCTGCTCGATAGCGACATCAGCGCATTCGACGCGATCGGGGAGTCGTTCGAAGCCGTCCAGGACCAGGCGATGTTCGAGCTGATGTCGATGAGCATGGTGCCGATGTGGGTCCCGTTGCCCCGGCAGCTTCGCTTCCGCCGCGCTCGCGCCTACCTCGAAGGGGTCGTTCAGCGACTCGTGGCCGAACGCAGCGCGCATCCCACCGACACGGGTGACGACGTCGTGTCGCGGTTGATCGAGTCAACCCGGCAGGAAAGCGATCCGCGGGTCGCGCGCATCCAGATGCGGGACGAGCTGTTTACCTTGCTGCTAGCCGGCCACGAGACGACAGCCAGCACGCTCAGTTGGGCGTTCTACTACGCCGATCACCATCCGGAGGTGTGGGACCAGCTGCATGAGGAGGCGTCACGGGTTCTCACCGGCGACACGCTAAGCCACGAGGACCTGCGCGGCCTGACCTATACGACCCGTGTGCTCGAGGAGAGCATGCGCCTCCGTCCGCCGGTATGGCTGCTGTCGCGGGTGGCGCTTGCCGAAGACACCATAGGTGAATACCACGTGCCGGCCGGCGCTGACGTACTGATCAGCCCGTTCATACTGCACCGTCACCCGGCTTTCTGGACGGAGCCTGAGCGCTTCGACCCGGACCGGTTCACCCCCGAACGGACCAAGGGGCGCCACCGCTACGCGTACATCCCCTTCGGGGCAGGTCCCAGGTTCTGCGTGGGGAACAGCCTCGGCATGATGGAGGCGACGATCGTGCTCGCCACCGTCGCCCGCGACCTGCGGCTGAAGAAGGTGCCCGGATACGTGGTCGACGGCGAGCCGATGCTGACGATGCGGGTCCGGGGAGGGCTGCCGATGACCGTCCATTCCCTGGGATAACGGTCATATGACCGTGGCCGCCACCACGTCCCTTTGTGGTGGCGGCCACCAGATTGTCCAGCTAAACGAATGGAATTGCCGGGCTCATTCTGGTCTCTTTCCATTGGTCTCTTTCCCCTCGCGTTTCACAGGTTTACCGGTGCCTGCGGTCTGCTCGGCTTGCCTTGGCCGACCGGGACGGGATGGCCGCTCCTTCTGCCTCAGCCGCCTACGGCGGGAGGGCCGGGTGCGGGCCGGTCCATCCTGGAGCCCGAGGTCCCGCCGGAGGCATGATTTGGGCACGATGTCAGACCCGGAAGCCTACGTGCCCATCTCCCATGGGCTCACCTCGGAGCTGAGCAGGGAAGATGTGCTCGATGCGGCCCGCCCGCTCCCGCCGAACGAAGACGCGGTCATTGAGAACCTGAGCGACGAACGTGAAGGATCTCGTCCTGATCACCAAGCTCGATCTGTAGATCAAGGCGTGGGCTCGCCCTCTCCGTGGAGGCAGATGCGCTGCGGCTGGCTCGTTCTCACGCTAACTCATAGAGCGAACGTAGCTTCGATTCTTAGCCCTCGGGCCTGGCCTGCAGGGGTGATGGATTTAGCCGAAGGCCCGATATCTCGCTGGCGCACTATATGGCGGAAATTTCAGGCGCTGGAGACTAGCCTGGTCTTTGCGCCGATGTGCCGGGCCGTCGTCAGGCTCGCCCATGACGTCAGCCCCACCAGCGTCTCGTCGGCGGGCTGGGTGGCCCGGAACGCGTCGATGACGCCCTGGTCGACCTGGTATGAGGCGAACGCGGTCAGCAGTGCCAGCCGCCCGGCGGGCCGGTCGGCGTCGGACAGGGTACGCGTCGCGTCTTCGACCCACGCCCGGCTGAGTCCCTTGGAACGTCCGTTCCAGACCGCCAGCTCGGCAAACAGGAGCTCGCGGACAGCTGCCGGTACGTAGTCGTGGCCCGCGTCCTCGATGCTCGCGGCCAAGCGCGCGTATGCGCCGGCGATGCTGGGACTTCCGGCCGCCCACGACATGTCCTTCGGCAGCGGCGCGTCTGGCAGCAGACTAAGGGACGCGCCGGGAGCGGCGGCGTTTCGTCCCGCCGACCGCATCAGCCGGCCGGCCACCCGCATGATCGGCCCGAGCACAGCCTCAGGCGCGGCCGGAGGCAGCGGAATCTCGCCGAGGAATATGTTGACCATACGGTTGAGGTAGTGAAAGGTGACCGCAACCCCCAGGAGCTCAGGAACGTGCTCGGCCGGAAACGGCGCCTCGGTTAGCGCCTCGGGGTCGGCGATGTTGCGTCCCCAAGCGGCGATCGCGGCTATCTGGGGATCGGATATCTTCTTCACCTGATCCGCGGCGAGCGCCGCGGCGTCCGGTCCGGGAAGCAGTGCCCGCATGACGCCGCTGTGGATGGTCACGCAATACGGACAGCTGTTGCTGACCGAGACGGCGGCGGCCACGGCCTCCTTCTCGCTTCGGGTGACCCTTCCTGGAGCGATCAGCGTCTCACGCAGGACCAGCCAGCAACCGGCGAGCACCTCCGGTAGCGGGGAATGCAGCGTGACCGGCGGTGCGAGCATGCCGAATTCCCGTTCCATCTGGCCGTAGACGCTCGCGACAAGGCCGCCCGCCTTGTTGAAGCGAATCTGGGGCACGTGCTTGACCTGCGCGAGCGACGAGCTTCGCAGCGCAATCCGGAGGAATCCTCCGCCCATCGTCAACTCCCTGTGTCGCGACCGGCTACTCGAAACGACGTGAGGCCGGCCGCGGCGGTAAGCCAATACCGCCGCGGCCGGCCACTCCGTACCGGGTCAGGCCCTGGCGAGCCGGGCGGCGGCCGTTTGGGCCGCCTGCCGGGCACTGGTGGAGCCGTCAGGCGCTGGTGCGCCATACCTGACATCGATCCCGCGCTCCCGCGCGGCCTGGACGATGCCAGGCATCGCGCGCTCGGCCAGCGCGGCGATGGTGAAGGCCGGATTAACCGTCAGCGCTCCGGGCACTGCGGAGCCGTCGGTGACAAAGATGCCGGGGTGCCCGCGCAGCTCGTGCCGGTCGTCAAGGGCGGAGGTCGCCGGGTCGTCCCCGACCCGGCAGGATGCGAGCGGGTGCACGGTGTAGGCACCCACCGGCTCGTTGGTCCATGGCATCACCCTCGCCAGGCCGTCCTTTTCCAGGATCTCCCGCACCTCGGCGTCCGACAGCGCCCAGCCACGCAGGGTGTTCTCGGTCGGCCGGTAACGGAGATTGCTGAAGCCGAGGAACTGCTGGGAGAGCCGTGCAGAGTTGCCGGTCGGCGGCGGGGTGCCGAAGACCCCCTCGTTGTCGTCCTCGACCATGGTGAAGATGGTCAGCCAGGAGCGCCACCGCTTGAGTATCTCCTTCTTCTCAACGCCGAACCACGTCGGGCCGGTGGCGTCGGGCACCTGGGCGAGGATCGTGCCGAGCCCCGGCGGGAAGTAGAGCTGCTCCAGCGAATAGCGCTCGTATTCCGGCAGCGACCCGTCGAGCCGGTCCCACGAGGCCACGGTCGGTCCTTTGCCGATCTGCGAGGCGGCGTAGGCCAGCCCGTCGCCGCGCGACAGGCCGAGCAGCTCGGCGACCTTGTCCTCGTTCAGGTACGCGGTGTTGAGCCGTTCCCCGTTGCCAGAGAAGTAGCGGCCCACGGCGTGCGGCATGGGGCCCAGGTCGGCCTCGGAGCGCTGCAGGATGACCGGCGTGGCGCCCGCGCCGGCCGCGATCACGATGATCTTCGCGTCGATGGTGCCGCTATCCGGATGGATCCGGTAATCCACCTCGTGCACGGTGTCGTAGTGCACCCGGTAACCGCCGTCGCTGGTCCGGGTGATCCGCTGGACCTCATGCAGTGGCCGGATCTCGGCGCCGTGCGCCAGGGCAGCCGGCAGGTAGTTCAGCAGCAGCGACCGCTTGGCGTCGAACCGGCATCCGGACATCATCCAGTTGCAGTTGGTGCACAGCGCATCGTCGATGGCGGCGGGCACCGGATTCGCGGTGCGTCCCGCGCGGTCGCAGGCCGCCGCCCACAAGCCCCCCGCGTAGGTGGCCGTATTCCAGTCCGCCATGCTGATCGGCAGCGCCTCGGCCACCCGGTCGTACCAGGGTTCCAGGGCGTCACGCGTGATCGCAGTCGGCCACATCCGGCGGCCGATGCTCCCCTGCCGGTTGAAGACGAAGCCGGGAGCGCGGGGCATCGCGGCGAAGTAAACGACGCTGCCACCGCCCACGCAGTTGCCGCCGAGCAGGCTCATCCCGTCGCCGACCAGGAAGTCAAAGATGCGAGTCGACGATGAACCGAATTTGAAATCGTGGTCGAACTCCTCGGCCGCCAGCCACGGGCCGCGCTCAAGCACGGTGACCCGGGCGCCGCCCGCGGCCAGGTGGTACGCGGCGATGGCGCCACCGAAACCGCTACCGATCACCAGCACGTCGGTGCTCTCCACTGCGGTCATGCCAGGCTCCCGTTCGCGGTCGTGCCAGGGTGGAGCCGGGCGAGTGGCCGGCGGTATGAGTAGTCGGGGAACCGCCACAGGCCATCGTCGTCCGGCTGGGCGAAGCCCATCATGGTCAGGCCGACATGCCCGGACTTGATCGCGTCGGTCGTGTGGCTGTGCGCGCCGGTGTCGAACGCCATGTTGCAGAACATCGCCAGCCCCACCCACTGGCCCTTCTCGGGATGATCCGGCGCGGTAAGTTCCTGGACCAGCGCGGTACGGTTGGCAAAGTCGAGCGCCACCAACGGCGGCACCGACTCGTCTTGGGGAAGCCCGTGCCCGGCCCGGTACTTCTCAGCGTGGTCATTCAGCATGCGGGCCAGGTCGTCGAGCGCTTGATCCAAGCCGCCTTCCGGCATCTCGAGCAGCTGCAGGGCCCCGGCCGCCACGGCCCCGCCGCCCTCGGCCGCACCTGCGACCGCCCTGTCTCCCGGCCACCTCTTCTCACCCGGCACGATCGTGTCGGCGAATGCTTCCAACGTCATGGTCATGACCTGCCCATCGCCCAGTTCATCTGGTCGCATGGTGTTTCCTCCTGCCGTCCAGTTCATCGTCGAGAGAGAGCAATCCATTTCACCGGGATTTATTACCTGCCGGTCAATGGCGCCGCGAAATTTCTCGGTTTATCTGAAGACGTGTTTATGCGTTACTATTATTATGTCAGTATTGAGGCATAAGGCACCTTCCGCATTGCTGCGCTGATTCGTCGGCGAGAGCCGAAACGGACCACGCGCCCGGGCGCCGTGACGCCCGGGCGCGTGGTCAGAAAGCAGCCCGCCTGATCGCGGCGATGACCGTTGCGGCAGAACCTGAGAGCGGGGATCTGCGGCCGGGGAGAGACCATCGCCGGTGTGACGAAGAAGGCGGCTCAGCGCACGCTGTCGGCTTCGACCGCAGCAACCGCATCGTCGGCGGGCGCCGGAACCACGCTCCCGGCGGAGGCCGGTGTGGCCGTGCGGCGGAGCACGACGGCGATTGTCGGCAGGGCGAGCAGAGCGATCGCGCCGCCGACCCACAAGCCCCAGTGGAAGCTGTCGGTGAGCGCAATCTTCGTGGGCGTGCCCTGGCCGAGCAGCGTTTTGAGGTGAGTCACCGCCACCGTGGAGGCGATCGCCACGCCGATCGCACCGCCTAGCTGCTGGGAGGTGTTGAGCAGCCCGGAGGCGAGTCCGGCCTCCCGCTCCGTGACGCCGGTCAGGCCGGCGATCGAGATCGGGATAAAGGCAAAGGCCGTGCCGGCGCCGACGACGAAGAACGGTGCCACCAGGGAGGTCCAGTAGTGCGCACCCACCGGCGCCTGGCCCGCCCACAGGATCCCGCCGCCGGTCAGTGCCATCCCGAGCGCCATCACCGGTCCCGGGCCCAGGCGGGTGACCAAGGTCTGCGACACACCGGCCAGGAGAGCGCTGGCCACCGAGCCGGCCAGCCAGGCCGCCCCGGTCTCCAGCGCCGAGTAGCCAAGCACCTGCTGCATGTAGAGGGTGCCAATGAAGACGAAGGCGTAGAAGCTGCCGCCGACCAGCAGCCCCACGGCGTTCGCCGCGGCCACTGGACGCAGCCGGAAGATCCGCAGCGGCATCAGCGGCGCCTCGGCACGGGCCTCAACGAGCAGGAACGCCACCAGCAGCGCCGCCGAGACGGCCAGCGATACCACGGTGGTAGTCGACCCCCAGCCGGACTGCGATGCCTTCGACAGTCCGTAGACCAGCAGCAGCAGCCCGCCCGTCACCGTGACCGCGCCGAGCGTGTCGAAACGGCGCGAGGCACTCTGGAGCCGGCTCTCCGGCACCAGCACCGGCGTCAGCGCCAGCGCGACGACCCCGATCGGCACGTTGAGGAAGAAGATATAGTCCCACCCGAGATACCGGGTCAGTAGCCCGCCCGCGATCAGGCCGATGGTGGCTCCGGCCATCCCGATGGCGCCCCACAGGCCGAGCGCCTTGTTTCGCTCAGAACCCTCGGCGAACATGTTCATCACGATCGAGAGCGCGGCAGGCAGGACGATAGCAGCCCCGAAGCCCTGCAGGCCGCGCATCGCGATCAGCAGGGCGTCGCTGCGCGACAGCGCGGCAGCCAGCGACGCGCAGGTGAACAAAGCCAGCCCGGCCATGAGTATCCGCCGCCGTCCGAGCAGGTCCGCGGCACGACCGCCGAGCAGCAGGAACCCGCCGAAGGTCACGCCGTAGGCGGTCACGACCCACTGCAGGTTCGACTCGGGGAAGTGCAGACTGCGGCCTATCGTCGGCAGCGCGACGTTGACGATCGTGAGATCGACGATCGTCATGAAGTACGCGACAGCCAACACGCTGAACGCGCGCCAGCGGTGAGTCTGGGTTTCCGGCCTGTACATCGCTGTTTCCTTCACTAACTGATGGCGTTCACGGCGAGCCGATGCTCTGGCCGTGCTTTTAGCGGTAGTGATCCGGCCCACGGCGGCGATCCAGGCGAGGCGCCGTCGGGTCAAGCGCCTCCACCCTGCGCGTGGTCAGGCGCGCAGGGTGGAGGGCGGTGACTCCCAAAAGGCGCTCGCCGGCCGATGTCGGCACAGAGCTAGCTAGGCGCCTCGGATGACCTCGTAGGTCAGGGATGTGAGGCCGTCATCGATGGTCTGGGCGTTGACGAGGCGCAGGGGCTTGGTGTCGGTGATTTCGCCGAACAGGCGCTCACCCGCCCCGAGCACGACCGGGTAAACCGTCAGCCGCACCTCGTCGGCGAGGTCGTGCTCTATCAGCGTGTTGACGAGCTGGAGGCTGCCGTAGACGACGATGTCCCCGGTTACCTGCTGCTTCAGCTTCGTGACCTCGTTCACCACGTCGCCCGCCAGGACCGTCGAGTTGTTCCACTCAGGATTTTCGAGGGTCGAGGACACGATGTACTTGGGCTTGCTGTTCAGCCGGTCGGGCATCGGGCCGGTCATGGATCCGTACTGCGAGGCGAAGAAACCGTAGGTGTTACGGCCCAGCAGCATGGCCTCGGTGGCCATCGCCTCGGCGAACAGCGCCTTGGCCGCATCTCCCTTGATCTGGCCGACCCAGCCGAAGAGGCGCTCACCGCCCGCAACACCGTCGAGCGAGACAGTCTCGCTGATGATGATCTTTCCCATGTCGATTCTCCTGTTCCTTGGTATTGCCCGAAGCTATTTATGCCGGTGCCGCGGCGCCGGGGATACCGATGGCGCGCGTGTCACTGGCTGCCGTATTCGTTGTGGCGCCGTAGCCAGCTCAAGGGCTTGTTGTCTTCGTTACGGCCCTTGGGAGCGAGGTCAAGGATCGCGTAGTAACCCATCATGGGCTCGGTACCTCGGGCATAGCTCGTGTAGCAGTGGAATACGGTGTCACCCTCGCGCGCGAACGTGCTCATGCCGTGTCCCTCGGAGAAATAGCTGTCGACGTCCGTCCCGGCCGCGGTCGCGTTCCGGGTGGCGAAAGGCGGCAGGTTCTCCAGGGTGGGTGGCGACTCGTTCAGCAGCTTGAGCGTCCCTGACTCGACGGGCTGGCCGGCCGGCGCTCGCCTGGCCCAGCCGTACGTCGGCTCGTGCGCGTCCGTCACGCCGAATTCGAGGTTGAAGTCGGTGTCGTAGCTGGACGCCCAGTTGAAACTCCAGCCCATCCGCTCCCGGTAGGCGAGCAGCTTGCCGATCGGCGCCCGGGAGATGCAGATCATCTCCACGTCGCAGGCCTTGAGGTGGGAAAGGACGCCGTTGAAGCTGTCGGCGGTCGACGAGCAAATCGGGCAGCCGGCCGTGAAGTCGGGCCCGAACATGAAGTGATAAACCACCAGCTGCGAGCGGCTGCCAAACAGCTGCGCCAGCGTCTTTGTCCCATCTGCGGTCTGGAACGTGTACTCCCCTTCGACCGGCACCCAGGGAAGCTCCCGGCGCCGCAGCGCCAGCTCATCGCCGCGCCTGGTATGTTCCTTCTCGGCCTTGAGCAGCTCCAGCCGGGCTGCAAGCCACTCTTGCCTTGTCCCAGTTTTCATGTTGCTCCCATAGCCCCTAACGGGGGTAGTTTCGCCTAGCGCCGCCGGCCCCGCCTGCTGGGCTTTCGCCCCATCATCGAAGCGCGCTGATGACCTTGGCGAAGTCCGCCATGTTCGGCACCCGCAGGGTGTAGTAGGAGAACCCGTACGTCTCGCGGTACCGGTGCAGATCTTCCGCGATCGCCTTCGGCGTGCCGCTGAGCACGGCGGGGATCTTGTGCAGCTCCTCCGGCGGCATGCCGCTGATGTTGGGGAACGACGGCACGGCCGAACGGTCCTCGGTGATCTGCACCGCGTGCACGAGCGTGTTCATCTCGATGGCTGCGTACCGGTCACCCGCGGTGGTCCGCACATACTCGCACTGATCGGCGAGCTCGGCGCTGCTCAGCAGCCGGGCAGGCGTGAAGGCGTCGCGTGACCCGGCGCCGATGAGGCTCACGATATCCGCCTCGGTAGCGGAGAGCTTGCGGACCCGTTCGTTGATGGAGTTGCCGATCAGTATCGGGGGCACTGGGTCCTTCGCCAGCTGCTTGTACTCACCGACCAGCCGTTCCAGCCTGTCGATACGTTCGCTGGCGGTCGCCCACGGGATGCCAGACGACTCGAAGTCGTCCTTCATGTAACCGACGCCGATGCCCAGTTCGAGGCGGCCGTTGGTGTACTGCTGCAGCCCGATGACTTCGCGATTCAGCAACGCGGGACGATAGAGGCTGGCATTGAGCGTATAGGTGCCGACCCGGAGGCTGGTGGCCTCGGCGGCTGCGGCCAGCGCCAGGAATGGTGACCATGTCGTCCAGGCCTGTATACCGGCGAATGGAAGCTCCAGCTTGACCTGGTCAGACGCGGTGATAATGTCGTAGCCCAGATCCTCTGCCTGGCGGCAGATCTGCTGTATGTCGGCTTTAGATCCGCTAGGTATCAGATTTAGTCCGAAGCGGAACGGTCGATCGGTCATTCTTGATACTCCCTGAGAGATGGTCCTAGCTGTAGCGGTGACATTGCTTGACCGTGCGATTACCGGCAAGACGAGGTCGGCTGCTCAGTCGAGTCTGACATCCGGCACCCGCTTTTCACCTCTTTGAGGTTGCGGCTATGCTGCCCAGCGCAGCGCTCGGCCCACGCCTGTGTCGACACCCTCGCGGATGGCTGCCTGGCGGCTTGACTCCGGCCAGCGTTCATCGCGCATGATGCGATAAGTTGCGCCGCCGAATCGGTCATAGAGTGCAACAGACATCGCGAAAGGAAGGTCGCCGAGATGGGCAGCTCAATTGTGCAGGGCAGATACTGGGGAATGCGGGCGTCGGACTGGGCCGAATTCCAGGAAGCATGCGTCAAGGAGTGTTACCTGGACGTCATCGAGCTGTTCGCTCCGCTGGACGGCGTCCGCTTGCTGGACGTCGGCTGCGCCGCAGGTGTCTTTGCGAAGCTCGCCAGCGAACGCGGTGCGACGGTCGCCGGGATCGATGCGTCGTCTGAACTTCTGGAGATCGCCGTCAAACAGGCTCCGGGGGTCGATTTCCGGGTCGGTGAGATGGAGGAGCTGCCCTACCCGGACGACAGTTTCGACATTGCGACGGGATTCAACGCCTTTCAGTACGCCTCCGACCCGGTCAACGCCCTCAGGGAGGCGGCGCGAGTGGTCAAGCCGGGCGGCAAGGTGGTCCGGATGACCTGGGGGCGCCCGGACCAGGTTGAGGCGGTGGCGTACGTGCGTGCGCTGGGAGCAACCCTCCCTCCGCCCGAGCCAGGGAAACCAAATTCGTTCGCCTTGGCGGAGCCGGGCGCGCTCGAAGACGTCATGGCGAAGGCGGGTATGGAGCCCGGAGAACGTCACGAGGTCGCCTGCCCGTGGATATATGCCGACTATGACGCGGCGATCCGCGGCCTGCTGGCCTCCGGTCAAGCAACTAAGGCTATCGAGTACTCCGGGCTGGACGCCGTTACGGCGGCGATTTCCCAGGGACTGGAGCCGTTCCGCCAGGACGACGGTTCGTACGTGATGCGAAATGTCTTCCATTACGTTGCCGCGACTGTCGTATGACTGTTCAGCCGTCCTGACCATGGTGGTGGCCCGTCCCCGGAGACCCGGGCGTTCTCACGTCATGAGTCCGAATGATGACAGCGGGTTGAGGTAGTCGCCGCTGGCCTAGCGGACGACGGCGATGAGGTTCCAGCCCGTTATGGCTGAGGGCGCCGGTACAGGTTGCGCAGGATGGGAACGTTCCAGGGTTGCGTGGCTCCTGACGGCGCCGAAGCGGCGGACCTTCACCGCGGCGTACAAGACGCGGATCCTGCGCGAGTATGACCAGATGGAATCCGGGCGCGAGCGCGGCGCGCTGCTTGGCCGCGAAGGGCTTTACTCCTCCCATATCGACGGCTGGCGCAAAGCACGTGACGCGGGCGCGGCAAATGGAATGACGGATAAGCCGGCCGGGCGGCCGGGACGCAGCACCGAGACGGTGGAAAACGAGCGGCTGTGCGAACTGCTCGGGAAATCGCGGGCGACGCTGCACCCGCCAGCGCAATCCGGAACCGGCCGCAGAGAAGGCGCCGCCCGGACCGCGGGCACCGCATCCCGCGGCGCTGTCCGGGGCCGAGCAGGCCGCGCTGCTGGCCGTGCTGGACAGCGAGCGGTCCAGCCTCGACCCGTACGACCAGCGGTCACTTGTCACCCAAGCCGCCGTAGCAGCCGCCGGTTACAAGACCGCCTCGGCGAGCAGCCTGAGCTGGCCCGGGTCGGATCCGGTTGGGTCGAAGATGAGCTCGTCGCAGCCGCCCGCGGCAAAAGCAGCGGCCATCGAGCGGGCCATCTCGGCGCTCGTCACCGTGCCGGCCCTGAAATAGCCGGCCAAGTCGCCGTCCCAGTCGTAAAAATGCGGGATGTAGGCGTCGGCTTGCGCGTCGGCGTCGGGCCCGAGCGCGAAGTACGTCATCGCCAGCTTGCGCGGCTTACCCGAGCGTCCCGCCGCCTGCCAGATCTCGTCGAGATGGGCCGCGGCACCGGCGAACATGTCGGGCGAGCCGCCGGCCATGATCCACCCGTCCGCGAAACGGGCGACACGCCCGAAGGTGGCCGGGGTCGTGGCGGCGCAGATGAGCTCGGGGCCGCCCTGCCGCACCGGCTCTGGCCCGATCCCGCCGGCGTAACCGAGCTTTTCGCCGGACCAGATCCGCCTCATCTCGGCCAGCTGCTCATCGAGGTGCCGTCCCCGGCCGGCCATCGGCACCCCGCTAGCGGAGTAGTCGTCATCGCGCCCGCCGAGGCCGACGCCGAGCACCACGCGCCCGCCGGACAAGCGGTCGAGGGAGGCAACCTGCTTGGCGAGCAGCGCGGTGTTTGCGTACAGCGGGGCGATCAGCACGGCGGAGGTGAGCCGGATCCTGCTGGTGACTGCGGCGGCGGCGCTAAGGGCGATGAGTTCCTCGTAGCTCGGGTAAACGATCCGGCCGATCGTCCCCAGGCTGCTGAACCCTGCCTCATCGGCGCTCCTCGCCCAGCCGATGAGGGTCTTCCCGTCAGTGCCGGGCACGGCGTTGGGTAGCCCGATTCCGATGTCCATGCCTGCCTCCGCAGTCGTCATAGTTTGTGCCTTTAGAGCTAAATCAAGGTGACGTCGTCACGATGCCAGCGGGTAGCCGGTACGCCGCTGACCCAACCGGTCAAGAACCCAATTCACAAGCATTTGCCACATGCGGGCCATGGGCAACTCGGTACGTGCTAGCCCGAAGTTGCGATCACCGGTCCGGTGAATAGAAGTTCTTCGTGGAAGATTCGGCCTTAGTGGCGATTTTGGTACCCTATCGAGGCTGTCGCGTGACTCCTGGGTGTCCCGGGTCAAGAGTTCAGCCGTGGCGGTCCTCCCGCGTGCATGCCAGGCCGCCCGGACGAGGGCCGGGGAGCATGCGGGGCCGTAGGCTGACAGTAGGCCAGGGATTGTGGATATTTAGCTTCTTATTTCGACGGTAACGATCCACAATCGCTGGCGGAGCAGGCGGGGCCGGGGCGGGAGGTTCTGGTGAGGGGGGCGGGGTGTGGGTGAACGGGGCCACCGGTGGCGGGTCGCCGGATAGCTCTGCGACAGCCTCTATCGGGTACCGGATCATCCGCAGAAGCCGAATCCTCCGTGATTCTCCCGGGGTTCCGTGCATCATGGGGCGCTGGCGTACCAGGAACCGCACCAGCATTGGCGCAGGACCGTGCCATCCGCAGCACGCGATACCGGGCCGCTCGCCCGGGCAGACGTTGGCTGACGGGGCGCCGGCCTCCGCTAGGGCGCGAGCTCGAGTTCGATCTCCTGCACCTCGTCGGCGGGCAGCCCGGCCGCGGCGGCGTGGTCGCGGATGTGCTGGGCGGTAGGAGCCGAGTAGACGCAGTAGGAGGTCAGGCCGTCTGCGTTGCGGACAACATGCGAGTGCTCCCACTCGATCTCCGGGAAGCTCTCGACGCGCACGCGGCGAGAGACCTCGGCAGCTGCCTCGACATCGGCTTCGGTAACGTCGCCAAGCACACGATGAATCAAGAAGCGTGGCATCGGTCTCTCCTTGCGTTCGAGCGCGGATACCTGGACTCGCCAAGTATGCCAAGGCGACGGCGTGGTTACCAGTATCCGGCTGCCTTCAGCTAGCGGGACTCGAGTCCCGCTATATCACCGCACATATCGGGATGGTTAGCCTGGTTATATGTCAGCTAGGTTTTCCGATGATTCGCGCCCGGGCCGCATCGGGATAGTGTACGCAACTATCTACGCGGCAGTATTCATGTCCAATCTGGATCTGTTCGTGGTCAACGTGGCGCTGCCAGATATAGGCCGCGCCTTTCATGGCGCCAGCCTGAACTCGCTGTCGTGGATCCTCAACGCATACGCCATCGTGTTTGCCGCACTGCTCGTCACCGCCGGACGCCTGTTTGACCGCTACGGACACCGGCTCGGCTTTCTGATCGGCATTCTGGTATTCACGGCCAGTTCCGTCCTGTGCGCGGCATCTGACGAGCTGGGCTGGCTGCTGGCTGGTCGTGTTCTGCAGGCCGTCGGGGCCGCGGTACTGCTGCCCACCTCGCTCGCGCTGCTGCTCGTCACCGCCCCGCCCGGGCGGCGTGCCCGGGTGGTTCGCGCCTGGAGCGCGGTGGGTGGCGTGGCCGCCGCCCTCGGCCCGGTAGTCGGCGGCGTCCTGGTTCAGGCTAGCTGGCGCTGGGTATTCCTGATCAATGTTCCGGTCGGCGTCCTGGCTTTGATCACTGGATCGCGCGTGCTGCCGGCCGAACGCCGGCCGGAACGCGGCCCGGTGCCCGATCTGCTCGGCGCCCTGCTGCTGACCGCCGCCGTGGGCCTGCTGGCGCTTGGCCTGATCGAAGGCAACGACTGGGGGTGGACAAGCCCCCGGGTTCTGGGCTCGCTAGCCGCTACCCCGTTGCTGGTCATCCTGTTCGTCGCCCAGTCGGCCAGACACCGCGCTCCCGTCGTAGAACTGCCGATTCTCCGGATCATCCCGTTCAGCGCCGCCAGCATCGCCACGGCCCTGTTCGCGGTGCTCTTCTCCGGCATGATTCTCTCCGCGTCCCTGTGGTGTCAGAGCGTATGGGGCTACTCGGCCCTGCGGACCGGCCTGGCCCTGGCCCCTGGGCCGTTGATGGTTCCTCCGATGGCCGCGCTCGCAGGGCCGCTCGCACGCCGGATAGGAAACGGTGCGGTGGCCGCTCTCGGCAATCTCCTCTTCGGCGGCGGCGTGCTGTACTGGGCGCTGCGCACCGGCGTCGCCACCGGCTATACGGCCGGTATGCTGCCCGGCTTCTTGATCGGCGGCGTGGGCGTCGGCCTGGCCCTCCCCACGATGACCGCGGCCGGCGCCACCGCGCTGCCAGCAGAGCGCTTCGCGACTGGCACCGGCGTCCTCACCATGGCCCGCCAGATCGGTGCCGTCATCGGCGTCGCGATCATCGTGGTCATCATCGGTGCCCCGCACGGCCTGGCCGAGGCCCAGAACGCTTTCCGCCATGGCTGGTACGCGACGGCCGGCGTCGGCGTCCTAGCGGCCGTCGCTTCCCTGGTGATCCCGAGGTCTACGGCTAAGCCCCAGGCACTTTCCGCGCAATCCCCGGCCGCGGCACCCGTCGCGACGGGTGCCGCCATCGACCGTACCGGATAAATCTCGCGTTCGGGAGTGATCTTGCGTGGCTGTGGATGAGCATGGAACCCGCGCAGTAGGTCCGGTATGGACACAGGTCCCGTACTGGATCGCGTACCAGCGGGTCAGGCGGAATCTGACTGACTTGCTCCGCTATCACGACGGAGCGAGGGACCAGCGGGTACCCGCATGTCCGGACTGGACCGTCAGGGATACGATCGCTCACCTGGTCGAGATCTGCCGCAGGACCGAGGCCAGCCTGGCCCTCGGGTCAGCCGGCCAGCCGGCCCTGGCCGACGATATCGGCCAGCTCGATCTGAGCGATCTGCTGACGGAGTGGGAACGCAGCGGCCGCCGGCTCGAGATGAGCATGGCCCGGGCTGAGCAGGCCGGCCAGGGGGCGGTGATGGTCATGGACGCCTTCGCCCACGAGGTCGACATCAGGTGTGCGCTCGGGGCGCCGCGGCTGAGGGACCATCCGGCCTGCCTTCCGGCCCTGGAGGTTGCCATCAGGGGGTTCGGGGGCTCGATCACGTCCTATGGGCTGCCCGCGCTCCGGCTCACAACCTGGGGAGCCGCCTGGACCGCCGGAGACGGCGAGCCTGCCGCTGTCGTCAGCGCTTCGCCGCTTGACCTCTTCCGGTCGCTCACCGGGCGGCGCACTCACCGGCAGATCGAACAGCTCACCTGGACGGCCGATCCTGCACCGTGGCTTCCCGCGTTCACCTGGGGACCGTTCCTGCCGCCTGACCAGCCGGCCGGATAAAAGCGACTACGGCTGAGGTGGTTCCGGGAAATGTGGCCATGGGTTGGCGGTAGTCGGTGTGCATAATCCGCCAGGTCTTGAAGTTCGCGATAATCTGAACTTCAGCCCATTTGCCTATTCGCTAGAGTGCGTCTTGAGTGCGCCTCAAGTGCGCCTCAAAGGCCGCGATCAGGCGGCAATTTTCGTGTAGCGTACATCGATGTGCTGGCAAATGTTACCGATATCCCAGATGGGCCGTCGTCTCAGCAAGTTGCCGACTGGGTCCGTATTCAGCTGTCTGGTTTTTTGTCCGATGTGGTCAACCCAGGGGCCGCTGACCGGGACGCGGCCGGCACGCCACTGACCGCTGCCGCCTTCGCGCCCGCCGCCGTGGCCGGCCTGTTCGGGTACCTCGTCCCCGCCGCCCACGGCGGCGCGGGCGGCGACCGGCGTACCTTCGGCCTGATACTTGAACACCTCGGCCACGCCTGCGAGGAGCTGGAATACGCCTCCCTGGTGTCCATGTACGCCGACATCCCTGCCGTCATCGCCGCCGCCGGCCGCCCCGACCTGACCGACCGCTACGTCCTGCCGATGATCACCGGGAAACGGTTCGGCACCATGGCTTACACCGAGCGAACTGACGCCTTCGATTTCGGCTGCCGGGTCATCGCGGCGGGCGGCGGGTTCGAGGTGACCGGGGACAAGGTGCTGCAGACCGGCGGTCACCTTGCCGACGTGTTCCTCACCTACGTCCGCGACGACCGCGACGACCTGCGGGCGTTCCTGATCGAACGCGGCGATCCCGGCGTCACCGTCGAGCCGGTCCCGACCTCCGGATTCAAGGCGGCGGGCCTGACCCGGCTAACCCTCGACCGGGTAAGCCTCGACGCGGGCCGGCAGCTCGTCCGCGTCGACGGGCTCAGCCACGCCCAGCTGTTCCTCAACCAGCGTCGGCTGTTCATCGCCTGTCCGATGGTCGGCCGGATGAGGGCGATCCTCGAGCACTGCGCCCGGTACCTCAGTGGCGTGATCCGCCACGGCCAGCCGGTCAACGGGTTCCAGGCCGTGCAGGCCAGGCTCGGCCGGATGCGAATTCGGTACGAGACCTCCCGCGCCGTCCTGCACGACGCCCTGGACCGGCTGGGCGCCGGTGACTACAACGGACTGTTCGACCCGGTCATCTCGGCGGCGAAATACGCCGTCGTTGACAACGCTATTGCCCTGGCCATGGACGCCGTCCACCTCACCGGGTGGATGGGTTACAGCCGCGAGCTTCCCTACGAACGGTACCTGCGCGGGTTCATGGGTGGCATCGCCGGCCAGACCGCGCAAGACGTCCTAGAAATCCTCCTCGGCAACGACGTGATAACCCAATCCGAGTTCGGCCGCCACCTCGAGGGAGTCCTACCATGAAGATCGTGCTGTCCGGCGCCTTGGTGCGCTTTGCCGACTACACGAAGGAAGTCGAAGTCGAGGCCACCACCGTCACCGAAGGCCTCGAGTTCCTCACCGCCCGCTACCCTGACCTCAAAACCGTGCTTCTCGACGGCGACGGCCGGGTCCGGCGTACCCACCAGCTGTTCCTCAACGGCGAGCAGGTCGAGCGGGGCGCGTACCCGCTGGGTGCAGCCCCGGTCAGCTGCGCCAACCCGGACACCTTGTTCGTGCTGACCGCAGTGGCCGGAGGCTGAGATGCCGCGGCGTACCCGCATCGCCTTGACCTCCGACACCTGCCTCTTCTCGCCGGTGCAGATGCACCCGGCCTCGATCCTGCGGGTCGGGATGGCCGCATTGGCGTCCTGCATCGGCACCCAGCTCACCGAATGGCGGGCCCTCAAGCTGGAGCATCGCACCACCGTCGTCATCATCGGGGTCACGCTCACCTACCTGCGCGACTTCGGTTTCTTCTCCGCCAGCCATATCAACGTCGACGCGGGCCTGACCACTCGCCGCGGCGGCCGGTTCCTCGAACTCGAGTGCGTCCTCGGGCCGGCCGACGACCCGTTCGCCGTGCTCACCGTCCTCAACCGGCCGGTCACCCTCAGTGGTACCGAGGCCCTCGACGGAACCCCCGGTTCCCTCGACTCGGTCCTGCTGGCCCGCTTCGACGCCGACGAGCACGACGAGTCCCCGGTCGCCCGACCCGTCATCGACGCCACCAAGGCCCTCGAGACCGGCGGTGAGCTGATCGACAAGGGCACGATGTCGTTCACCGTCTCCCGGGCCGACTGCGAGATCGCCGACCAATGGCAGAACGTACGCCTGCCCGACTGGTTGTCGATGGGCCGCGAACGGATGGTGTTCGCGGCCGCCGACCCCCGGGTCAAGACCGGGCTGCGGGTCCCCATGACCCGCCTCTACGCCGAGTACCGTCGCCCGATGTACCTCGGCGACGAGGGGATCCTCGCCACCCGGGCTTACGCGACCGCCGGCACGGTGTCGTTCGTGCATGAGCTGCGCACCGTCACATCCGGCGCTCCTGAAGGCGTCTGCGCGGTCGCAGTCGAGGAATTCGCCACCGGCGGGCAACCATGACCGCATCCGCCCCCGACCAGGCGAACCTGCAGGCACTCGCCGAGCGGATGACCAATGACGTGGGCGCCGCCCTGGCTTGCGCCGTGGTCGTCATCGGCGATCGGCTCGGCCTGTACCGGGCGCTGGCCGACATCGGCCCGGTTGACGCAGGTAAGCTCGCCAGCACGCTGGGCCTCTCCGCTCGCATGGTCGCCGAATGGCTGCTCAACCAGGCTGCCCACGGCTACATCAGCTACGACCCTGGCGACCGCGCCTACTACCTGAGCCCTGAGCAAGAGGCGCTGCTCGCCGACGAGTCAAGCTCGTCGTTTCTCGCTGGGGCCTTCCAGTTCGCCACCGCGATGATCAAGGCTGAGGAGCGGATCGAGGACACGTTCCGCACCGGTGCCGGGATGCGCTGGGGCGAGCACCACCCGGAGCTGTTCGACGGCCTGGCGCGGTTCTCCCGCCCGATCTACGCTCACCGGCTTGTCGACGTGTTCGTCCCCGCCGTGCCGGGCCTCGCCGAACGCTTGGCGGGGGGCGCGGTCGTCGCCGACATCGGACCCGGGCACGGATACTCGACCACGCTGCTCGCACGGCGGTTCCCCGCGTCGCGCTTCTACGGTTTCGACAACCATCCCGCTTCTGTCGCGGCGGCGCAGCGGCTCGCCGTCGCCCAGGGGCTCGGCGACCGGGTCCGTTTCGAGGTCGCCGAGGCCACGTCGTTCCCGGATCACGGGTACGACGTAATAACGTTCTTCAACTGCATGCACGACGTCGCGTTCGCCGACGTCAGCGCCCGGCACTGCCACGAGGTGCTCCATCCGGACGGTTACGTCTTCATGGTCGAGCCGATCGGCGGGGATGAGGTGGAGGACAACTTCACCCCGGGCGGCCGGCTGATGTCCGGGGCGTCCGTGCTGTGCTGCACCCCGCACGGCATGGTCGACGGCGGCTGCGCGCTCGGCACCGTCTTCGCCGACAGCCGGCTGCGCGAGATCATGCTCGGTGCCGGGTTCTCATCCTTTGACCGCGTCATGACCACCCCGTACAACCGCGTGTTCGCCGCCCGGCCCTAGGAGGGATCGCGTGCCACCACCCGCGGACGGGTACCGGCTGCGCCTCGCCCATGGCACCGCGCTGCTGCTCGGCGCGGTGCTCGGACCGGGGGTGCTCGCCTTGCCTCATCTGGCCGCCGCCGCGGCCGGGCCCGCGTCGGTGATCGCCTGGGCGATCCTGATCGTAGTGAGCGTCCCGGTGGCGGTCACGTTCGCGGCCCTCGGCGCTCGCTATCCGGATGGCGGGGGGGTCGCGTCGTTCGCGGCCCGCGCGTTCGGCCGCCGGACTGCCGCCGCGGTCGGCTGGTGGTTCTACGCCGCGGTACCCGTCGGGTCACTCGCGGCCGCCACGATCGGCGCCCAGTACGTCACCGGCGGCCTCGGCGGCGGCAGCGTACCCGTGGTGGCGTGCCTGCTGCTCGGCTCCGCGTTCGCGGTCAACTATGCGGGCCTGCGGGTGTCCGGGTCGCTGCAAGTCGCCCTCGCCGGGCTGCTCACGGCGATGCTGGTGACCGCGGTCGCTGTCGCCGCCCCCGACACCCGGATCAGCAATTTCGCGCCGCTGCTGCCGCACGGGACCTCCGGGATCGGGGCCGCGATCGGAGTGCTGATGTTCGCGTTCGTCGGCTGGGAGGCGGTGAGCTCCCTGTCGGCGGACTTCGCCGACCCGGTCCGGCATCTGCCCCGTGCCACCGCCGTCACCCTTGTCGTGGTCGGCCTCCTCTACTTCGGGGTCGCGGTGGTGACGATCGGGGTCCTCGGCGGCGCCGCCGGGCACTCTCCGGTACCGCTCACATTGCTACTGGAGCGAGGGATAGGGCCGACGGCCAGCCGGGTGACGGCGACCGGGGCGGCGCTGCTCACGTTGGGGGTTATCAACACGTACCTGGCGGGAAGCGCCCGGCTTGGCGCGGCCATGGCCCGCGACGGGATGCTCCCCCGGTTCCTGTCCCGGGGCGGCGCACCAGGGCAGGTACCTAGGCGCAGTCTCACCGTGCAGGCGGCGATCGCGGGGTTGCTCACCGCGGTGTCGCTGGCCCGGCCGATCCCGCTGGACGCGCTGATGCGGGCCACCTCAGCGTGCCTAGCGGCGGTCACCGTGGTCGGTCTCGCCGCGGCGGTACGGCTGCTGCCCCAGCGCGGATGGGGGCATCGCGGCGCGGTGGCGGCGATTACGTTCACCGCCGCCACGCTCGCCACCTGCGGGGCGTTTCTCTTGATGCCCGTCCTGCTCGGTCTCGCCGCCGCAGGCTACGGTGCCCGTGCCCGCCCGGTGGTGGCTGACTCCTGACCGCGCTGCCGTCAGTGGACGGCGCCCTTCAGGTAATCGAGCAGCTCGAAGATCCTGTCCTGATTCGACAGTAGCTGCGCCTGGTTGCCGAGCAACTGAGCCTGGTTCGACTCGATCGTCGCCTGGTTGGCCAGCAGCCGGTCGAATTTTCCCTGGTTGCTCAGGATGTGCTCCTGATTGGCCAGCAGCACGGCCTGATTGCCGACGACCTTGTCAAGCTTCTCCTGGTTGCCCAGGATGCGCCCCTGGTTCGCCTCGATGGCCCCTTGGCCGGCCAGAACCTTGTCGAGCTTCTCCTGGTTGCTCTTTATCGTTGCCTGATTCACCAAAATCGTGCCCTGGTTGGAGACCACGGTGTCGAGCTTCCCCTGGTTACGCAAGATCGTTCCCTGGTTCGCCAGGATCTTCTCCTGGTTCCTGACGACAACCGTTTCTTCAGTGTTCAAGGTCATGACTTACTCCTCTAAGGACCCCCCCTTGGACAAAATGCGGCCAGGGCCAGGCGGCCCCGTCCACGTGATGCACGGCCGAGGCGCGATCTGGCTGGCCGACTGCCGCCAGACTGCTCCTGTTACCCAGCGCCTGCCAGAGAAGTTGGTCCCGTCCGGCCAGGACGCTGGTCCCTCAGCGGTCAGGAACCAGCGAAGCTCGCCGGTCGGCAAGGCCGGAGAAGGCATACGCCACTCCTCGCCTTCAGCCTGTTAGATGCGAGGGGTGCGGGAGTCCTTGGCCGTCCCCCGCTCAGCGCCCACGACCCGCCGGGTAAATTAGCCGCTCACCTTTGCCGCCCATGATAAGCAGAATTGCGGCGAATCCCAGATCATCAGGCTGAGGCCCATCGGCAGGCACCGCGCTTCTCTTCATTTCCGTTATCTCGGTACCTGGGATTTACGGATGGGCACTCACGAAGAAGAACGTCCTAGATCAGCCACCTGATACTACTTATCAATTGGATACACCTCCAATCACTAAATGACCGTATCGGCGCGGGCAGCTGGAACGGGCAGGTGCGATGCACACCTGCTACCGGGTTCCGCCCTGTCGATTTGTAACCAGGAGGGAATGCCCACCGATGGCAGCGACTCGAACGAGGATGATCCGCAAACGGCTGACCGCGTCGGATACCGCAGCGGCCTCGTTCGCTGCGAGCCTCGAGGAAAAGGGCCTTGACGGGCTAGATCTGATGTCCGCTGGAGAGGAGAAAACGGTGATTTCTGACATGCGCCATGGTGCGATGTCACGCCACCTATGCAGTATCTGCAATGCAGCGGCTGACCAGCCGTCGCAGCTGGATCGAGACGAAGCAGGGCAGGTGCGGGCATGACTGGCACACGGATCGCTGTCGTCGGCGTCGCCCTGCGCTACCCCGATGCCGAGACCCCAGAGGACCTCTGGCGCAACGTCCTGGCCGGCCGCCGGGCCTTCCGGAACGTGCCCGACGAGCGGATGCGGATGGAAGACTACTACTCGGCCGATCCCACCGCACCGGACCGGCACTACACCCGCAAGGCCGCGGTGCTTGAAGGCTTTGAGTTCGACCGGGTGAAATACCGGATCGGCGGGAGCACCTTCCGTTCCACGGACATGACCCACTGGCTGGCCCTGGACACCGTGGCCCGGGCGCTGGCGGATGCCGGCTTCGCCGACGGCGAAGGACTGCCGAAGACCAACACCGGCGTCGTCATCGGCAACACCCTGACCGGAGAGTTCAGCCGGGCCAACCTCATGCGGCTGCGCTGGCCGTACGTCCGGCGTACGGTCGGGGCGGCGCTGCGCGAGCAAGGCTGGGACGACCAGCAGCTCGGCGTCTTCCTCGACCGGCTCGAGGAGCGCTACAAGACCCCGTTCCCGCCGATCGACGAAGACACCCTGGCGGGCGGCCTGGCGAACACGATCGCGGGCCGGATCTGCAACTACTTCGATTTCGGCGGCGGCGGCTTTACCGTGGACGGCGCCTGCTCATCCTCGCTGCTTTCTGTGGCCACCGCGTGCAACGCGCTGACCGCCGGGCAGATCGACGCGGCCATAGCCGGCGGCGTTGATCTGTCCATCGACCCCTTCGAGGTGGTGGGCTTCGCCAAGACCGGGGCGCTGGCGAAGAAGGAAATGAAGGTGTACGACCGCGACTCGCAGGGCTTCTGGCCGGGCGAGGGCTGCGGCATTCTCGTGCTCATGCGGGACGAAGACGCCCTGGATATGGGCAAGTCCCGGTATGCGACCATCGCCGGCTGGGGTTACTCCTCGGACGGCAAGGGCGGCCTGACCCGGCCGGAGGCCGACGGGCACCGGCGGGCGATCAAGAACGCCTATGAGCAGGCCGGGTTTGGCTTCGAGACCATCTCTTACCTGGAAGGCCACGGCACGGGCACGGCGGTGGGCGATGCCACCGAGCTGACCGCCTTCTCCGAAGCGCGCCGGGCCGCGGCCGGCCCGGCGGCACCGCCGATACCGATCGGCACCGTGAAGGGGAACTTCGGGCACACCAAGGGCGCCGCCGGTGTGGCCGGCCTGATCAAGGCCATCCTTGCGGTCAAGCACCAGATCATCCCGCCGGCCACCAGCCACCACGAGACTCACCCCGTGCTGGCGGGCGACCGGCCCGCGCTGCGGGTGCCCGCCACCGCTGAGCTGTTCCCCGAGGGCAGACCGGTCCGCGCGGCCGTCTCGTCCATGGGGTTCGGCGGCATCAACGCGCACGTGGTCGTCGAGCACGCCGACGGTACCGCCCCCCACCGCATCGACCAGGCCACCCGGAACCTGGTGCGCTCGCGCCAGGATGCGGAGCTGCTGCTGCTTGACGCGGCCGGCATGGCCGAGCTGCGCGGCCAGGTCGCGCAGCTGGCGGCCCTGGCACCGCAGATGTCCTTCGCGGAACTCGGCGACATGGCGGCATCGCTGGCCGGCTCGCTGGACAACAGGCCAATCCGGGCCGCGGTCGTGGCCCGGTCCCCCGAGGAGGCCGAACAGCGCCTGGCCAAGCTCCTGAACATGCTCGACAACGGGGCGCGCTCGGTGCTCAACACGGCGGACGGCGTGTACGTCGGCAACGCCGGGGTGCCGCCGCGCATCGCCTTCCTGTTCCCCGGCCAGGGCGCGGGGCGGCGCGGCGACGGCGGCGCGCTGCGGCGGCGGTTCGCGGAACTCGACGTGCTGTACCAGAAGCAGAGCCTGCCCACCGACGGCGACCTGGTCGCCACCGCGGTGGCCCAGCCGCGCATCGTGACCGCCTCCGTAGCCGGCCTGCGGGTGCTCTCGGCCCTCGGCATCGAGGCGGTGACCGCGGCGGGCCATAGCCTCGGTGAGCTGACCGCGCTGCACTGGGCCGGCGCGATGGACGAGGAGACGCTGCTGCGCGCGGCCGCCACCAGGGGCGCCGTGATGGCCGAGGCCAGTGACGGCGGCGGCACGATGGCCGGCATCGCGGCGGCGCCCGAGGAGGTCACGCCGCTGCTGGCGGGCGAGCCTGTGGTCATCGCCGGCTACAACAGCCCCACCCAGACCGTGATCAGCGGACCCGTGGACGCGGTCGACCGCGTGTCGGCTCTCGCGCAGGCTCGCGGGCTCGGCGCGGGCAGGATCAACGTCTCGCATGCCTTCCACTCCGCGGCCGTGGCGCCCGCCGCCACCGCCTTCCGCGCCTACCTCGAAGACCAGCAATTCACGCCGCTGGAGCGCACCATGGTGTCGACGGTCACCGGGGAGCACCTGCCGCCGACCACCGACGTGCCGGAACTGCTCGCCCGGCAGGTGCTTGACCCGGTCAGGTTTAGCGACGCGGTGCAGGTCATGGCGACCGAGGCGGACCTGTTCATCGAGGTGGGCCCCGGACGCATACTCCGCAGCCTGGCCGCCGAGACGGTTGCGGCCGTCCCGGCGATCTCGATCGAGTCGGACAGCGACTCGCTGGCCGGCCTGCTGAACGCGGTCGGCGCCGCGTACACGCTCGGCGCCCCGGTGCAGTACGACGTGCTGTTCCAGGACCGTTACACCCGGCCATTCCCGCTGGACAAGGAGTTCAAGTTCCTGGCCAGCCCGTGCGAGTCCGCGCCGGAGGGCGACTTCGCCACCAGCGGGCCAGGTGCGCTGGCCGGATCCGCCGGGCCGGACGCCCCGGCCGCCGCCGCCGCGCAGCCCGCCGGGGGCGAACCCCTCGACAGCCTTGAGGTGCTCCGCAAGCTCGCGGCCGAGCGGGCCGAGCTACCCCTGGAGGCGGTCCAGTCGACCAGCAACCCGATCGACGAGCTGCACCTGAGCTCGATCACCGTCGGGCAGATCGTCAACCAGGCGGCCCGCGATCTGGGCCTGCCGGGCGTGGTCACCACCTCAGCGTTCGCCACCTCCACCCTGGCCGAAATCGCGCAGATGCTCGATGAGCTCGGCCAGACCGCGCAGCCCGACGAGGCGGGCAAGGACACCGTTCCCGGTGTCGGGCCGTGGGTGCGCGCGTTTGACGTGAGCCTCGTGCCGGCCGACCCCGGCTCGCCCGCCGGCCCGGCCGGGGCCGGCCGCTGGGAACTGCTCGCACCATCACCGCACCCGCTCGCCCAGCCTCTTCTTGACGGGCTGCGGCAGGCGGACCTCGGGGACGGCGTGCTGCTCTGCCTGCCCCGCCACGCGGACGTGGAGCATATCCCGCTCATGATCGACGCCGCGCGCGCCGCGCTCTCGGTGACCGGTGACGTGCGGTTCGTCGCAGTCGGCGGCCGCAAGGGCGCCGCGGGCCTGGCCAAAACCCTGCACCTGGAGGCACCGAACGTCGCGACCACCCTGGTGATCCTGCCGGTGCCAGAGGACCCGACGCAGCAGCAGGTCCAGGAGATAGTGGCCCGCATCACCGCCGACGTCGCCGCGACCGACGGCTTCAGCGAGGTTCATTACGACTCAGCCGGCACGCGGACCGTTCCGATCCTGCGGCCGCTTCCCCGGGCCAGCCGGGCGAGCATTACCGGCGTCGGCGGTGCCCTGACCGAAGCTGACGTGCTGCTGGTGACCGGCGGCGGCAAGGGCATCACGGCCGAGTGCGCACTCACGCTCGGCCGTGAATCAGGCGCCGCCATCGGGATCTTGGGCCGCTCGGCCCCGTCGGCGGACGCCGAGCTCGCGGCCAACCTGGAACGGCTGCAGAAGGCCTCGGTGAAGTTTCACTACGCCCAGGCGGACGTGACCGCACCGGACCAGGTCAAGGCCGCCGTCGACGAGATTCAGCGGACGCTCGGAGCTGTCACCGCGGTGCTGCACGGGTCGGGACGCAACGAACCGCAGGCGCTCACCAACCTCGACGAGTCCTCGTTCCGGCGCACGGTCGCACCGAAGATCACCGGCCTCGAGAACGTGCTGGCCGCAACCGACCCTGGCGCGCTGAAGCTGCTGATCACCTTTGGCAGCATCATCGGCCGCGCGGGCCTGCGCGGCGAGGCAGACTACTCCACCGCCAACGACTGGCTCACCGACCTGACCAAGCAGACACGAGAGCAGAATCCCGGCTGCCGGTGCCTCGCGCTCGAATGGTCAGTATGGGCCGGCGCGGGCATGGGCGAGCGGCTCGGGGTCCTCGAAGCACTCATCCGCGAGGGAATCGCGCCCATCCCGCTGCAGGACGGCATCGACATCCTCGTCGAACTGCTCGCCGATCCGACGACACCGGACGCCGTGGTCATCATGGGCCGCGCGGAAGGCCTGCCGACCATCACGCTGGAGCAGCGCGAGCTGCCGCTGACCCGCTTCATCGAACGGCCCCAGGTGCACTACGCGGGCGTGGAACTCGTGGTCGACGCGGAGCTGACGGCCGAGTCCGACCCGTATCTCAGCGACCACCTGCTCGACGGCGACCTGCTGTTCCCTGCCGTGATCGGCATGGAGGCCATGACCCAGGCCGCGGCCGCCGTCACCGGCCAGGAAGCGGCGCCGACGCTGGAGGACGTCGAGTTCCTGCGGCCGATCGTCGTCCCGGTCCGGGGCAGCTCCACCATCCGGATCGCGGTGCTGGCGGAGAACCCGGACACGGTGCATGCCGTCATCCGCAGCAGCGACACAGGATTCCAGGCCGATCATTTCCGGGCCACGCTGAGGTACTCGGGCCCGCGGCCGCAAGGACAGGTGCCGGAAATGGCGGACCAGTCCAGGCCAAGGGTCCCGGTGGATCCGGCCGCCGAGTTGTACGGCAGCGTCCTGTTCCAGGGTGGCCGGTTCCGCCGGCTGCTCGGCTACAGAAAACTGGCCGCCAGGGAATGCGTGGCGGAAATCTCCAACGTTCCCGGCGACGGCTGGTTCGGCGACTTCCTGCCACCGGACCTGGTGCTGGCGGATCCGGGTACGCGGGATGCCCTCATGCACTCGATCCAGTGCTGTGTGCCCGATGCCACCCTGCTGCCGGCCGGCATCGAACAGCTTCACCTGACCGACCCCGGGCGCGCGGCGGACCTGGGCCAGGTGACCCTGCATGCTCGTGAGCGGTCCCGCGACGGCGATACCTACCTGTACGACCTCGATATCTACGATCCGGCTGGCTCCGTGATCGAGCAATGGCGAGGCCTGCGCCTCCAGGCGGTACGCAAGGAGGACGGCTCGGGCCCGTGGGTTCCCGCGCTGCTCGGGCCGTATCTGGAACGCAACGTCGAACCAGCGCTCGGCGGCGGCCTGGCCACGGCCATCTACCCCGACGACGGGCCCCTGGACGGAACGGAATCCAGGCGCCGCCAGACGGCGACGGTCCTCAGCGGGGCCCTGGGCCGGGTGGCCGAGGTCACCTACCGCCCGGACGGCAGGCCGCTGGTGGAAGGCATTCAGGTCACGGCGTCACACGGCGCGAGCGTCACCTTTGCGGTGGCGAGCCAGCGGCAGGTCAGCTGTGATGTCGAGCTGGCTGCGGACCGGCCGGAGGACGACTGGGCCAGCCTGCTTGGCGCCGACGGGCTGGAGCTGGCCCGGCTGATCGCATCCGGGCGGGGCGAGAGCCTGTCGGTCGCGGCGACACGAGTATGGGGCGCCATCGAATGCCTGCGCAAGACCGGTCACGCCATCGTGACGCTGGTGGACGCGTCCGGGCCGGAGGCGGGCCGGTGGGTCGTGCTGAGCAGCGGCAGCGCCCGGATCGCCTCCTTCGCGACGCGCCTCAACGAAACCTCAGAACCGGTGGTCTTCACCATGCTTGCGGAAGGCGACGAGGTCAAGTGAATGATTTTTACGAATACCGGCACACGGTCGGGTTCGAGGAAACGAGCCTGGAGGGCACCGTTCACTTCGTGAACTACGTGCGGTGGCAGGGCCGCTGCCGTGAGATGTTCCTTCAGGACAACGCCCCCGAGGTGCTCGAGGACATCCGCGGCGACCTGAAACTGTTCACCTTGAAGGTGGGCTGCGAGTACTTCGCGGAAACCGGTGCCTTCGACGAGATATCGATCCGGATGCGGCTGGAGGAGCTGACCCAGACCCAGATCAGCTTTGCCTTCGACTACATCCGGCTGAGCGATGGAGAAGAGCGGCTGGTCGCGCGCGGCCGGCAACGGATCGCGTGCATGCGAGGCCCGAACCAGGACACTCGGCCGACGATGGTTCCCACGTCACTGCGCACTGCCCTGGACAGGTACTCGGCCAAGCTCGCAGCCGCGGCGCACGTCCAAGTATCCAACCAACCGATCAGTGGATGAGAGACCCATGCGACCTATCGACCAAGCTCGGCTTTCTAACGTGATGACCCGGCGGCAGCCGGATGCGACCGCGGGGCTGGCCGCGCGGGAAATGCGCCAGATCTTCGGCAGGTTCGCCACCGGCATCACCGTGGTGACGGCGGGCCGGGAGGCGCCGTGCGGCATGACCGCCAACGCCTTCACCTCGGTGTCGCTCGATCCCCCGCTCGTCTTGGTGTGCATACAGCGCAACGCCAGCATGCACGACACGATCGGCGAATGCGGATCCTTCGCGGTATCGATGCTGGCCGCCCATCAGGAACCGACCGCGCGCATGTTCGCCGACCACAAGCGGCCCAAGGGCAAGAGCTCGTTCGACGCGGTCGAGGCGCTGCCGGGTCCCTACACCGGTGCCCCGATCCTGTGCGGGGCGCTGGCCTGGCTCGAGTGCACGCTCGCCACCGTCTACGACGGCGGGGACCACTCGATCTTCCTGGGCGAGGTGCAGGCCATCGGACGCGGTGAGACCGGGGATGCCCTGCTCTTCTACGAGGGCAGATTCCACCGGCTCGAGTCCGGCATCCTTGTGCCCGCCAGCGCCTAGGGAGCTTGCGCATGTCGGACGTCACTGTTCTCGAGAGTCGACGGGGTGGCTGGTGAGCGGCAAGCGAATGAGGACCTTGCTCGGGCAGCTGGGGCTGACCCAGGTCCGGCACGTGGCGCCGGTTCCCATCGGCGCGGGACCTGACCTCGTCCGTCAGGTCTACCGGCAGGTCGAGCAGGAGTTCGGCGTGCTGGCCCCGCCGATGGCGTTGCACTCGCCGGCCCCGCAGGTGCTGGCGGCGAGCTGGCTGATGCTCCGCGAGACCCTGATCGTGACCGGGCAGGTCGACCGGGCCGCCAAGGAGGCGGTGGCCACGGCGGTCTCGCTCCGCAACACCTGCCCGTTCTGCGTCACCATGCACAGCAGCACGCTGTCCGGGCTGGCCGGGTGGACCGGCCTGACGGCGCGGGCGAACCATACGGCCGGATCGGTGACCGACCCCCGGGTGCGGGCGGCGCACGCGTGGGCGGTGGACAGCGGCACCGAGGAGGGCGCCCTGCGGCACGAGCCGACCTGCCCGGCCGACCAGGCGCCAGAACTGATCGGTACCGCCGTCATGCTCCAGTACCTCAACCGCATGGTGAATGTGTTTCTCGGCGAGGCCCCGCTGCCACCCGGTGTTCCCAAGATCATGCTGAGGCCGGTCATGCGGGTGCTCGGCGGGGTGATCCGGCCCGCGGCCCACGGGCCGCACCCGCCCGGCAGCTCGCTTGACCTGCTGCCGCCGGCACCGCTGCCAGGCGATCTGTCGTGGGCGGCCCATCGTCCCGCGGTGGCAGGCGCCTTCGCCCGCGGGTGCGCGGCCATCGACGCGGCCGGAGCCCGGTCGGTGCCCGCGGTGGTACGCGAGACGGTCATGACGGAGCTGGCCGGCTGGCACGGTGAGCCGCGCGGCCCGAGCCGCGCCTGGGTGGAGGAGATCGTGTCCGGCCTGCCGGTGGCGCACCGGGCGGCCGGGCGGCTCGCGCTGCTGACCGCGCTCGCTTCCTACCAGGTCGACCAGTCCGTCATCGACAGGTTCCGGCTCGAGAGCCCGGACGACGCCACGCTGGTCGAGCTGACTTCGTGGGCCAGCCTCGCGGCGGCGCGGCGGGCCGGCGGCTGGATTCCGGTCGGGATGCCGGAAATGGCCGGGGCCAAGGTCGCCGTCGACGAGAATGCCTGACGCCCTTAGATAGCCGCGGTAGGACTATTTCACATCGCCTGCATGACTTATCAACACTCGATCCCCGCCATAGCGGAACTCAAGGCGGGTCCTATCGGTTCATGATAGGACGGGGCTGATCGGTCTTTTCAGGAAAGAAGGCGGCGATGTACGATTCACTCACCTTCGGAGAACTTACCGCGCTACAGGACATGCTCTACGAGGGGACCGAAAAAGCCTACCGGGTAGCCAGCTTCGGGTACTCGGAGCCGAGCCAGTTCGATCACTACCGGCTGGTTCACCTGGATATCGGGCGCCTGTTCATTGAAGCAGGAACAGAGTTGCTGCGCCGAATCGATAACCAGTACAGCGAACAGGCCGCCTGAAGCTGTTACCGCGTTAATGGCGGGCCGCCTGACCAGCACCCGGTGCGCCTCTTACCTGGCCGCCCAGGCCGGAACGGAATTTTTCCGAACGGGCCGTGGTGCTCGTGCCTGGCCAATGCGGCGCCCGGACGGGCACACGGGCGACGTCCAGGGGTTAGTGGAGGACACGATGCGTAAGGTACTTGTCGCGAATCGTGGCGAAATTGCGGTCCGGGTGGTGCGAGCCTGCCGCGATGCCGGGTTGGCCAGCGCGGCCGTCTACGCCGAGCAGGACCTGGACGCGCTGCACGCGGCGATGGCGGACGAGGCGTACGCCCTCGGCGGCCTGACGCCAGCCGAGACCTACCTGAACGCCGGCAAGATCGTCAAGATCGCGCTTGAGGCCGGCGCGGACGCGGTCCACCCCGGCTACGGCTTCCTGTCCGAGAACGCCGCTTTCGCCCGGGCGGTCAGCGACGCCGGGCTGACCTGGATCGGGCCGCCCGCCGAGGCCATCGAGGCCCTCGGCGACAAGGTCAAGGCCCGGCTGATCGCCCGCGAGGTGGGCGCCCCGCTGGCGCCCGGCACCGCCCACCCGGCGCGCGACGCCGCGGAGATCACGGCGTTCGCCCGCGAGCACGGGCTGCCGATCGCGATCAAGGCCGTCTACGGCGGCGGTGGCCGCGGCCTGAAGGTCGCCTGGCGGCTGGAGGAGATCGAGGAGCTGTACGAGTCCGCGGTCCGGGAGGCCACCACGGCATTCGGCCGCGGCGACTGCTTTGTCGAGCGCTACCTGGACCGGCCCCGGCACGTGGAAACCCAGTGCCTGGCCGACACGCATGGCAATGTGGTGGTGATCTCGACCCGGGACTGCTCGTTGCAGCGTCGTCACCAGAAGCTGGTCGAGGAGGCGCCCGCGCCGTTCCTCAGCCAGGCCCAGGTCGACGAGCTGTACGCGGCGTCGAAGGCGATCCTGCGGGCGGTGGGGTATGTGGGCGCCGGGACCTGCGAGTTCCTGATCGGCCGGGACGGAACGATCAGCTTCCTTGAGGTGAACACCCGGCTCCAGGTGGAACATCCGGTCAGCGAGGAGGTCACCGGCATCGACCTGGTGCGGGAGATGTTCCGCATCGCGGACGGCGAGCCGCTCGGCTACGCCGACCCGCCAGCTCGCGGCCATTCGATCGAGTTCCGGATCAACGCGGAGGACCCGGCCAGCGGTTTCCTGCCGGCCCCGGGCACGCTGACGGCGTTCCGGCCGCCGTCGGGACCGGGCGTCCGCCTCGACGCCGGCTACATCGAGGGGACCACGGTGCCGCAGGCGTATGACTCCCTGATCGGCAAGCTGATCATCACCGCCGCGACCCGCCGCGGCGCGTTGCAGCGCGCCGCCCGGGCCCTAGCGGAGTTCGAGATCGCCGGCCTGCCGACCGTGCTGCCTTTCCACCGAGCGGTCATCGCGGACCCCGCGTTTGCCGCCCCCCATGACACGCTGGGCGTGCATACCCGCTGGATCGAGACCGAATTCCAGGCCGACCTGCCGAGGCAGGACCCGGCGGAGCTGGCGGAGGCCGCCGACCGGGACAGGCTCACCGTCGAGGTGGACGGCAAGAGGCTCGAGGTGACAGTACCGCGCCGGGCCCCGGCCTCCGCCCAGGCGCCGGAACGTCCTCGCCGCGCTTCCCGCGAGGCCCTGTCCGGGCCAGCTGGGGACACCCTGATCTCCCCGATGCAGGGCACCATCATCAAGATCGCGGTCACCGACGGCCAGCAGGTGTCGGCAGGCGACACCGTGGTCACGCTTGAGGCCATGAAGATGGAGCAGCCACTGAGCGCGCACAAGGACGGCACCATCGCTGACCTGTCGGTGGCGGTCGGCCAGACCGTCAGCTCCGGTGAGTCGGTCTGCCGGATCGAATGATGAGCAAGGTCAGAGGTAGAGCGGCGCCGACCAGCCTCGCACACTGAAGGCGTGACTGACGCAACCTTGACGCACCCCACGGCGCTGATGACAGCCGCGCCGGAAACGAGCCAGGAAACGAGCGCCCTGCTCACCGACGCCGATGTCGGGTTGCTTGACGCGTACTGGCGAGCCGCCAACTACCTCGCGGTGGGACAGATCTACCTGCTCGACAACCCGCTGCTGCGCGAGCCGTTGCGACCGGAGCACATCAAGCCGCGGCTGCTCGGGCACTGGGGCACGACACCCGGGCTGAACCTGATCTACACCCACATGAACCGGCTGATCAAAGCGCACGACCTCGAGGCGATCTTCATCACCGGGCCGGGCCACGGAGGGCCCGGATTGGTGGCCCAGGCCTACCTGGAGGGGACCTACAGCGAGGTTTACCACCACATCGACATGAACGAGGACGGGATGCGGACCCTGTTCCGTCAGTTCTCGTTCCCCGGCGGGATCCCGAGCCATGTCGCGGCGGAGGTTCCCGGCTCGATCCATGAGGGGGGCGAGCTCGGGTACGCGCTGGCGCACGCCTACGGCGCCGCGCTGGACAACCCGGACCTGCTGGTGTGCTGCGTGATCGGCGACGGCGAGGCCGAGACCGGGCCGCTGGCCGCAAGCTGGCACTCCAACAAGTTTCTCGATCCGGTCCGCGATGGCGCCGTGCTGCCCGTGCTGCACATGAACGGCTATAAGATCGCGAATCCGGCCGTGCTGGCCCGGATACCCGAACGCGAGCTTGTGAGCCTGCTCGAGGGGTACGGGCACACGCCCTACCTCGTCTCGGGGGATGACCCGCAGCAGGTTCACCGGTCCCTGGCCGCCGCGCTGGAGGCCGCCTACCAGCAGATCGCCTCGATCCAGCGGGAGGCCCGGCTGGGGCGTTCGGCCGGGCGGCCCACGTGGCCGGTCATCGTGCTGCGGACGCCGAAAGGCTGGACCGGCCCGCGTGAGGTCGACGGAGTCCAGGTCGAGGGGACCTGGCGGGCGCACCAGGTCCCGCTCAGCGACGTTCGCACCAACCCCGGTCATCTGGCCGCGCTTGAGCAGTGGCTGCACAGTTACCGGCCGGAAGAGCTGTTCGATACCACCGGGATGCCGGCCTCCCGGCTGGCGGCGCTGCCGCCGCGCGGCCAGCGCCGGATGAGCGCAAACCCGCACGCCAACGGCGGCCTGCTGCTGCACGATCTCCGGCTGCCTGAGTTCCGCGATTACGCGGTCGAGGTCGAGGCGCCTGGAGCGGGAACCAGTGAGCCGACCCGGGTCCTCGGGACGTGGCTGCGGGACGTGATCGTGGCCAACCAGACGAACTTCCGGCTGTTCGGCCCCGATGAGACCTCGTCCAATCGCCTGTCGCCGGTCTTCGAGGTCACCGACCGCGCCTGGAACGCGGAGACCGAGCCCGGAGATGACAGTCTCGGCCCGGGCGGGCGGGTGATGGAGGTCCTGTCGGAGCACCTGTGCCAGGGATGGCTGGAGGGTTACCTGCTCACCGGGCGGCACGGGCTGTTCAGCTGCTACGAGGCGTTCATCCATATCGTCGACTCGATGTTCAACCAGCACGCCAAATGGCTGAAGGTCTCCCGCCATATCCCGTGGCGCCGACCGGTGGCGTCGCTGAACTACCTGCTGACCTCGCATGTGTGGCGGCAGGACCACAACGGCTTCTCGCACCAGGACCCAGGGTTCATCGATCACGTGGTCAACAAGAAAGCCGAGATCATCCGGGTCTACCTGCCGCCGGACGCCAACACCCTGCTCTCCACGGCCGACCATTGCCTGCGGTCCCGCGAGCACATCAACCTGATCGTGGCCGGGAAGAACCCCAGCCCCGACTGGCTGCCGATGGACCGCGCCGTCGCGCACTGCACCCGCGGCATCGGGATCTGGGAATGGGCCAGCGCCCACGGCATGACCGAGCCTGACGTGGTGCTGGCCTGCGCCGGCGACGTCCCCACCCTCGAGACACTGGCTGCCACCGACCTGCTGCGCCAGTACCTGCCCGACATCAAGGTCCGGGTGGTCAACGTGGTGGACCTGATGCGCCTGCAACCCGAGCGGGCTCACCCGCACGGGCTGCCTGACGAGGAGTTCGACGCCCTGTTCACCCGCGACAAGCCGGTCATCTTCGCCTTCCACGGCTACCCGGCGCTGATCCACCGGCTCACCAACGGCCGCACCAACCACCGCAACATGCACGTACGCGGCTACAACGAAGAGGGCACCACCACCACGCCGTTCGACATGGTCATGCTCAACGACATGGACCGCTACCGCCTGGTCATCGACGTGATCGACCGGGTCCCCGGCCTGGCCGTCGCGGGCGCCGGGCTGCGCCAGCAGATGGTCGATGCCCGGCTGAGGGCACGAACCTACACCCGTCAGCACGGCGAGGACCCGCCGGAGATCCGCGACTGGACCTGGCCGACCAGCCGGTGACCGGCAGCGGACAGCCGAGCGGGGGATGAGGGTGGTCGACCTCGCGAACGGCTGGCGAGCGCGCCTGGAGGGCCTGAGCCCACGGGTCTTGCTTACCGACGGTGACGACCCGAGGACGGCCGAGGCGGCACGCCAGCTGGCCGCCACCACCCCGGTCCGGCCCGTGCTGGTGTCCGGGAAGGCCAAGGGGTACGACGGGGTGGAGGTTCTCTCCCCCCGCGCGGCCGGCCGTGACTCCAGGATCGCCGACTGCCTCGAGGAGACGCTATCGGCCCGCGGAGTGCCCGCGCACAAACGCGCCGGGTTCGCCCGCGACCCGCTGTACCTCGGCGCGGCCGCGGTCAAGACGGGCCTCGCCGACGCCTGCGTCGGCGGAGCCGCCCGGCTCAGCGCCGACGTCCTGCGCGCCGGGATCCGGGTCATCGGCCTAGCCGCCGGGGTGAACAACGTGACCAGCTGCTTCCTCATCGTGCTGCCGGACTTTCGCGTGCTCGCCTACGCCGACTGCGCGGTGATCCCAGAACCCGACACGGAACAGCTCGCGGACATCGCTCTGTCCACCCACCGCAGCTACGCCGTACTGACCGGCCAGACTCCCGTCGTCGCCATGCTGTCCTTCTCCACCAAGGGCAGCGCTAACCATCCCGCCGCGCACCGCATCCGCGCCGCGACCGACCTGGTCCGCAGCCGCGCACCCGGACTGGCGGTGGACGGTGAGCTTCAGTTCGACGCGGCGTTCGCCCAGGCGGTGGCCGCTCGCAAGGCACCGGGCTCGCCCGCCGCAGGCCGCGCGAACGTCTTCATCTTCCCCAACCTGGACGCCGCCAACATCGCCTACAAGATTACCGAGCGGCTGGCTCACGCCACCGCCATCGGCCCGATCCTGCAAGGGCTGGCCGCCCCGATGAACGACTTGTCCCGCGGCTGCACCGCCGCCGATATCGTCAGCGTGTCCCTGGCCAGTGCCGTGCAGGCGGCAGGCCGGCCTGCCCTGGCGGCCGCCAGCTAGCGCAGGCACACGCTAACGCTCAGCGCACGGTCACGGGCGCTGGGACCACACCTGCTCGGCCTGGCGGAATTCCTCGGCGGCCCGCGGGCCGTTGCGGAGCAGGTGCTTCCTGAAGCTCTCCCTGTCAACCTGCCGGAACTCAAGCTGCTCGGTCTCGTACCTGGCCACCGGGCCTTGCTGGCGGTCCGCCTTGGCGGCCAGATACCGCACCAAGAACGCCTCGACGTTCGCGGCGCTCGTCCAGTTGGCCTTGTAGGCGACGACCCCGCCGCGGTCGATGACCCAGGTCATGTTGGGCATGCACCCGTACCGCCGGTGCGCGGCGCCGGCCAGGCCGTCGACCAGGATCGGGCGGCGGATCCCTGTCTCATCCCGCAGCAGCCGCGCGCCGGCCAGCTTGGTCTCGAAACAATCGTGGTGCGGCACGTTTTCCCCGGGGTGGGCCTCCCGGGTGTAGACGAACACCCAGTTGGCCTCGGGATGCCGGGCAGCCGCGGCGTCTAGCAGAGGACCCTCTGCGGAGCAGTACGGTCAAGTGAACGAGCCGAACTCCATCACCAGCGGCTTCGACCGCCACAGCTCCGAGAGCGGCTGCCGCGAGCCGTCGTCAAGCCGGACCAGGGTGAAATCCGCGGCAGCCTCCCCGGCGCTAAAAGAACCGCGGAACGCGATCTCATCTGCCATGTCGCCGTCGGCCGCGACATGGCGATCAAAGTTCACATAGTTGTAACCGGCCGGGCCCGCTTCATCCGTTCCGCTTTGTGGCATGCTTCCATTTTCGGGCCAAACCGCATTCTCGTCAACACGGTCACAGGGAAACATCCGGAGGGCCAGGAAAAGGCAATCAAAGATAACCAGGCGGTAGTCAGCGGTAAGTGTTCAGGCTTGCTTATGCGTGATGTTTCCTGGCGCTGCCTGAGGGCGGATTACCGGCGGCTCGTATCGCGTGACACGGGTCATGAGGTAGGACGCGACCGTCCCGGCGACCAGCGCGGCCGCCGCTATGGCCATCGTCTGCGCCGACATCGGGACGAGCCACAGCGTGCTGGCGAAGTCCGCCGCGATGAGGCCGATAAGGATCAGCCGGATCACCTGACGTGACAGCTTCGAGCAGATCAGGGCGCCGAGCGGAGCGCCGACGACGACGATGGGCACGGCGGCCAGCCAGTATCTGGGCACCGGACCCGTGAAGTCACGCAGCAGGAGGATGTGGGTTCCGAAGCCGGTGATCGATACGATCGTCATGAGGATGACCGTGGTTGGCGTGGCCACCTTCTCGGAGATCCGGAACAGCAAGACGATGATGATGAAGGCCACCATGTTCTCGCCGACTCCGAGCAATCCGCTGACGATGCCCCCGACGAAGCCGGTGGTCACGATGATGGCCTGCTCGCGGCCGGCGAGCAGGGTGAGCCGTTGATTGCGGCCGTCAGTTTTCCTGATCCACTGGACGATCAGGGCGAGCGCCAGGCAGGCCAGCATCACGGTAAAGAAGACCCTGATATCCCCCGTCCGCACCGACGGGGCGATCAGCGTCGCGCTGATGATGACCCCTATTACTCCGGCCGGCGCCGCGAGGCGCAGGAACCGTCGTTCAATCGGTACTCGCAAGTACAAGATGGTGAGGGAGGCCGCGGTCATTCCCACGCTCTGTATCGCATAGGTGAAGAGCCGGGCCTGTGGCGCCGGGATATGCAGCGCCTTGGTGAACACGGGAAAGGCGACCGCGCCGCCGCCTTCGCTGGTGCCGCCGCCGACAAGCGAGCCGAAAACCATGGTCACGGATATCCGCCAGTCGTGTACCAGGCTTGTGATCGCCAGCCCCCGGCCGAAACCCAGCCAGAGCAGCCAGACGGTCAGGGCCATGGCGACGTTCAGCTGGAGTACCGTGCGGTCAGGCCTGAGCGGCAGCTCTTTAACGGTGGCTTCGGGTGGCCGGAGCATGGTCACAGGGACTTCTCCTCGGACTCAGGAATGGGAAAAGCGCTGCCGCATCGCAGCAATATATTGCGGCTCTACTCCAGCTCACTCAGATGGCGCCGGCTTCTCCCGGGTTGCCCGGCCCAAGCAGGCACCAAGGACCGTTCGCAATATCTGAGAAGACACCTGTGTGGAGCGGGCAGTAGGTTTCGGCTCAGGAGAATATGCCACATGGACCCAAATTCGTTTAGCACCGCAGAACTAACAATACTACGAAGTGTTCTCTTTGAGGGGACAGAAGACGCGGCGTACCGCTAATCGCAAGCAGGGATCAAGCTAGAGGCGAGGCGAGATGAGCTCGGCACAGGGTACGGGATGATCAGGCAGCCCGCATACGGGGTGGAGCCCTGGCACGTCCGGGAAACCGGGCTTGACCTTGACGTGCTGGCGCAGAGCGAATCGGTCTTCGCCCTTTCCAACGGCCACATCGGGCTGCGCGGCAACCTCGACGAGGGTGAGCCACACGGATTGCCTGGCACGTATCTCAACTCCCTCTATGATCTCCGGCCGTTGTCGCACGCAGAGACCGGCTACGGGTACCCGGCGTCGGCGCAGACGATCATCAACGTGACCAATGGCAAGCTCATCAGGCTGCTTGTCGACGACGAGCCTTTCGATGTCCGCTACGGCACCGTGCATTCGCATGAGCGGGTGCTTGACCTGCGGGCAGGTACCCTCTGCCGGGAAGTGGACTGGACTTCTCCGGCCGGCCGCCGGGTGCGCATCAGGTCCACGCGGCTGGTCTCGCTGACCCAGCGGGCGGTGGCGGCGATCTGCTACACGGTGGAGCCGGTCTCCCAGCCGCTACGCCTGGTCGTGCAGTCCGAACTCGTCGCCAACGAGGCCCTTCCCTGTGCGGGCGGCGACGACCCCCGGGCTGCCGCCGCCATCGAGACGCCACTCGCCAGTGAGGAGTACGTAGCGAGCCGGGATGAGCAGTACCGGGTGGTCCTGACCCACCGCACCCGGCACAGCGGCCTGCGGGTGACCTCCGGCATGGCGCACGACGTCGAATGCTCCGGCCTGATGAAGGTGTATACGGAGGCGTTTCCCGACGTAGGACGCTGCACCGTCGCCGCGCAGGTCCAGCCGGGCGGCTGCCTGCGGATCGTGAAGTACATAGGCTACGGCTGGTCCAGCCAGCGATCCCGCCCGGCCCTGCACGACCAGGTCGTCGGCGCCCTGGCGGTCGCGCGGCTCAGCGGCTGGGCCGGCCTGCTCGCCGAGCAGCGCCAGTACCTGGACGAGTTCTGGGCCGGCGCCGACGTCGACGTCGAAGGCGATGCCGAAATCCAGCAAGCCGTGCGGTTCGGCCTGTTTCACATCCTGCAGGCAGGAGCGCGAGCGGAAAGCCGCCCGATCGCGGCGAAGGGGCTGACCGGCCCGGGGTATGACGGGCATACCTTCTGGGACACGGAAACCTTCGTGCTGCCCGTGCTGACGTACACCCAGCCGGCCGCCGCGGCGGGCGTGCTGCGCTGGCGGCACATGGTCTTGCCCGAGGCCAGGCAGCGCGCGGCCGACCTCGGCCTGGCGGGCGCCGCCTACCCGTGGCGGACCATCCGCGGCCAGGAGTGCTCGGGTTACTGGCCCGCAGGAACGGCCGCGTTCCACATCAACGCGGACATCGCCGACGCGGTGCTCCGGTACCTGGACGCGACCGGTGACACCGCGTTCGAGCGCGAGGCCGGCGTGGAGTTGCTGGTGGAAACGGCGCGGTTGTGGCGCAAGCTCGGGCACCACGATAGCAAGGGCAGGTTCCGCATCGACGGCGTCACCGGACCTGACGAATACAGCGCCGTGGTGGACAACAACGTGTATACCAACCTGATGGCCCAGCAGAACCTCTCCGCGGCCGCTGAGGCCTGCGTCCGGACCGAGGACATGGCCGCGCGGCTTGGCGTCACCGTAGCCGAGATTTCCGCATGGCTCGAGGCCGCCGCGACGATGACCATCCCGTTTGACGACACGTACGGTGTTCATCCGCAGCACGAGGGTTTCACCGATCACGAGGTGTGGGATTTCGCCGGCACGCCGCCGGAGAGGTACCCGCTGCTGCTCAGCTACCCCTACTTCGAGCTGTACCGCAAGCAGGTCGTCAAGCAGGCTGACCTGGTGCTGGCCATGCACCTGCGCGGAGACGCGTTCAGCGCCGAGCAGAAGGCGCGGAACTTCGCCTATTACGAGGCACTGACCGTCCGTGATTCCTCGTTGTCGGCCTGCACGCAGGCGGTGATGGCCGCCGAGACCGGGCATCTGCAGCTCGCGCACGACTACCTGGCCGAGGCCGCCCTGGCGGACCTGCAGGACCGGCACCGCAATACCCGGGACGGTCTGCACCTGGCCGCCCTGGCCGGCGCCTGGACGGCGGTGGTCGCGGGCTTCGGCGGCATGCGGGCGACGGGCGGCGACCTGTCCTTCAGCCCGCGGCTACCGTCCGGGATCACCCGGCTGACGTTCCGGATGCGCTACCGCGATCGCGTGCTCCGGCTCGCGATCACCCCGGACGAAGCGGAATACGAACTGCTGGCAGGCGAACCGCTGACGATCAAGCACCACGGCGAGCAGGTCGTACTGGCCGGGAGGCCGCTGGTGCGAGGCATTCCGCCGACCCCGGTACTGCCGTGCCCCGGACAGCCAGAGGGCCGGGTTCCGCTCCCGCGCGCGGAGCGGGAGCCGGTCCAGGCCGAGCTGTCCTGGCGGGCCCGGGTGGAAGAAGCGGTCGCCGAGCGGACCGAATTTTCCCATTCCGTCCCCATATCACTACATTTATCGAAGATCCACGCCTATTGTTGTCGCGGTGCCCCCAAATGTGAAGGGACCTAATGTGTCCGAGAGCACAAAAGGCCGCGATACGCGATGGAAACGATTCGAACATCCGGTGATTTTCTGGCTGGGAGCTGCGGCTTGCACTATCGGTGTAGTGTTGCATCTGCCGATGTACTACAGCGCTCGCACGATGGGCTACCGCATGGTCGGGATGCGCCCGGATGCCGCGATGATTATTGGCATGACACTTATCGGGTTTGGCCTGGTCACGACGCTTTATGCGCTGATGCCGAAGGGAGCGGACCGGATCAGGAAGGATGCGGCCGCCGTCCGGGTCAGGGCCCTTGACGATGCCCGGATACGGCCGCAGCACGTGGCCATGCTGCTCGTCGTGTCGATCGCGATTGTCATTGACGTCATGAAGCCGGCCGCGCTTTCATTCGTGGCGCCCGGCATGACCAAGGAATACGGGCTCAAGGCCGTGACCAACCCGCACGGGCACCTTCCGGTGGCCCTGCTGCCGCTGTGCGGTATCGCCGGGACCGTCATCGGGTCCTGGCTGTGGGGATGGCTGGCCGACCGCATCGGACGGCGGTCATCGATTCTCTACGCCGGAATTCTGTTCGTGAGCACATCGATCTGCGGCGCGATGCCGGGATTCAGCTGGAACTTGCTCATGTGCTTTTTCATGGGCATCGGAGCGGGCGGACTGCTGCCCATCACGTTCGCCCTGCTGGCCGAGACGATCCCGGCCCGGCACAGAAGCTGGCTGATGGTGCTGATCGGCGGCGGCGTGGCGGGCGCCGGTTACGTCATGACGAGCTGGCTGGCCGGGGCGCTGACACCGCACTACAGCTGGCGGATACTCTGGCTGATCGGCCTGCCGACCGGCGTGCTGCTGATCGCGCTGAACTACTGGATACCCGAGTCGCCCCGCTTTCTGCTCGCCGTCGGGCGCCGCGACGAAGCTGAGGCCATCATGCGTCATTTCGGCGCCGAGGTAGTGCCGGGCGACGCGGACACGACCGCGCCTGAGGGCCAGGCAAAACGCGGTTACCTTCAGCTATTCGCCGCGCCACTCGCCGGGCCGAGCGTGGCGATCGGCGTTCTCGCCATCGGCGTCGGGCTCATCACCTACGGCTTCCAATTGTGGATCCCGACGAACCTGGTGCACCTCGGATTCACCACCGTCAACTCTGACTACATCGTCCGCAATGCGGCTCTCATCGGCCTGCCCATCTCACTGGGCATCACGGCACTTTACGGCTTCTGGAGCAGCAAGAAAACCATTATATTGTTTTCGGCCGTGCTCGCGATCGCGCTCTTTGGATTCGTCATCGAGGGAAACTCCGTCGCGCATAATCATGGGTTGCTGACGGCTCTGCTCGTCATCCCGCTGTCCGGGACCAGCCTGGTCGCGGCGATAGTTACCGTGTACGCCGCCGAGATCTACCCGACCGGTATCCGCTCCCATGGCACCGGGTTCGCCGCGGGCGCCACCAAGGCGGGCGGCCTGCTGATCATTGCGCTGGTCGTGCTGGCCACCACCACGCCTTCGATCGCCCAGACCGCCCTTATCGGCTGCATTCCGATCGTGGCGGGCATCGCGATCTTCGGCTGGGCCGGTTTCGAGACGAACCACCGGAGGCTGGAGGAAATAACGCACGCCGAAGAACTTGCCCTCGCGGGGAGCCAAGCCGAATAGCCTAAGCCGCGGCGCAGGGTCCACTGATCGGTGGCGGCGTCCCGGCGCAGCTCGTAGACCCCGGCCGTCAGGCCCGGTCCGCCGCCCGCCTCGACCCGCCAGAACTCGAGTTCGGGTTGCCCTCGCTCGGCCTGGGGATCGCGCCACCACTCCCGGTTGACGACCCAGTGCTCAAAGATCGCGCGCACGGTGAAGATCCGGCTGTGCCAGACGAACCTGGCGGGCCTGCCGTCGTCCCTGGCCTGAACATGAACCGGCTCGCCGTACACCCTGTCCATAACGCCCGCCCCCTGTCGCTGCATGAGGTGCTGCTCCGCTGTGCGCACCGCTGCCGCCCGGGGAAGACGGGCAGTACTACCCGCGATCGGCACCAACTCTGACCTGGTGCCTGTTCGAATATAAGTTCCTTCGAACAAAAATGCAAATAAAGTTTGCCAGCTGACCTGGGATGGGCGGAAATGTCAGTGCCCGCGGGCATAGTGGGATCATTCCGGCCGTCCCGAGGAGGCAACTATGTGCTGGATGTGCGATCGTCCGGGCGCTACCGAGCGCGACTATCTTGCCCACATGCGGCAGCTGGTCCGCACCTACGGCTGGGCCGTGCAGGGGGTCGAGCGTGAGGGCATCCACCCGCCCTGGGCCTACACCGTGGGGCTCACCGCGCACCGCAGGCCCGAGCTCGTCATCACCGGCATGGGCCTGACCCGGGCCACCGGGGTGCTCAACGCCGTGGCCGGGCACCTGCTGCACGCGGACGTGCCCCCGCCGGGCACCCAGGTCGCCCTGACCGACGGCCCGCTCGTCGAGATCGTCACGGTCGAGGCGCCGTGGGCGCACCTGAATGTGGCCGTCGAGATCTACGGCCGGCGCCTCCAGAGCCTGCAGCTTGTGCACGCCGACAAGCACGGGCGCTGGCCCTGGGACCGCGAGTACCAGGGGGTGCGCGGCGGGCAGCCGGTGCTGGGCAGCAGGGAGCCGCCCGCCCGCCGCATCCGGGTCGGGTAACCCCGCGCCAGGGCCCAGGCGGGCGGCCCTGGCCTGGTTACGCGTCCCGCGAGTCTCAGGGGTCTCTGGGGTCCCGGCCGTCCCAGCCGGGCACGGGGAAGGAGGACAGCAGGTCGCGGACCTCCGCCGCGATGCGCCCGAGCGCCGCCTCGTCGTCCTTGATCGCGGCGGTGATGGCCTCGTCCATCCAGGCCGCGATCGGCTCCATGTGCTCCTCGCGCAGGCCGCGGGTGGTGATCGCGGGCGTGCCGATACGCAGGCCCGAAGGGTCAAACGGCTTGCGCTGGTCGAACGGCACCGTGTTGTAGTTCGTTTCGATGCCCGCCCGGTCCAGCGCCTTGGCGGCCGGCTTGCCGCCGATGCCCTTGGGGGTCAGGTCCGCCAGGATCAGGTGGTTGTCCGTCCCGCCGGAGACCAGGTCATAACCGCGGGCCAGCAGGGCCGCCGCCAGCGCCTGGGAGTTCTTGACCACCTGGTGGGCGTAGTCGCGGAACCCGGGCTGGGCGGCCTCGTGCAGCGCCACCGCGATCGCGGCCGTGGTGTGATTATGCGGGCCGCCCTGCAGGCCGGGGAACACGGCCTTGTCCACGGCGGAGGCGTGCTCGGCGTCGGACATGATCATGGCGCCGCGCGGGCCCCGGAGCGTCTTGTGCGTCGTCGTGGTGATTACGGCGGCGTGCCCGGCGGGCGAGGGATGCGCGCCGCCCGCGATCAGCCCGGAGATGTGCGCCACGTCGGCCACGAGCAGCGCCCCCGCCTCGGCCGCGATCGCGGCGAAGGCCGGGAAGTCGATGGTCCGCGGGATCGCGGTGCCGCCGCAGAAGATGATCTTGGGGCGTTCCTTGAGCGCTAGGTCGCGGACCTCGTCCAGGTCGACCCGGCCGGTGTCATGCCGGACCCCGTACTGCACGGGCCGGAACCACTTGCCGGTCGCCGAGACCGGCCAGCCGTGGGTGAGGTGGCCGCCCATCGGCAGCGCCATGCCCATGATCGTGTCCCCGGGCTGGGCGAACGCCAGGTAGACGGCGAGGTTGGCGGGCGAGCCCGAGTAGGGCTGCACGTTGGCGTGGTCGACGCCGAACAGCGCCTTGGCCCGGTCCCTGGCCAGGTTCTCGACCGGGTCGACGAACTGCTGGCCCTCGTAGTACCGGCGTCCCGGGTAGCCCTCGGAGTACTTGTTGGTCAGGACGCTGCCCGATGCCTCGAGCACGGCCAGCGACACGTAGTTCTCCGACGGGATCAGCCGGGCCTTCTCATACTGCCTGCGGGCTTCGTCGTGGATGAGCCCGGCGATCTGCGGATCCGAGCTCTCGACGTTCGGTATGGGCGGGGTGTGCATGGCGGACCTCCTCGCCCCCGAGGCTACACACTCCGGCGGACGCAGGTCACAGGGGCAGGCACCGAGGACCGTTCGGTACCGTCGGGTGCGGGCAGCAGCCAAAACGAACAGGGCGAAGGAGCCGGGACATGGCGGAGAAAATCATCCTCGACTGCGATCCGGGGATCGATGACGCGCTCGCGATCGCTTTCGCGCACGGACACCCCGGCATCGACCTGGTCGGTGTCACCACCGTGGCGGGCAACGTCGGGCTGGCCCAGACGACGGCCAACGCGCTGGCCGTGTGCGAGTTCATCGGCGCCGGGCTGACCCCGGTGACCGCCGGGTGCGCCGGGCCGTTGCTGCGTCCGGCGCTGGACGCGCGGCACGTGCACGGCGATTCCGGGCTGGGCGGCGCGACGCTGCCGCGGCCGGCGGCCAGTCCGGCGCCCGGCCACGCCGTCGACTACATCATCGACACCGTCGGCGCCGCCCGCGGCGAGATCACGCTGGTGGCGACCGGGCCGCTGACCAATATCGCGCTGGCCTCGCGGCGGGAGCCGCGACTGGCGGACTGGGTGCGGCGGTTCGTCATCATGGGCGGTTCGGCGGCCCGCGGCAACGTGACCCCGGCCGCGGAGTACAACATCTGGGCCGACCCGGAGGCCGCCGCCGTGGTGTTCGAGGCCGGCTGGACCGTCGTCATGTGCGGCCTGGACGTGACGCTGCGGACCAGCGCCACCCCCGCGGTCCAGCAGCGGATGGCTGACCTGGGGCCCCTCGGTACCAGGCTGCTCGTCCCCGCCCTCGAGCAGTACCGGTCGGTGCGCGAGCCCGTCGGGCCGCCCGTGCACGACGTCTGCGCGGTGGCCTGGGTGGCGCAGCCGGAACTGTTCGGCCTGGTCCCGGCGCGCGTCCAGGTCGAGGTGGCCGGGCGGTTCACGGCCGGCATGACGGTGACCGATTTCGACGTTCCCGGCGAAGCAGGCCCGCCGAACGCGCTGGTCGCGATGGACCTGGACGTGGAGAAGTTCTGGCAGGTCACGCTGGGGGCCTACGCCCGGGTAACCGCCGGGTAGGAGGGGCAGGGCTGGCGGACGTAATCGGCTCTCCTCCCAGGAGCTGATCCCCCCCTCCGCCAGCCCCAGCCACCACGCGCGCATGCAAGGTGTTGGCCGCGAGCTCACTCGCCATCAGGACGCGGTCATCGAGGAACCCGGGCTCAAGCCCGGCCTCCGAGACCGAATCCCCGAACACCTGCCGCGCCAGTGCAGCAAACGTCTCGTCGGCTGGTCGCGGCCGCGCGTGACATCCACCCGCGTACAGACCGCGCCAACCGCTGCTGCCTTGCTGCTTCATACCTCGAGCCTTCCGGCAGATCACCTGACCAAAGTCCGCCGGCCGGAGAGGTGCCCTCGGTGTCATGCTGTTACCAAGATACGTTGGGTACTGACCTTTAATCTGTGAAACACAGATTACGACTCAGCGGACCCGCTTCGCAATGTCAATCGCCTGATTATTTTCGGCGCACTC
>JBEKGC010000015.1:0-53873 GCA_050013055.1 Streptosporangiaceae bacterium
GCGGCGGGGCGTCCGCAGCCGGGGGCGGTGCACCGGGCGGACCGGGTGGTGATCAGGTGCCTGAGCGTGCGGCTGGGCTGGTATCCGGTCTCGGCGTGCCGGTGGTCACAGCGGCCGCGGGCAATCGGGGTGAGCGTGACCCGCAGGCCGCGCAGGTAGTCCCGCGCCCGGGTGTCAGGTGCGCCGGGTGTGCCGGGTGCGCCGGGTGGGGGCCGCTGGGCGGGACCGCCGGTGGTTTCGCTGGTGGTGCCGGGGCTGCCGCCGCCTGGTGGGGCAGTGCCGGGGGGTTCTGGGCCTGGTGGTTCTGGGCCTGGTGGTTCTGGGCCTGGTGGTTCTGGGCCTGGTGATTCTGGGCCTGGTGGTGCGTGGGGTGCGGGGCCGGGGGGTGCGGGGTGCTGGCCGGGGGCGCAGCCGTGGGCGGCGGCGGTCCCGTCGGGGTACAGCGCGGTTAGGCACCAGCGGGTGCGCGGGTCCCGGGCGGCGGCGGCGATCAGGTCCCGGACGCTGCGGGCGTCCATCAGCCCGAACCCGGCGGCCTCCCCCGGCATGTCCGACATGCCTAGGCAGGCGGTCAGCGGGACGGTGATGTTCACCAGCGCGGCCAGGCTCGGTCCCCGGGACCCGGCACCCGGCCGGCCTGCCGGTCCGCTCCCCGGCCCCGGGCCCCCGCCTGGCCCGTCGTTCCCGTCTGGCCCGTCGCTTCCGCCGGGTGCACCGGATGGCGCGGGCAGGGTGTCCCGGCAGTCGCGTTCCTGCAGCAGATCGAGGTAAGCACGCACGCGAAGTTCGCGCAAGGTGCCGGGGACCCCGGCGGCACGCAGGTCCCTGGCCCGCTGGTCGACATGCTGCCAGGACGCCAGGACCTCATCGGAGGGCAGTTCCCTGGCGGTCATCCCGGCGTTGCCTGAGTCCTCCCGGAACGGCCGGACGTGGGCCTCTTTCCGCCGGGCCTGCTTGCGGCGCTCCGCCGAATCCGGGTCGAGCTTGAGGACCAGGCGGGCGGCCGCGGCGCGGAGCTCGCCGTAGGTCTTGACCTGCGCCGCGGCGGCCAGCACCGGGTCGGCCTTGGCGGCATCGGCGGCGGACAGGATATCGGTCTGCTCGGCGATGATCTTGGCGTGCACCGGGTCGATCAGCCCGGCGCCCATCGCGGCGAAGGTGACCGGGAGCCGCCCGGCCAGATCGCACGCGTAGGAGACCCGGTCTGCTGCGGCCCGCCAGCTCAAACGCAGCTCCAGCGACACCTCGTCCGCCACGAACTCGCCGAACCGCACCCGGCCCTCATCAGCAGGCGCCGCCGCGGCACCATCAGGCCCGGTAACGGGGCCCGGTCCGCTGACAGCCGTCCCGGCTCCGTGACCAGCCGGGCCGGTAACGGGTGGCTCCGGTGCCCCAGGCTGTTCCCGGGCCGGGGGCGGCTCGGGACCAGCGGGGCGAGCGTCGCGGGGGCGGGCCGGGACGGCGGGGTGGCGCAGCGCGAGCTCCCGCATCGCGGAGAACTCCAGCCACGCCGCCCACGACGCCAGCCGGCGTCCGCCGGAGATCACCGCGAACAGGAAATCCTCCGACACCCCGGCCAGCCCCGCCCCGTCACCCCCGGCCACGGCATACGCCACCCCGGCCAGCAGCGGGCCCGGCGCCATCGGGGGCCCCTGGTCATCGCCACCGAACCGGGACAGCTCCATGGCCTGGGCCGGTAGGCACACGAACAGGCCCTGCTCCGGGCCGCCCGGCGGGGGCTCATCCCAGCCGTCAGCTGGGCCGCCGGGCGTGCCGTCAGCTGGGCCGCCGGGCGTGCCGACGCCGTGTCCATTGCCGCCGGGGCCGTTGCGTCCAGCCCCTGATCTGGGGGCGTGGTCCTGAGGCCCGTTCCCGCGCCCGGGCCGGGGCGCCGGGCGCTGGGGCTCCTGCGCGCCGGGCCCGGCTGGGGGGAACGTTTCCTCGGGCATGAACCACCCTTCGTTCAGAAGATCAGGACGACCCATCTACCCTGAATTATATCGAATTAATAGTCGAACTTCTACTATCGAAGCGCTCATTTTTTCGAGGAGACATATCCTGTGGGCGCTGCGGCTGAGGCTGAGCCCGGGGCGTAGCTGTCAGCGCCTGGCAGCGGTAAGGGCTGGTGCCGATGAGGAAGTCGAACAGGTATAGGCCTGATGGGCCGCCCACCACGAGTGTGCTGGCGCCGAGGCAGGCGGCAGCGTGAACTTCGTCGTCTAGGCGTATCAGGGCCAGGGCTTGCCCGGTGGCCGGGTCCCAGATCCGCACCGTCTGGTCGTAGCCGCCGGTGGCCAGCCAGCTGCCGTCCGGCGCCACCGCCACCGCCCACACCCCGTAGGTGTGGCCGGTCAGCACGCGTCGCAGCGCCGGGTCAGCCAGGTCCGGCAGCGGCCAGCGGCGGACCAGGCGCGGCCGCCTGTACATCTCGCGCAGGGCGGTGACCTGCGGTCCCCAATCGGGCCCCGCACATCACGGCCAACCGTCACCCAGTACACCCGCCCCCCGAACCGGCGCCGGACCCGCCGGTCCGCACACGCCATCAGAGCCAAGGTCGTCTTCCCGAACCCGCCCGCTCCCTACAGCCCCGTCGTGATCGCCTCCGTTCCCGCCCCGCCGCCCGTCAGCGAGTCCACCGCCAGCTTCCGGCCGCCGAGTCCGATCGTGTTCGCGCCGATCCATTAAGGACACAAGTCCGGCGTAACCCGCCAGCAGGTTCGTGGCGAAAGGAGGAACGCGACCCATGACATATGGGTAATCGACATACCTATACGGGAAGTAGTAGGAATAATTAATACTATTCGCGTGTCGCATGGACCAGGTAAGTCAGGTAACTATGGACCAGGTGACCATTGCCTCCGCGGTCGGCCGCGCCTTTCTCGACCTGCTCGATCGGGAGGCGCCTGCCGCGGAGTTCGAGGTGCCGCTGCAGCGGGCGCACGCCGCGGCCGCGCCGGCCGAGCTGCTGGCCGAGCTGGAGGCGGCCAAGCTGGTCGCGCTCCGCGTCCGCGGCGAGCTCGAGCAGCACCGGCGCCGTGAGACGGAACTGGCCGCGCTGTTCGAGACCGCCGGCGACCTGGCGGCGCCGCATGACCTGGATTCCGTGCTGCGGGCCATCGTCCGCCGGGCCCGGCTGCTGCTCGGCACCGATGTGTCCTACCTGACACTGAACGATCCGGCCGGGGACGACACGTTCATGCGGGTCACCTCGGGGTCGGTGTCGGCGTTCTTCCAGCAGCTCAGGCTTGGCGTCGGCGAGGGCCTCGGCGGCCTGGTGGCCCAGCGGGCCGCGCCCTACTCCAGCTCGGACTACCTGTCCGATCCGCGGTTCCTGCACACCGCCTCGATCGATCGCGGGGTCCGCGAGGAGGGCCTGGTGGCGATCCTGGGTGTCCCGCTGATGCTGCGCGGCCGGGTGATCGGCGTCCTGTTCGCCGCCGACCGGCGGAGCCGGGCGTTCGGCCCGTCCGAGGTGTCCCTGCTCGGCTCGATGGCCGCGCACGCGGCGATCGCGATCGACGCGGCGAACGCACTGGAGGACACCAGGAAGGCGCTGGCCGAGCTGGATGCCGCCAGCACGCTGATCGAGCGGCACAGCATCGAGGTCGAACGGACCTCGCAGGCACACCGCAGGTTCACCGAGCTTGTCCTGGCGGGCGGGACGGCCGAGGACATCGCCCGCGCGGTCGCCGCGGTGCTCGGCCACGATGTGGCCATCCTCGGCGAGCAGGGCAGCGTCCTGGCCGCCAGCGGGCCGCCGCCCCCCGCCGCCGACCCGGCGCTGCTGCGCGCGGTCAGCCAGGCCAGACCGGACAGCCCCGCGGTGTACGCAGGGAACTACTGGACGGTGCCCGCCTCGGCCGGCGCCGGGCACCTCGGCACGCTGGTGCTGCGGGCCGAGGCGGACCTGCCGGAGGCTGACCGGCTGATCCTGGAACGGGGCGCCATGGTGACGGCGCTGCTGCTGCTGTTGCGCCGTTCGGTCACAGAGGCCGAGCATCGGGTGCGCGGTGAGCTGCTCGGCGACCTGCTCCGCTCACCGGACAGGGACGCCGGGTCGCTCCGCGCCCGCGCGCTGCGGCTGGGCGCCGACCTGGACCGGCCGCACGTGCTCGTCGCGGCGCAGGCCGGCCGGGCCCCGAACTCCCGGCTCCGCGCGGCCGCCTCCCACCTGGCCGCGACGCGCCACGGGCTGGCCGCCGAGCACCACGACACGATCGTGCTGCTGATCCCGGCTGACGACGCTGCCTGGACGCGCTGCTCGCCCTGGGCCGGGCCGGGCAGGCGGCCGCGGCGGCTGACCTTGGCTTCCTGTCGTTGCTGCTGGCCGACCGCAAGGACATCCCCGGGTTTGTCCGGTCGGTCGTCGGCGTGCTGCTCGACTACGACGCTCGCCACGGCACGGACCTGGTGTGCACGGTCGAGGCGTACCTGAATTCCGGCTGCAACCTGACCAAGACCGGGCGCCTGCTGCATGTGCACGTGAACACGGTCACCCAGCGGCTTGACCGGATCGGCCGCCTGCTCGGCCAGGACTGGCAGCTCGGCGAGCGTTCGCTGGAGATCCGCCTGGCCGTCCGGCTGCACCGCCTCGCCGCGCCGCAGTAGGCCCGCTGACCGGGCCCGCTGACCGGGCCCGCCGACCGGGCCCGCCTCACGATCGGGGTTGACACGCCCATGCCGCGGTTCTACATTCCAGATACCTGAATCACCTCTCATATTTCCGGGAGCTGACATGCAACTAACCACCGTGGGTCGAAGAACGGCCGTGTCGGCCGCAGCTGGCCTGCTCGCGCTGACCGCCGCCGCATGCGGGTCGGCGTACGCGCTGGAGTACCAGCAGGGCTTCACCGTGGGCCTGGCCTACGCGACCGGCGGCAGCGGCAAGGTCAACGGCCATCCGGTCGACGTGACCTGGGATGACGACGCCGACAGCGCGACCACCGCGGTGACCGACTTCAAGAGCCTGGTCGGCTCCGGTGACAAGATCATCGGCGGCTCCATCGACTCAGGCATCGCGACCCAGCTCGCGCCGCTGGCCGCGCAGAATCAGGTGCTTTACATCTCGGGCCCGGCGGCGGCGGACCAGCTCACCGGCGTGAACAAGTACACGTTCCGGTCCGGGCGGCAGACCTACCAGGACGTGATGGCGGCCAAGTCGTTCGTCGCCAGCGCGGGCAGCGGGCAGAAGATCGTCGTGCTGGCGCAGGACTACGCGTTCGGGCAGTCCTACGTGAACGATGCGCAGAAGGTCTTCGGCGCCATCGGGGATACCGTCAAGCCGGTCCTGGTCCCGCTCACCACCTCGGATTTCACCCCGACCGCCCTGCAGGTGAAGGCCCAGCACCCGAACCTGATCTTCCTGGCCTGGGCCGGTACCACCGTGGCCGCGCTGGCGCAGGCCCTGGACCAGCAGGGCGATTTCACCGGCACCAAGGTGGTGACGGGCCTAGCCAATATCGCCACCTACCCGTTCTACGGGGCGGCCGGAGCCAAGTTCGACTACCTGTCGCTGTACTTCTACCAGGCCTCGCACAACGCGGCGAACCAGTACCTGATCAGCCAGATGAGCCAGCGTTACCACACCGTGCCCGACTTGTTCACCCCGGACGGCTTCGTCGCGGCGCAGATGATCGTGCACGCGATCGCCGCGGGCGGCGGCAGCGACGTGAACACCATGATCAACGCGCTGAGCGGCTGGAGCTTCCTTGCCCCCAAGGGCATGCAGCAGGTGCGCGGCTCCGATCACGCCATGCTGCAGCCGATGTACCAGGTCGAGCTGAACGAGGCCAGCGCGGCGAGCTTCTCGCCCCGGCTGCTCGGGACGCTGGCTCCCGGCCAGACCGCGCCGCCGGCCGCGGCCTCCGGCAGCTGACCCGGGCACCGGTGATGACAGACGACAGCCCGGTCGCCCTGCAGGTGACAGGGATGGGCTTCGCCGTCGGCGGCGCGCGCATCCTGCACGGGATCGACCTGCGCGTTGCCCGCGGCGAGTTCGTCGGCATAATCGGGCCGAACGGCGCTGGTAAGACCACCCTCTTCAACCTGCTCAGCGGCCTGCTGAAGCCGACCGAGGGGGGTATCTCGCTCGCCGGGCGCGACCTGTCCGGGCTGTCGCCCGCGGCCAGGGCCCGGCTCGGGCTGGGCCGCACCTTCCAGACGTCGCTGCTGTTCGGGGCCATGTCGGTGTTCGAGAACACCCGGTTGTCCGCGCAGGCGCGACTGGGTGGCAGCATGCGATGGTGGCGCAGGCCGCGCACCGGTGACGAGGCGGGCCGGGCGGCGGCCGCGGCGCTTGAGGCCGTCGGGCTGGCCGGGTTGTCCGGCCGGCCGGCCGCGGCGCTGTCGCACGGCGACAAGCGGAAGTGCGAACTGGCCATCCTGCTCGCCAGCGAGGCGAGCGTGCTGCTGCTCGACGAGCCGATGGCCGGGGTCAACCACGAGGATGTTCCTGGCCTGGTGAACCTGATCGCCGGACTGCACGCCAACGGCCGGACGGTGCTGATGGTGGAGCACCACATGCCGGTGGTGCTCGGGCTCGCGCAGCGGGTCGCGGTCCTGCACCACGGGGAGCTGCTGGCCTGCGGTGCGCCGGACACCGTGATGGCCGACCAGACGGTGCAGCTCGCCTACCTGGGAGATCCGCTGTGACCGGGCCGAGCACGGCGACCCACCCGGCGATCGAGACGGCGGACCTGGTGGCGAGCATCAACGGGTCACGCATCCTGCACGGCGTGGACCTGCACGTGCCGTCCGGCGGGGTCACGGCGGTGCTCGGCCGGAACGGGGTGGGCAAGACCACGACACTGCGGGCTCTGCTCGGCCTGGTGCCGAGCACCGGGCGGATCCGCGTCCTCGGGCACGACGTCTCCGGCTGGCCGGTGCACCGGATCGTCCGGCTGGGAGTCGGTTACGTCCCCGAGGACCGGGAGGTCTTCGCCCGGCTGACGGTGCGAGAGAACCTGCGCCTGGCCGAGCTCGGGCCGGGCAGCAGGTACGAGGCCGTCTACGAGCTGTTTCCCGAGTTGCGGCAGCGGGCCGGTCAGCTGGCGGGCACGCTGTCAGGCGGGCAGCAGCAGATGCTCGCCATCGGCCGGGTCTTGCTGCACGAACGGCCGCTGCTGCTGGTCGACGAACCCACCAAGGGCCTGGCGCCGCGGTTCGTGTCCGAGGTGGTGGACGCGCTTGAACGGGTGGCCGATGCGGCGACCATCGTGATGCTCGAGCAGAACGTGCACGTCGTGCGCAGGCTGGCCCGCCGCATCGTGGTGCTTGACCGGGGCCGGGTCGTGCACACCGGGGACGTCTCCGAGCTGGCCGACGAGAACCTGGTGCGGCGGCTGCTCGGCGTCTGGAGTGCGGCATGAGCACATTCGTCGCCATCACCATCAGCGGCCTGGCCCTCGGCGCGATCTACTTCCTGGTGGCCTCAGGCCTGTCGCTGATCTACGGCCTGATGGGCGTGCTCAACTTCGCGCACGGGATGTTCCTCACCCTCGGCGCCTACGCCGGCTGGGCGGTGGCCGCCCAGCTGCCCGGGCTGGGTCACAGCGCGGTGACCTTCCTGCTGACCGCGGCCGCGGCCATGGCCGGCGGCGCGGCCGTGGCCGCCGCCACCGAGCTGCTGCTGATCCGGCCGCTGTACGGGCGGCCGGTCGGGCAGATCCTCGTCACCATCGGGCTCGACCTCGCCCTGCCCGGGCTGCTGCTCGGAGCGTTCGGCAGCAATTCCCGGGCGATCGCGGTGCCCGGCTGGCTCACCGGGGTGACCACCGCGGGCAGCGAGAAGATCCCGAACGGCGACCTGGTCGCCCTGGGCACCGGCCTAGTCCTGCTCGCGGGCCTGACCTGGTTCCTGCGGCGGACCCGGTACGGCATCATCATCCGGGCCGGCGCGGAAAACCGGGACATGGTGCGCGCGCTCGGCATCGACGTCGGGCGGGCCTTCACCCTGGTGTTCATGATCGGCGGCGCGGCGGCCGGGCTGGCGGGCCTGCTCAACTCGGTGGTCTTCTACAGCTCGCTCATCGATCCCAGCCAGGGCGACCAGCTGCTGATCTTCGCCTTCATCGTGGTGGTGATCGGCGGCCTGGGCTCGCTGACCGGCTCGGCGATCGCCGCGCTGCTCGTCGGCCTGGTCCAGGTGTACGTGACCTTTTATGTCGGCAGCGGCGCGGGCCTGGCGCAGATCGGCAACCTGTCGGTCGCGCTGGTGCTGGCCGTGGTGCTCCTGGTGCGCCCGAAGGGGCTGCTGGGGAAGGCGGCATGACGCAGCTCGCCCGGCTGACGGCCCGTTACCGGCCCGCACCGCCCAGGACGCCGGAGGGCGCGCCGCGCCGCTGGGTCAGCCTGGCGGTGGCCGGGGCCGTGCTGGTGATCTTCGCCGTGCTGCCGTTCTGCGGGTTCTCGCTGCCCTGGGTCTTGCCCAGCTCCGTCGACATCGTCAACTCGACCGGGACCCTGAGCGTGCTGGCGCTGTGCTTCGTGTTCGCGGGCGTGGCGGTCGGTTTCGACGTGCTGTTCGGCTACACCGGCCTGCTCTCCTTCGGGCAGGTGCTCTACTTCGCGGCCGGCGTCTACCTGCTCGACATCGCGCTGTCGGTGTGGCACTGGGCGCTCATCCCGGCGATCGGCCTCACCCTGGCGGCCAGCTTGCTGCTGGCCTTGTTCCTCGGCGCGATCAGCCTGCGTACGAGCGGTATCGCCTTCGCCATGGTGACGCTGGCCTTCGCGCAGGCCGGCTACTACCTGATCGAGGACAACCCGCACCAGCTGACCGGTGGCGACACCGGCCTAGTCATGTCGACCAGCCGGATTCCTGCCATGTTCGTCGGCGTGGTGAGCACCCGCAACCTGTACTGGCTGGCGCTGGTCTTCTGTGTCGTCGCCTACGCCGTGACCAGGCTGGCCGTCGGCTCGGTCACCGGGCAGGTGTGGCTGGCCATCAGGGAAAGCGAGCAGCGGGTCGAGGTGCTCGGGCTGCGGCCGTTCGGCTTCAAGCTTGCTTCCTTCGTGCTCTCCAGCCTGGTCGCCACCGTCGGCGGGATGGTCTACCTGCTGGTCGTGGGCACGGCGGCGCCGAGTTCTGTGGCCTCGACCACGGTGACCGTCTCCGTCCTCGTCATGGTGGTGCTGGGCGGCGCCGGCACCCTGTGGGGGGCGGTGGTCGGTGCGGTGGTCTACGTCTATCTCCAGCAGTACCTGCTCAAGGTGGCCGCGGAACCGTCCTTCGCCTCGCTGCCCGCCGTGCTGCGGACGCCGCTGTCACAGCCGGACTTCCTGCTCGGGGTCATCTTCATCTTGTTCATCCTCTTCGCCCCGGGCGGCATAGCCGGGCTGCTCGGCCGCGCCCGGGCCGGGAGGGCTTCGAGGGGAGGCTCGTGAAGCCGGCGTGCCGGGAGGATTACGCTGGCCGTGGCGCCAGCCGCGGTCATCCCGGCCTCGTGCGCCGGATCAGGGACCCAGGCGGGCGCGGCGGGCGCCGCGCCGGTCGGCACACCCCGGAAGAGGCATGATGGCTGAGGTAACGCATGTGGCGGCCGGGGAGGCGGACGGCAGGGAGCCGGAGGGGAAGGGCGCGCGTACCCGGCGGCGGCTGCTCGAGGCCGCCGAGACGGTCTTCGCCGAGCTCGGCTATCACGACGCCTCGATCGTGAAGATAACCGAGGCGGCCGGGGTCGCCCAGGGCACGTTCTACCTGTACTTCTCGGGCAAGCAGGCGATCTTCGACGTGCTGGTGGAAGACCTCAACCGCAGGTTGCGCCAGGCCATGGCCACCGCCTCGGCCCCGGCCCTGTACCGGATCATCAGGCAGGCCGAGTTCGTCTCGCCGGAGATGCTCAGGCTGCACTACGAACGGATCGCCGACGGCTACGTCGCGGGCCTGCGCCAGGCCAGAGACCGGGGCGAAATCGCCGTCGAGGACCCGGAGGTCACCGCGTGGGCGCTGATGGCGGTCGGCGAAATGATCGGGATGCGCTGGATCTTGTGGGGCGAGACCAGGCAAGTGCCCGCCGAGGTCTTCCGCGAGACCATGTCCTTCGTCGCCCGGGCGCTGGGCGTTGAAGTTCCGGCCGTGCCCCGTGGCGATGACTGATCCCGGGTTCGCGCCCGCGGGCGCAGGCACTTCCTCGACGTCGAGGACACCGACGGCCTGCGCCGGCGGTTGTCCGAGGTCAGCCTGGACAACTTCGTCCAGGTGGCGCTGAACGCGATCAAGCGTTCCGGTTTCACCCCCGGTGACGTCACGTACGTCTGTCCCATCCACCTCAAGCGCTCCATGCATACCGCGGTGCTCACGGCGCTTGGCCTGGACGGCGCGCAGGCCGTCTACCTCGATGACACCGGTCATCTCAGCGGGGCGGACAACCTGCTCGGGCTGGACCGGCTGGCTCGGGCCGGCCGCCTGCACGACGGCGACGTGATACTTCTCCTGGCGGCCGGCATCGGGTATACCTGGGCTGCGACTGTCCTGCAGTGGGGGAGAGGAGCGTCATGAGGCTCGGTAACCAAACCGTCGGCGGCTGGCTGCGCGACCGGACCGCGCTGACTCCCGAGCGGGTGGCCATCGACTTCGATGACCGCCTGATCAGCTACGCCGAGCTGGCCGAATCGGTGGACCGCCGGGTCGCCTCGTTCGCGGTGGCCGGCCTGCGGCCCGGCGACCGGGTAGCCACGCTGGCCAGGAACTGCCCGGAGCAGGTCGAGGTCCTCTTCGCCTGCGCGCTGACCGGGCTGATCATGGTCCCGCTGAGCTGGCGGCTCACCTCAGCGGAGCTCGCCTACCAGCTGGCCGACGCCGGGCCTGCCTGCCTGCTGGCCGAGCCGTCGCTGCGGCCGCTCGCCACGACGGCCTGCCAGCAGGCTGCGGTGGAACCCAGGATCGTTCCGCTGACCGGGCCGCTGGTCGCGCCGCTGGCCGCCGCCGGGGCCGGGGCCGGTGACCGGACCGTCGCGGACGACGATCCACTGCTCATCCTCTACACCTCGGGCACGACGGGCCGGCCGAAGGGAGCCGTGCTGACGCACGCCAACTGCTTCTGGACCAACCTGAGCCTGGACCGGACCGCGCCGCTGTCGGGCGACGACGTGGTCCTGCAGGTGCTGCCCCAGTGTCACGTGGGCGGGTGGAACGTGCAGCCCCTGCTGGCCTGGTGGCAGGGCGCCACCGTCGTCCTCGAGCAGGGCTTTGACCCGGCCCGGGTGCTCCGCCTCATCGCGGCGAAGCGGGTCACCACCATGATGGGCGTGCCGACGAACTACCTGATGCTCGCCGCGCAGCCCGGCTTCGCCGACGCCGACCTGTCCAGCCTGCGCCAGGTCATGGTGGGCGGGGCGCCGATGCCGCGGCCGCTGATCGAGACCTGGCTCGGCCGCGGCGTCACCGTGCTGCAGGGCTACGGGCTCACCGAAGCCGCGCCCAACGTGCTATGCGTCCCGCCCGAGTACGCCAGGGGCAAAGCCGGGTCGGCCGGAAAACCCTACCTGCACGTCCAGGTGGCGCTGCGCCCGTTCGCCGCCGATGCCCCCACCCCGCAGCCCCCGCAGCCCGCACTGTCCCCGCTGCCCGCACTGTCCCCGCTGCCCGCACTGTCCCCGCTGTCCCCGCTGTCCCCGCTGCCCCCGCAGGCCGCCCCCCGCCGGGCTGATCGACGGCCCGGGGACAGGCGAGCTGCTGATCCGCGGGCCGAACGTCTTCGCCGGCTACTGGCGCAACCCGGCGGCGACCGCGGCTGCGGTCGGGGACGGCTGGCTCGGCACGGCGACGTGGCCGAGCGCGACGCCGACGGTTTCTACTGGATTCGCGGCCGGGTGAAGGAGATGTACATCTCTGGCGGGGAGAACGTCTACCCGGCCGAGGTCGAGGAGGTCCTGCTGGCTCATCCGGCGGTCGCGGAGGCCGCGGTGATCGGGATCCCGGACGAACGGTGGGGCGAGACCGGGCTCGCCTTCGTCGTCCTGCGCCCCGGCTGCGAGATGCCGCCCGACGATGAGCTCGCCGGATACTGCCGCACCCGACTCGCCGCCTTCAAGGTACCCAGCCGCTACCGGCCCATCGAGCAGCTGCCCCGCCTGGCCACCGGCAAGCTCGACAAGCGGGCCCTGGCGCACGCCCTGACCGCCGGCACCGCAGCGGACCGCGGCTAAGACGACGGCCCGCGAGCCATGCCGGGACGCCGGCCCGCGAGCCATGCCGGGACGCCGGCCCGCGAGCCATGCCGGGACGCCGGCCCGCGAGCCATGCCGGGTTTCGATGCTCCGTCCGGCGGGCCTTGGCCCCGCACCCACAGCCGTCACTTCCGTCAATCACCACGCCCTTAACCCACCCGCACCGGCCCCCCGGAAAAGTCGTGGAAAATACGGCTTCCACGGTAATTTTGGTACCCAGGGGTTGCCTAAACTCTCCACGAAAGCCCAATCATCCGTGCAAAACGGTCGGGACGGGGCGCATCGTGTCCAACTGAATCCGGCACGGGTAAAGCTCGCATCACTAGCCTCAGCAGCCACCGCGTCAGTAGTCCTGGAGCGCCGGTCAGGCGGGGCTACCCGGCCGACGCTCTCAGGATTCCCTCAACGGTCAGGAGCAGGAGGGCACGATCACGAAATAGCCTGGCTTCGTCTCGGACAGGCTGGTGGTGACGCCGAGGCTCCACAGGCCCATGTTCTGGTTCGAGCCTTTCGCGAACGCGTAGCCGAAGCTCTGGTAGGCGTAGCCGAGCACCGTCAACTCGTAGTTGTTGTTGGTGAAGCACTGCTGAGTGGGGGTCGGAGTCGGGGTCGGGGTGGGTGACGTCGTGCTGTTCAGGCCCCAGAACAGGGCCGTGTAGTAGCTGGAGCAGATGTAGTTGAGGAAGTAAGCTCCGGTCTGCCCGCACTGGCCGGTGGCCGAGCCCGGATTTACCGCCAGGCCGTGCCCCATGCCCGAGATCAGGTACGTTTCCACCGCGGGGGTCCCGCCCGGCCCGTTGTAACTGCTCTCGGTCGTGCCGCCGGTCAGGCTCTGCGTGCTTGAGGCCGTCTGGCTGATACCCCACAGGTTCGTCCACTGCTCCATCTCGTCGGTGGCGTTGGCGTCGTTGACGGTGTAATCGGCCGTCCCCTGCCAGATCGCCACCTTCGGATACGGCCCGTTGTAGCCGGGATCCGCGTTCTTGGCCAGCGCCCCCCACTGCGCCGCCGTGTTGCTGCTCGTGCCTTCCTCGCAACTGGTCGTCGCGGTCATGCTGGTCGCGCATTGGGCGGGCAGGCCTGAGTCGATCGCGCCGCCGGCGAACACGTCGGGATAGTCGGCCAGCATATCTGACGTCATTCCGCCGCCCGCTGATAGCCCGGTGATGTAAATCCGGCTGCTGCTGATCGAGTACGTAGACTCCATGTGCTGGATCATCTGCATGATGGACTCGGCCTCGCCGCTGCCCCGGCTGTCGTCCGCAGGGGTCCACCAGTCGAAGCAATCTTCGGAGTTATTGGACGAAGTCTGCTGAGGGAACACGATGTCGAACCCCCATTGGTCGGCGTATTGGGACCAGCCCGAGTCGTCGTAATACTCGGTAGCATTCTGGGTGCAGCCGTGCAGGGCCACCACAAGCGGCGCGCCCGACTGCGCCGTCGTCGGTACATACTCATACATCTGCAAGGCGCCTGGGTTCGAGCCGAAGCTTGTGACCTGGGTGAGCGAGGCCGTGGCCGCCGCCGACGGCGGAAGCTGAGCGGTGAGCACCCCCGCTACCAGACCAATCGACATAATGGCCGCTATGTACCAGAGCCAGCGCTTGGTCACGTCACTCGATCCAGATCTTGCGTCACGATTCATAGCTCACTCCTGGCTCAGGCCGGCGTTCGGCTAGCCGATAACTGCGCTACGTCTGCGGTAGTGTTACATGAATGTAAAACGCCAGGTATACGATGACTATGTAAAGGTCCCACAAGCCAGCTGGATAAGGAATGTGGGCAACCGCCACGTCGCCACGTCATGGCAAGACGGAGGCCGGTTAGGAGAAAGCGCGACCGAGCATGCCGATATCAACGTCGGGGACCATGAGCACTTCACGTATGTGAGTCAGGTATCGACCTGCCTGCACCCGTCTAGGTAAGACCCATCTAGGTAAGACCCATCTAGGTAACTCCTCGAGCAGGCCTGTCGCCACGAACGCCCGGTGGTAGATCTCCCTGACGACCTGCTGCTTGCGGGCGTTGTACTGCATGACGTGCTCTCCGCCCGCGTTGGCCTGCGCCGCGGCCCGGCGCTTCGCGGCGGCGTAGCGGTCACGCTCGTCCGGGTTGCCCCTGAGCCAGTCACGGAAGATCCGGTGCCGCACCAGCTCGGGGCTGTCGAATCCGAACACGTGCAGGTTGCAGCGAGGATCCTCCGCCCGCAAGGCGCGGTGACCGTACCACCAGGGCTCGCGGATGGTCAGCCGGAACCCGATCGTGCCGAGCGAAGGTACGTAGTCCTGCTCGAGGTCCGGGTCGGCCACCGTCAGGTCGATGTCGATGATGGGCTTCGCGGGCAGTCCCGGGACCGAGGTGGAGCCGACGTGCTCGAGCTGCAGTGCCCGCCAGCCCAGGGCCGTCCGGATCCGGCCGGCCAGCTCGTCGTACTGCCGCGGCCAGGCAGGGTCGGGGTCGGTGATGTCAATGCCGGTGGCCGGGGCAGCGCCAGCCACCCACGGATCGGCGCCCGGAGGCGGCGGTGAGTCGTCGAACGAGGAGATCTCGCCTCGGTTGGGCATCAGCGCAGTCTACGGTCCGCCGCGCGGTCACGGCGGATCGCCGCCGCCGCGGCGGTTCAGGGACTGGACGGGCTGAAGGCGGTCGGCCGAGGTTGAGGTGCGTCCTGGCCTCTCCCGCCACGTCGCCCAGGCGTTCCGCGCAGGTGAGCGCGATCTGCTGGGAGCACGCCAGATCATGCCAGTGGCGGCTGCGGTCCAGGAGGTCGCCAGGGTCCAGGGAGTCAGCTGAGCGTAGTCGTCGAAGCCGTCGTCGGCCGCCTGCCCGCTGAAGCGAGGAACGTCTGTCACGCCCGGTGGCGGGCCACGGGCAGCCGCACCATCAGCCACACGCGAGGCGGCCAGCTTTCCCGCCGCGGCGGGAAAGCTGGCCGCGTGTCGTCCGGTCAGGGCAGGGTCCATCGCTGGTTGGCGTTACCTGAGCAGTCCCAGATCTGCAACTGGGTGCCCGGCGTCGTCGACCAGTTCGTGTCGTCGAGGCACTTATTGGATTGCGGGTTGTAGAGCGATCCGTTCGATTGCGGGATGAAGACCTGCGCGGCGGTGTCATTGCAGGTGTAGAGGTCCACCGTGGTCCCGTCCGCGGTGCCGCCGCCGTTGATGTCCATGCACTTGCCGAGGGCGTGCAGCGTGCTGCCGGCCTGGACGACCGTCCACTGCTGGGCGCTTGTCCCGTTGCAGGTGTACACCTGGACCGGGGTGAAGTCCGCGCTGTTGGCCCCGCGCACGTCCACGCACAGGCCGCCGTAGCCGACGATCGGGCCGGTGGTCCCGCCGCCGCCGCCTCCGCCGCCGCCGGAGCCGGACGTGGTGTAGGCCGCCACGTACTGGACGCTCATCGTGCCGCCCGAGGTGGTCGACCCGCTGGGTGCGGTGCAGTTACACACGCCGTCCGGGTACCCGCCGCCCATGGCCAGGTCGAAGATGATGGACATGTTGTGGTCGAACGCCGCCTGCCAGGTCGACGTGCCGATCTGGCTCTCGGACACAGAGAAGTACTGGTTGCCGTCGAGGTAGAAGGTGATGGACTCGTCCGAGGGGTTCGTCCGGTTCTCGATCATCGTGTACGTGTGGTACCCGGTCTGGCAGCCTGAGCAGGGCTGCAGCCCGCTGCCGATACCGTCAGACTCGTTGCACGGCCCGCCCGGGTCGGTGCCGCAGTGCACGGTGCCTGAGAGTTCGGACAGCGCGTTGACGTCCTCCATGATGTCGATCTCGCCGTTTTCCGGCCACTGACCGGGACCGAGCATCCAGAAGGCCGGCCAGTAGCCGAGCCCGTTCGCCGGGTTGGGCTGCTCGATGGAGGCGGTGACCTCAAGTTCGCCGCCGGCCGGCGCGCCGACGTTGGCGGACGTCGTCTGGACCCGGCCTGAGGTCCAGTTGCTGCCGGAGCCGAGCGCGGTGATGTCGAGGTCTCCGTTGCCGTCGAGATAGACGTTGCTCGTCGAGTTCGTCATGGTCTCGATCTCGCCGGTACCGAAGTTCGATCCCGGGCCGGTGTCGTACTGCCACTGCGAGTCGATGCCTGAGCCCGCGGCGCCGTTGAAGTCGTCGCTGAACTGGGTGGTCCAGCCGGACGGCGGCGGGGGTACGGCGTCTGGCGTCGCCTTGGCCACCGGCCGGACGCCGGCCGAGGTCTGCGCGCCGGCCGAGGTCTGGGCGGTAGCCGAAGGGGCGGCCAGCGCGAGCACAGGAAGCGCAGCCACCGCCACCGCGATCGCGGTACGCCGGGCGATCCGGCCGGCCCGCGGGACGGTCGTGGATCTTGGTGGTAGTTCCCCCCGAACTCTGGTCAGCCGCCGATTCTTTTAAAGCCTGAAATAACCCGCCGCTGGCGGGTGAGCCCGCCATCTCAGTCCGTGCTTGAGAGGTACGTCAGGCACCGGCGCCCGGTTTCGTGCTCCACGCGGGAGCCTGATCCCGCGATGATCGCGAGAGCCTGGCCCCGCGATGATGCTGCCGTGGTTCGTGGTAGGCCAGCGCGCCGTGATGCCCGCTTACCCCAAAAATCGCGAAAGGTCGCGGAAGGTCGCGGAAGATTCGGCCCCTGCGGAGAGTTTGGTACCCGATAGAGTACCTTTTTCTCCACTAAAGCCGAATCATCCACGCGAATTGTCTGACTAACCGTACTAGTGATCGATTCGTGATTGGTGGGATAGGACGGGCTCGTGGGGCAGCCTAGGGGCGCGGCCGGGCCGCGGGGGACGACGCCGGGCCGCGGGGGGCGCGGCCGGGCCGCGGGGGACGACGCCGGGCCGGATCAGGTCCAGCAGGCGAGGACACCGATCCCAGCTTCTGGAACACCGCCGAACCTACCCGGCCGGGGAGACCCAGGACTGGTTGGAGTTCCCTGTGCAGCTCCGAAACCGGTGTCGTCCAGGCACTTGCCCGATTGCGGGTTGACCAGCGCGCCGTCACTTTGCGGCTGCCATACCTGGGCGCCGGTGCCGTTGCAGGTGTACAGGTCGACCAGGGTCCCGTTCGCGGTCCCGCCGCCCTCGACGTCGAGGCAGTCGCCGTCGGCGCGTACGGTGCCGTTCGATTCCTCCGTCCACTGCTGCCCGTCGGTGCCGTTGCAGGTGTAGATCTCGACCTTGGTGCCCGGGGTGTTGTTGTCGCCGGTGATGTCCAGGCACAGGCCCTGGTAGCCGACCAGCGGCGTGGTGGGGATGTCGTCGCCGGACGGCAGCACGGTCCAGGTGAACGAGGTGCTCGCGAGCGCCCCGCTGCTGTCCTGAGCGGTGACGGTGGCCGTGCCCGAGCCGGCCGTGGCCGGCGTTCCGCTGATCGTGCCCGAGCCGGAGATCGAGGTGCCGGCGGGCAGGCCGGCCGCGGTGAAGGTCAAGGAATGCCCCAAGCTGTCCTTGGCCGTAATCGGCACGGAGACCGCGGTGCCGGCCAGTCCTTCTTGCGGGCCCGGGCTGGTGATGGTCACCGGCTGGCCCAGCTGGGCGGAGGAAACGGGCAGCGTGCCCGACAACGGCAGGTTCGCGTCGGAGTCGCCGACTTCGAGGCCGTAGTTGCCGGTGGAGGTGGCCCAGCTGTTGCTGCCCGAGTTCCAGTACTGCAGGTTCTGCTGGGTCAGCGCGAAGGTGACCGGCGCGCTTGCGCCGGCGGCCAGGCTGACCCGGGCGAAGCCTTCGAGCTGGCGGGGCGGCTGACCGGACGCGCTCGGATCGCTGACGTAGAGCTGCGCGACGTCTGCGCCCGCGCGGGACCCGGTGTTGGTCACGGTGGCGGTGACCGTCGCCGCGCCGCCCGCGGTCAGCGTGCCGACCTTCAGGTTGCTGAACGAGAAGTGAGTGTAGGACAGGCCGTAGCCGAACGGGAACAGCGGTGTCAGGCCCTTGGCGTCGTACCAGCGGTAGCCGACGTCGATGCCCTCGGAGTACTGTACGGTCCCGTTCTGGCCGGGCCACTGCGCGGCGGTGGACGCCGGGACCTGGGACAGCGAGGTCGGGAACGTCACGGTCAGATGGCCGGAGGGGTCGGTGTTGCCGAACAGCAGCGACGCTATCGCGGTCCCGTCCTGCTGGCCCGGGTACCAGGCCTCGAGCAGGCCGGCCACCGAGGACAGCCACGGCATCGTCACCGCGGAGCCTGTGTTCAGCACCACGATCGTGTGCGGGTTCGCGGCGGCCACCGCCGAGATCAGCGAGTCGGCCGAACTGCCCAGGTCGATGCTGGTCAGGTCGCTGCCTTCGGATTCGCCGAGGCTGGCGAAGACGACCGCCACGCTGGAGGCGGCCGCGAGCGAGGCGGCCGAGCTGTCCGAGGAGCCGTCGTTGTAGGTGACGGTCACTCCGCTGGGCGCCGCGGCGGTGATGCCCTGCAGCGGGGTGACGGTTCCGCTTGAGTTGACCGAGGCGCTGCCGCCGCCCGAGGTCTGCGGGCTGGACGAGGCGTCCGTCCCGATGACGGCGATCGAGGAATCGGAAGAGGTCAGCGGGAGCACGCCGCCGCTGTTCTTCAGCAGCACGGTGCCCTCTTCGGCCAGCTTCAGCGCATCGGAGGTGTCCGTGGAGTTGGTGGCCGTCTGCGCGGGCGAGCCCGCGGTCGGCTGGTCGAACAACCCGAAGCCGAACATCTCGGTGAGGACGTCGGAGACCATCGAGTTGAGCGTGGCGGTGCTGACCGAGCCAGACGAGACAGCCGATTGCAGCGCGCTGCCGAAGTAGCCGTCGTTACCCGGCATGTCCATGGTCAGGCCGGCGTTGGCCGAGGCGGCCGTGGAGTGGGTGGCGCCCCAGTCGGAGGTGACGAACCCGCCGAAGCCGAACTGCTGCCGGAGCACGGTGGTCAGCAGGTACGGGTTCTGGCAGGCGTAGCTGCCGTTGATCGTGCTGTAGGAGCACATCACCGAGGACGCGGCGCCCTGCTGCACCGCGTCGGAGAACGCGGGCAGGTAGATCTCCTGCTCCGCCTGGGTGCTGACGATCGCGTTGTCGGACGGGGTGTTGCGGTTGGTCTCCTGGTTGTAGACGGCGAAGTGCTTGACCTGGGCCATGGTCCCGGCCGACTGGACGCCCCTGATGTCGGCGGCGCCCATGGTCCCGGCCAGGTAGGGGTCTTCGCCGATCGACTCGAAGGCGCGTCCCCAGCGCGGGTCGCGGACGATGTTGATGGTCGGTCCGAGGTCGACGGTGCTGCCCTTGGCGCCCTGCTCGGCTCCGATCACCTGGCCGTATGTCTGCTCGGCCGCGGTGTCCCAGGTCGCCGCGACGTCCACGGGGGCCGGCAGCTGGGTCACCCCGGTCATGCCGTCGCCCACCCCGGCCGGACCGTCCTCCAGGTTCATGGCCGGGATGCACAGCGACCCGATGGCGGGGATGAAGCCGACGTAGCTGGAGCCCGACGCGCCGGTGACCAGGTCCACCTTCTGGGTCACGGTCATCTTGGCCAGCACCTCGCTCACCCGCTGCGGGATCGGAGCGCTCGATCCGACCCACGGGCAGGCCGCGGACGCCGCCCCGGCGGACCCGGCGGCCCCGGCCGGGGCCTGGGCTAGGCCCGCCGCGAAGGCGGCTCCGACGGTGACCGCCGCGAGGGTGGTCACCAGGCGCCTCAACCCCGAGGCGGAACGACGTCTGGGCATGATGCCTCCTCGCATCCGGCTGGCACAGAACACCTCACGCACGCCCCGCCCAGGGCTCATTTGGTGCCAGGGAGAACAAATCTAGACAAGATGCAACACCTCGCCGGGACTCCCGTCAATGCCCGCCCGGCCCGGCGCCGGCCCGGCCCGGCGCCGCCCCGGACGTGCGCAAGCTCGGCCCAGCCGCGAGAGCCAGCCGCGAGAGCCAGCCGACGTTGCCTTTCCGCGGCCTGCGGCCCCGGCTCAATCGCCGCCCCGCTATCAAGATCAATAAGGAAATAACGGTAAACAACGTCCAGCTAGCAGCCTGCCGCGAAAGCCGGCCGGACCGTACGTCAAACCGGTCAGGCGGGCAGGCGATACCGGCCACCCCCATTCCGGCCCGTGGTCCGCGGTATCCGCTGCCGCCGTGGCCCGGTGCTCAGGCCGCGCACGGACGGCGGGCCCGGTCATGGTAGCCGCGTCGGCATGTGCCGTGCTACCTGCGCGTTTCCCGCGCCGCCGCCAGCCCGGCGGTCGGCGCCCCGCTCGCCGCGACGGCCGGGATTTCCCGCCGCCCTATCACCAGGACCAGGTATCTGCCCGGCGGCCGGCCATTCCGTGGCCGTGCCTAACACCGTCCGCGCGCGAATTCGCCGGGCCGGGAAACGGCCCGGCGTAAAGCGTGCGCCCTACCCTGGGTGCGGCGATTAAGCCGCCTGCTGTCAGCTCCTTTGCTGCGGGCTGCCACCACTATTCGTTCGGAAAATGGCATTTAATTCAGAACGGGCCGTGGCGCGAGTCGCACGAACGCCAGTCGTCGCCCGGCCTCGGCGCCGTACCGCGCGGCCCGCCCGGTGCCAAGCGGCGCGGCCCGCCCGGTGCCAAGCGGCGCGGTGCCGGGGTCCACATACCGCGCCGCCAGGGGAAGCTGAGTTGCCGTGATCGTCTAGCCGGACCTGCCCGGTGCGCCGCCTGCCGGTGAAGTGGCACCTGACCCTTGTCAAACGAGTCCGATCGAGTAAAGTCATCGCTAGGCAGAGCGCCCGTAATGACCCATATTGAGTCAGGACGACAGCATTTCTTGGCGTTCCGCTAGACTTGTCGTGTCTTCATAAGTTGGCTAACAAACGCAACGGGTCTTCCGGAACTGGTCCATTCGCTGGCCCGTAACCGGGCGAAGAGGGTGAGGTCCGGTGACCGGAGGGGGGTACCTCCAGCTTGACCCGGAGTGGGTGGACGAGGTTCTGCTGGCGGGCGCCGCGGACGACGTGTGCCTGTACCTGGGCGAGCCGGTCAGCCGGGCTGAGTTGCGGCGGCTGGTGGCCGGGCGTCGTCAGGTTCTGGCCGGCGCCGGGCTGCGCCGCGGTGGCTCGGTCGCGCTTTGCCTGCCGCCGTCGCTCGCGTTCATCGCCAACCTGCTCGCCTCGTGGCAGCTCGGCGCGCAGGCGTCGCTGCTGGACCACCGGCTCACGCAGTACGAGGTGGACGCGGCCCTGCAGCGGCTGCTGCCCCAGGTCGTGGTGACGGCCGGGAGCTCGGGCAGCGCCCCGCTCAGGGGTTTCGCGGACATCAGCGAGCAGGTGAGTACGTATCCGGGCCGGCCCGCCGCGACACCGCACGCCGTCATCCAGCTCAGCTCGGGATCGACGGGTCCCTCCAAGATCATTGCCCGGGACGCGGCCAGCCTGGTGGCGGAGGTGCGGCGCTATACGCAGATCGACGGCGTCCCGCGCGGCGGCGAACGCATCGTGTCTCTCGCCTCGATGGTGCACGTGCTCGGCCTCGTCGGCGGCCTGCTGTACAGCCTGCACGCCCAGCTGACCCTGACCATCCCGGCCCGGATGACCGCGGACGGCATCTTGTCCACCGTCGGTTCCGGCTCGCAGCCGACCACGCTGCTCGGCGTCCCCTTCCACATCGAGCTGCTCGCCTCGGTGCTGAACCCGCCCAAGCTGCCGCTGCTCACCGGCATGACCACCGGCGGTGAGCTGGTCCGGGCCGACGTCTACACCGGGTTCGTGGACCGCTACGGCGTCCGGCTCGGGAACATGTACGGCATGACCGAAGTCGGCGTCATCGCGACCGACCTGTTCGGTGTCAACCGGCCCGCGGTGCTTCCGGCCCCCGGCCTGACGGTCAGGGAAGAGGACGGGGAACTGCACATTTCGCTGCCGGCCTCGCCGTACCTCGGCGAGACGGACCCGGACCGCTGGTCGGACGGCTGGCTGCACACCAAGGACGCCGGCCGGGTGGACCCGGAGACCGGACTTGTCCGGATCTTCGGCCGCCGCGACTCCCAGGTCTCCGTCGGCGGCCTCAAGGTCGACCTGACCGAGGTGGAGCACACGCTCGCCGCGCTGCCCGAGGTCGCTGAGGCCGTCGTCGTGCACGAGGCCGCGATCGAGGCGTACCTCGTGCTGACGCCGGGCGCCGAGGTGTCCGCCGTGGAGCGCGAGATCACCACCAGGCTCGCCGGGTACAAGCGCCCGCGGCGGCTGCACGTGGTCGACAAGCTGCCGCGCACCGCCACCGGGAAGCTTGTCCGCGACCGCACGGTGCTCCGTGCCGGACCCACCCCTGTCGAAAGGAAGCATCGGCCATGATCGACGAGATCCGCCAGTTCGTGCTCGACTCGCTGACGGACATGAACTACAGCATCGACGACGTCGACGACGACACCGTGCTCGGCCCGGCCGGCGCTGACCTGGAGTCGCTGGCGCTGGCCGAGCTTGTCGTGCGGGTAGAGGACCGGTTTGGCATGAAGTTCGACGAGGACGAGGTCGAGACGCTGGCCGGCGCCACCGTCGGGGAGTTCTGCCGCGCCGTGGCGCCGCGGATCCAGCCCGCATCGGCGCACTGACCGTGCCCGGAGTACCCCAGCGGCCGGACGTCATCGCCATGCTCGCCAGCTACGGTGGCCGTGAGCCCGCGCAGGTCCCCGAGGCGATCGACTCGCTGGAGCTGGCCTGGCTGATGCACCAGCTCGAGCAGCGTTACGGGACGCTCGACGTCGACGACGACACGATCGCCCGCATGTCCACGGTCACCGGAGTGGTCGACGTGCTGACGGCGCTGCGGGTCGGGCTGGCGCATGGCTGATCGCCCCGCCGTGGCTGCGCCGCGGCCCGCCCGCTCGGGGCCGGGCGCGGCGGTGCTGGCCGGCGCCGCGGTGGCGAGCGGATACGGCCGGGGCACCGAGGCCTTGCTGGCCGGGGTGCTGTCCGGCCGGCCTGCCTTCTCCTCCGTGCGGCGATTCGACGTCACGGCCAGGCGGACCGGCGTGGCGGCGACCATGGCCGGGTCGCCTGCGCTGCTCACCGAGGTGACGACCGTCGTCGGGGACGCCTGCGACGAGGCCGGCCTGTCGGCCGGGGACCGGGCCCGCAGCCCGCTGTTCCTCGCCATCCACACCCACCCGGCGATGGCCAGGGCGGCCGCGGCGGACCGGCCCCGGTTCTCCCCTGACGCGTTCGCCGCCGCCGTGGCCGAGCGCTGCGGCCTGGCGGGCGCCGGCCTGCGCTGCTACACGTCGGCGTGCGTGGCGGCGAGCACGGCGATCGCCGACGCGGCCGCGATGATCAGCCGCGGCCGCGCGGACCGGGTCATCGTGGCGGGCGGCTACCTCGTCGAGCCCGACCAGTTCGCGCTGTTCGACGCGGGCCGGACGCTGGCCGACGACGGCCGGGTGCGCCCGTTCAGCGCCGGCCGGCGCGGGCTGCTGCTCGGCGACGGTGTCGGCGCGGTGGTCATCGAGACGGCGGAGCAGGCGAAGGCGCGGCGCGCGCCGGTGCTGGCCCGGCTGGCCGGCTGGGGCCGGACCGGCGACGCTTACCATCCGTGCCAGCCGCGCCCGGACGGCCACGGCCTGGCCCGCGCGATCAGCGCCGCGTTGCAGCGGGCCGGCCTCGCGCCGGGAGATCTCGGGTACGTCAACGCCCACGGCTCGGGCACCAGGCACAGTGACCTGGCCGAGGCCAATGCCCTCCGGCTGGCCCTCGGCGACGCGGCGGCGACCACGCCGGTCAGCTCGACCAAGTCGCTGCACGGCCAGGTCCTTGAGGCGTCCGGGGTGGTGGAGCTGATCGTCACCGTGCTCGCGGTGGGCAAGGGCATGCTCCCGGTCAACGCCGGTTTCCTCGGCCCGGACGACGGGTGCCGCCTCAACCTCGTGCTCGGCGAGCCGCTAGCGGCCACCCCGGAGTACGCGATGAGCCTGAATGCCGCCTTCGGCGGGGCCAACACCGCGCTTGTGATCGGCCGGTCATGACCCGGAGCGCCCCGGTCGCGGTTATTGACCTGCCCGCCCTGGGCTCGGCCGCGGTCGCGGCCGGCCTGACCGTGCTGGCCGCCGGGTGCTGGCCCGAGACGGACGCCGACACCGCGGTCAAGCCGCTCGCCGGTTTCATCGAGTCCACCTTCAGCCCGCTGCTGGCGGAGACGGCCGGCCGGGCCCTGGGCCGCCGTCCCGAGCCGGCCGCACCGGACCGGGTCACCGCCATCGTGATAGCGACCGCGCTCGGTGACGTCACCAGCGCGGCGCACGTCGCCCGCGCGGTCGACCTCGGCCAGCGGGTCGGCCCGCTGCTGTTCTTCCAGTCGGTGCCGAACGCGGTGGCCGGTTACCTGGCCGTGCGATGGCAGCTGACCGGGCCGATCGCGTGCGTGGGCGGACTCGGGGCCGGGCTGGACATAGCCGCGGCGCTGATCGAGGACGCGGACGCGGATGAGGTGCTTGTCGTGTGGGTCGGCCTCGGGGTGACCGAGGACGACGGGGACCGTGCCGCCGCCGTTGTCGTGACCAGTTGAGAGGGAAGTAAGCGATGAATGTCCTCGACATGGACCACATCGAGTTCTATGTGGGTGACGCCGGTCAGGCGGCGCAGTACCTGTGCGACGCGTACGGCTTCCGTGTTTACGGGCACGGCGGCCCGGAGACCGGGCTGCCCGGCCAGCGCAGCGTGCTGCTCGGCCAGCATCAGATCCGGCTGCTGCTGACCTCGGGCCTGCGGCCCGATCATCCGGTCACCCGGTTCGTGGCCACGCACGGTGACGGCGCCGCCGTCACCGCGTTCCGCACCGACGATGCCGCCGCCGCGTTCACCGCGGCCGTCGACGGCGGCGCCACCGCCCTGAGCCAGCCGCGGACCTGGACGGACGGCGCCACCACGGTCGTCACCGCGGCCGTGGCGGGCTTCGGCGACGTCGTGTACCGCCTGGTCGAGCGGCACGGCGCCGACACGGGCTTCCTGCCCGGGGCGATCGAGATGGTGGCCGATCCCGGCCCGGCCGCCGAGGACGGGCTGCTGCGCCTCATCGACCACGCGGCGGTGTGCGTGCCGGTCGGCGAGCTTGACACCACGATCGCCCGGCACGAGCGAGCGTTCGGCTTCGCCGTCATCTTCGAGGAGTACATCGAGGTCGGCGAGCAGGGCATGCGCAGCAAGGTGGTGCAGAGCCCGTCCGGCGGGGTCACCTTCACGTTCATGGAGCCTGACCTCAGCCGCCAGCCCGGCCAGATCGACGACTTCCTGGCCTGGCACCACGGCGCGGGCGTGCAGCACGTCGCGTTTGGCACCCACGACATCGTGCGCGCGGTCCGCACCTACGCGGACCGGGGCGTTGAGTTCGCGCCGACGCCGGCCAGCTACTACGACGTGCTGACCTCGCGGCTGGGCGCCACCGAACTCGAGGTGGACGCGCTGCGCCCGCTCGGCATCCTGGTCGACCGGGATCACTGGGGCCAGATGTACCAGATCTTCGCCAAGTCGACGCACATCAGGCGCACCTACTTCATCGAGCTGATCGACCGGCACGGCGCGCGCACCTTCGGCACGAGCAACATCCCGGCGTTGTACGCGGCCAAGGAACGCGAGCTCGCCGAGATCCGCGACACCGCCGACCCGAGCCGGGTCTGACCGGAACGAAGGGGAGCACGACTGGTGAGCACCGCAACTCGATTCATGCTGACGGACGAGGAATACACCCTGCTGCCGTCGGCTGACGACGTCGCCTTTTACGCCGAGCACGGCTGGTACCTGAGCAAGAAGCTGTTCACCGACGGCGAGGTCGATGAGCTGGTCGCGATGAGCCTGCGGTACTACGCCGGCGAACGGGATCGCACCCTGCCGGTGCGGCCGCCAAAGCTCGCCTACTGGGAGCCGTCCCAGGGCGACGTGCAGCGGCACAACGACTACATCCACTACGAGCACGATGGCCTGGCGAAGATCCTCGGCAAGCCCTTGATCGGCGCCGTCGCGGCCCGGCTGGCGCAGGCCGACGAGATCCGCGTGTTCCAGTCGACGCTGATCCTCAAGCCGCCGATCGCCACCGAGCCGACCAACGTGGTGCCGTGGCACTTCGACAAGCATTACTGGTCGACCTGCACCTCGGACCGGATGCTGACCGCGTTCATCCCGTTCCACGACTGTGCCGAGGAGATGGGCACGATCACGATGATCGACGGCAGCCACCGCTGGCGGGAGCTGGCCCGGGACGACTCGATGACCAGGCACTTCGCCGAGCGGGACCACAGCGACCTGGAGCGCGTGCTGGCCGAGAACGCGGCCTACAACCACGCCGAGGTCGTCAAGGTCCCGATCATCATTCCCAAGGGCCACATGAGTTTTCACCATTGCCGGATCTACCACGGCAGCGCCGCCAACCGCAGCGGCCGTCCGCGCCGGGCCGTCTCCTTCCACCTGCAGGACGGCGAGAACGCCTACCGCCCGTACGTGCTGAGCACGGGCGAGACCCTCGCCTACAACCACGACATGCTGGTCAGGCGGCGGCCCGACGGCCGTCCTGACTACGCCGACCCGCAGTTTTGCCCGGTCTTGTGGCGCAACCCCGACCCGTCCAGCTAGGCGGACACCAACACAGGAGGCTTTTGCATGTCTCGTTACGACTGGGGGCAGCGGCACCCAGGGATCGACCGGCTCGAGAGCCAGATCACCGAAGCTCGCCACCGGGTGATCACCCACCCGATCTATGCCGCGCTGGACACCCGCGAAGCCATCTGCACGTTCACCGAGCACCACGTGTTCGCCGTGTGGGACTTCATGTCGCTGCTGAAGTCGCTGCAGCGCAACCTGACCTGCGTCGAGGTGCCATGGGTTCCGACCGGCCCGACCGGCAGCCGCCGGCTCATCAACGACATCGTGCTGGTCGAGGAGAGTGACGAGCTCGGCGGCGGTTTCATCAGCCACTTCGAGCTCTACCTGGCCGGGATGACCCAGGCCGGCGCCGACACCACGGTGATTTCGGAATTTATCGAACGACTCCGGCGCAAGCAGCCCGTCCTCGAGGCGCTCGACGGCGCGAACGTGCCGGTGCCCGCGGCCGAGTTCGTCAGGCTCACCTGGGGCCTGATCGGGAACGCGCCGGTGCACGCGCAGGCGGCGGCGTTCGCCTTTGGCCGCGAAGACCTGATCCCCGACATGTTCCAGCAGGTCGTCGGGGTCAACGAGCGCCTCGGATCGCTCGACACGTTCGTCGACTACCTGGCTCGTCACATCGAGGTCGACGGCGAGCAGCACACGCCGATGGCGATGCAGATGCTCGCGGACCTCTGCGGTGACGACGACGTCAAGTGGGCGGAGTGCGCCGAGACGATCAACCTCGCCCTCGCGGCCCGGGCCGGGCTGTGGGACGGCATCCTCGCCGCCATCGGCGACCGGGTGCCGGCGGTGTAGCGGCGGGGAGGATATGGTCGCCGGCCGCTAGCTGACCAACGTCGGCGCCGTTTCCTCGTCCGGCCAGGCGGCGGCGGCCACGACGAACGGCGCGGTGCCGGTCAGCGCCACCGCGGCACGAAACCTCACCGGCGCCGTGATGTCCGCGACCCGGTGCGCGCTGGCCGGCTCGGTGCAGCGGACGACATCGCGGTTGCGCACCGCGATATCCAGATTGGCCCACAGCCGGCCGCCGGCCGCCTTGACGGCCGCCTCCTTGCGGACCCACAGGTGCGCGAACCGGTCCGCCCGGACGCTGGCGTCGCGACCCGCGGCGACGTACCCGGCCTCATCGGGGGCAAAGAAACGCGCGGACAACCCGACGGTGTCCAGGCCAGGCACCAGGTGCTGGATGTCGACACCTACCGGCCGGCCGGTGCTGATGGCCACCGCCGTCATGTCTCCCGAGTGCGACAGGCTGGTGTGCAGGCCGGACCACGGCGGCACGAGCCCGGGCTTGCCGTGCCGGCCCGGGCTCCAGCGGAGCGCCGCGGGCCGTGTTTCCAGCCCGCGGGCGACCAGGATCCGGAGCGCGCCGTGCGCGACCGTGAAACTCTGCTGGTCGCGCGGGCTCGGGGCGGCCGCGGCGCGGGCGCGCTCGCTGTCATCGAGCACGTCCCGGCAGCGGGCCAGGGTAGCTGGCGGCACGTCGACGGGAACGATCCAGACCCGGACCAGATCGGTCACGTCCGGACGTCGGCCAGCAGGGCAGCCAGGCGTCGGACGCCCTCATTGATCTGGTCAGTCGTCAGTGCGCTGCACGAGAGCCTGATGGCGTGGCTGCCCCCGCCGTTGAGGTAGAAGAAGCTCATCGGCGTCCACAGCACGCCGTAATCCCGTGCGGAGAGCTCGAGCAGCTTCTCGTCGGCGCGGACGGGCACGTCGAGGACGGCGAAAAAGCCGCCGCTTGGCGAGTTCCAGGCGAACCCCTGATCGCTGAAATGACGCTCGAGCGCGGCCAGCAGCGTGCGGAGATTGCCCCGGTAGAACGTTATCTTGTCCCGGTTCGCGGCGCGCAGGCTGTACTCGCACGACACGAGCACGCCGCCGATGACGGCCTGCGCGATCGGAGAGGTATTGACGGTGATCATGCTTTTGACCGTCGAGAGCTCGTCAGCCAGCAGGCTGCGGTGTCCGGCCGCGCTGACGACGGTCTGGTCCGCGACCAGGAAGCCGACGCGGGCGCCGGGGAATACCGACTTGGCGAACGAGCCGAGGTAGATGACCCGCTGGTCGGTGTCCAGTGACTTCAGCGCCGGGCTGCGCTGGTCGTCCAGCCCGAACAGCCCGTACGGATCGTCCTCCAGGATCAGCAGGTCCTGATCGGCCGCCACGTCGATCAGCCCGCGGCGTACCCCGTCGCTCAGCGAGACGCCGGACGGGTTGGCGAAGTTCGATACCACGTACAAAGCCCGGGGCCGGCCACCGCTGGCACGTACCTCGCGGGCGACGCGCGCGACCGTTTCCGGACGCAGGCCCTGCGCCGTCTCTGGCACAGGAACCACGGTGATGCCGAGCACGCGCGCGGCGCCGGTGAAGCCGACGTAACAGGGCTCGGCGGCGAGGACGACGTCCTGCGGGCCCGCGCAGAGCCCGCGCAGCGCGATGATCATCGCTTCCTGGCAGCCTGAGGTCACCATCACCGACTCGGCGGGAACGCGGATATCCTCGTCGATCTCCAGCATCCGGGCGATCATCGCCCCGAGCTGACCGTTCGTCCGGCCGTACTGCAGGATGGCCTGCCGGACGCGCGCCTCGCTCATGCCCTGAGCGCGCAGGTGCCCGACATAAGCGGCCAGGTACCGCTCGACGTCCTCGACGGCATAGAACTCATCAAAAGGCCTGCCCGCCGCGAGCGAAATCGCGGCAGGAAAGCGACTGGCTACCTCGTTAAGGAAGTTCATCGACGCTGACACCGGATCGGTAACCGACGTATGCAGCGCCGCACGCGCTATCTCGACCACCGGTCCGGGTACCCTGCCTCGGCGTCGTGGCCGCGTAGCGGCCTATTACGCAACACCATTCTCAAGAATGACATTCTGTTACGAGATAGCTTATCATCGGCGGGACGACTGGCACGAGCGGGCGGTGGGCTCAGACGGCCCGGCTGGCCCGGACGAAAGGGTGTGCAGGCGGTGCCACTCGACCCGCAACTACAGGCGATGCGCGACCAGCGCGAGCGGGACAACGTGCCACCGCTGTACGCCATGTCGCTCGCCGACGCCAGGGCCGCCGATCTGGCCTCGATCCGGGCCGGGGGCGGCGAACCGGAACCCGTTGACGAGGTCGACGATGTCAGCATGGCCGGGCCCGGCGGCGAGCTGCGGCTGCGCGTGTACCGGCCCGCCATCCGGCGCCCGCTGCCCGCGCTGCTCTACTTCTTCGGCGGCGGGTGGGTGCTCGGCACCATCGATACGGCCGACGGCGTCTGCCGCAGCCTGGCCAACTCCTGCGGCGCGCTGGTCGTCGTCCCTGGCTACCGGCTGGCTCCCGAGCACCCGTTCCCGGCGGCCATCGACGACTGCTACGCGGCGGTCCGCTGGGTCGCCGAGCACGCAGACGAGATCGGCGCCGACCCCGCCCGGCTCGCGGTCGGCGGTGACAGCGCCGGCGGGAACCTGGCCGCGGGAGTAGCGCTGCGGGCCCGCGCCGACGGCCCGGCCCTGGTCGGCCAACTGCTCGTTTACCCTAATACCGATCAGCTCGCCGACGACGAGTCGATGCGGGCCGCGGACGACCCGTTTCTTTTCAACCGCCGCTCAGTGGCCTGGTACCGCGACCATTACCTGGCGGATTCCGCCGACGCGGCCAGCCCGCTGGCCTCGCCGCTGCGCGCCGAGAGCCTCGCCGGGCTGCCTCCGGCGCTCGTCATCACCGCGGAGTACGACCCGCTGCGCGATCAGGGCGAGGCGTACGCCCGCCGGCTAGCCGACGAGGGCGTCCAGGCCGAGCTGAGCCGCTACCCGGGCATGGCGCACGGGTTCTTCACGATGGCCGGCTCCGTGGACGCCAGCCGGGCGGCGATCGCGCAGGCCGCGTCGCGCCTGCGGGCCTGGTTCGGCACTGCGGCCGGGCATTGACAAGCGCGGCCGGCCGCAGGCCAGAATCAGCTATGGTCGAGCCGCTGCGCCGGGACCGGATGGTCGTCCCGTTCACCGGAGGAGAGGCCGGCGTCGAACCGCTGACCTGGGGCCAGCGGGCGATCATGCTCGATATGCAGGCCAGCGGCAGCCAGTTCAGCATGCCGGGAAGGATGGGGCTGCCCGAGGGCATCACCATCGAGGAAGCGGCGGCCCGGCTGAGCGGCCTGATGGGCCGGCACGCCGCGCTGCGGGCGCGGCTGAGGACCGACGGTGCGGGCCACCCGAGCCAGGAGATAGCCAGGTCGGGGGAGACCAGCCTGGACATCCTGACGATCCCCGATGACACCGACCAGGCCGGCCTGGCGCGGTACGCAGTGGAGCTCTTCGACACCTGGCCATCCACGCGGTTCGACTTCCAGCGCGACTGGCCGCTGCGGATGGCGGTACTCAGGCACCGCGGCGCCTGCCGGTACCTGGTCTGGGTCCTCTCCCATCTGGTCGCCGACGGCGCGGCGCACATGCTGCTCCTGGATGAGCTGACCGGCGACAGGGCCATCGACTCGCCGCGCCCGCAGTTCTACGACGTAGCCCGCAGCGAGCAGACACCGCAGCTTCGGCAGCTGAGCGCCCGCACGATGCGGTACTGGGAATCTCAGCTCAGGCACATCCCGGTGCTGACGTTCGGCGAGCCCGCCCAGCCGCCGGACGCGCCGGGTCCGGCGGGTCCGCGGTACGGCCAGGTCCGGTTCCGTTCGCGCGCGGCTCACCTGGCCATGCTGGCCATCGCCGAACGCACAGGGACGGATGCTTCGCGGGTCATGCTCGCCGTCGTCGCGACGGCCATCGGGCGCGCCACCGGGGTGCATCCGCTGACGCTCCAGGTCATGATAAATAACCGGTTCAGGCCGGGTCTCGCCGATGCCATCGCCGTGATCGCGCAGAACTCGGTGGTCACCATCGACGTCACGGACACCTCGATCGATGAGGTGGTCGGGCAAGCCCGCAGCGCTTCGCTGAGCGCCGGCCTGCGCGCCTACTACGATCCGGCTGACCTCAGCGAGGTCATCGCGCGGCTGGACGCCGAACGCGGTTATCCGGCCCGGGTCAGCTGCCGCCTCAACGATCAGCGGCCGATGATCAGGGGCGCAGCGCGGGAGGCCGGCTCCGGCGAGGTGACCAAGGAGCTGATCAGCCAGCGGCTGCCCGAGAGTTCGCTGGCCTGGCTCAGCCCGCTGGAGAACCTGCACACGCAGGCCAACATCATCGTCGAGAACCTGCCCGGCATCGTATCCCTGCACATGCAGGTCGACCTGTGGTGCCTGACCAGCGAGCAGGCCGAGGCGCTCGTGCGCGGCGTCGAGGAGGTGGCCGTCGAGGCGGCCTTCGACCCGGCCGCGCGGACCAGGGTGCTCAGCGCGGCCGCTCAGCCTGGCTAGCACGTGTCCCGGTGTCGAAGGCGGTCAGGCACAGATAGCCAAGGCCGGGATCGTAATCGGCGGCCACCAGAAGGTCCGGGTGGCCCGCGCCGTCGGCCAGCTCGTCGATGAGCCCCCACCAGACCCCGGTGGACGGCTGCCCCGGGGGCATCACCCGCACCCGCCCGGCCGCGGGCGCAGCCCAGACCGCGGCGAGCGCGTCACCGAGCACCAGTCCTACCTGGTGGTAGCCGGCCGCCAGCTCAGCGAGGTCAGCGGCGGCGAGGCCGGCCGCATCGCCGGGCGGGACGCCCGCATGCTGGCGCAGGGCGGCGACCCGGGCCGGCGGCATCGCATCGGCACAGAAGAGCATGGCGACGCCCTGGTGCCGGCCGGGCAACGGCCCCGGGGAGGAATAGGGGAGCGCCGCTTGCTCGACGACGATCAGCAGCGCCCGCCGGATGGCGGCCGACGAGGCGTACGCGCGGGCAATCCGCAGGCCGCTGAAGGCCGCCGCCGGGCCCTGGTCGCAGACAGCGAACGCCATCGGCGCACCAGGAGTGAGGTGACTGAGATACGCCGCGGCCGGCCGGCCGGGCCACAGGTCGTGGACGGAGAACGCCAGCACAAGCAGGTCCACCGGTTCTTCGGCCGACACGGCCGCCTCGATCAGCGCTTCGCCCATCTCCCCGTAGGAATGGCCGAGGGCCGGTGATGGCGGGTCGCCGAACAGGCTGGCCGGCACCTCGCGCGCGTAGGGCCTGGCCATGTCCGCCAGGTACTCGCCGACCCGGGCCCGGTTCGCGGGATCGGCGAGGAACTCGGCAGGCCCGGTGAAGCTACGGCGCACGGCCCGGACCAGGTGCAGGTCACGGTCGTGGTGCCGGGACGGTCCGGCGGGCGGGCCGGCCACGAACACGGCGGCTAGGCGGGCCGGGAATGGCCGGCGATGAACGTCGCCAGATCCCCGACCGTTTCCATCACGTCCTGGTCCATCAGCTCGACGTCGACCAGAATCTCGAGCTGGTCCTCCAGTTCGAGCAGCAGCTCGAGCCCGAACGTGGAACTGAACCCGAGCTCCTCCATCAGGCGCATGTTCTCGGTGACCGGCTCAGACCGGTCGAGCAGCCGGGCCAGCACCGTGGTCATCGTGTCGACCACCCGCAGCCGGAACTCACCTTCTACGCCGGTTTCTGGTGTTGCCATCTCGTGCCTCCTCGGTCAGTGCTCGAACACCATCGCCGCGAACGTCGCGCCGCCCCCCGCGCCGACCGCGGCGGCGAGGTAGCGGTCGCCTGGCTGCAACAGGCCGCGCTCGCGCGCGGTCTGGTAGTTGGCGAACATATCCACGCAGAAAACATGACCGCTGGCGGCGATATTGTCCAGCACCACCCGGTCGCGCGGGAACTTGAGCAGGGTGCACATCCGCTGCCAGGTGACCAGGTTGACATTGTGCGGCAGCACGACCCGGATGTCGTCCAGGGTCAGGCCCGCCTCGTCCAGGGCCTGCTGCATCACCTCAGCCAGCGAGGGCCGGTACTCACGCTGCAGCCGTGCGTCGTTCTCGCCGGTGGCGCTGTCGAACTCACCCCGTACGTTGGACGCATACGCGAGCAGCCGGTCGCGCGCGCCGAACGCGCTGACCAGGCACGCGGACGCGCCCTCACCAAAGACGGTGGTGTCCGCGAACATCTGGGCCGCGCGGGTGAACGCCTTCTCACCGCTGAGAACCAGCGCGAGCGGCGGCCCCCCGTCCGGCCCCCCGTCCGGCGCGCCCGCGGTGCCGGCGGTGCCTGCGTCGGCGTCGGCGGCCAGGAGCCGGCCGGCCACGTCGATCGCCAGCAGGCCGCCGGCGCATGACTGGTGCGTGACGGTGAACGCGAGCGCGTGACCGAGCCCGAGCGCGCGGCAGACCTCGTGCAGCGGGTTGACCGGGTACGGCGCGACCACGGGCATGGCCCGCGCGTACAGGACATAGCGGACACGGTGTTCCTGGCCGCGCAGCGCTGTCAGCCCGGTGGCGGCCTTCATCAGGAGGTCGTACAGCGATCCGTCCTGGTCGCGGCTGACCTCACTCAGACCGTGAAACCGCCGGAACAGCTTCACCTGCATGCCGGTCAGGCCGAGCGGGCCGGCCAGGCTCTCGATGGGTATCCGGGCCGACGGCAGGTAGACCGACACACCCTCGAGAGCCGTCACGCTACCCCCGCCTCAGGATGGATCAGGAATGTCAACGTATGCAACGATTATGCCGTGTCCCGGTTCCTTTTCGTCGTTGTCCCCGTCACCGCGCGCCTGTGGCCGGCCGTGGCCATCGGTGACGCGCTGGCCGCCGGGGGGCACGAGGTGGCCTGGTGCGGGCCCGAGACCGACCTGCGGCCGCTCGTCGGACCAGGCGTGACCATCTACCCGACCGGCAAGCGCTCGTACCGCGCGTTCCGGGAAGTGGGCGTGGCCGCGATCAGGGAACTGTGGGACGGGTACCTGCTGCCGCTCAACCGCTTCATCCAGGACCCGGTCGACCACGCCGTGGCGGACTACCAGCCCGACGTGCTCATCGCTGACCAGTACGCGCTGGCCGGCGCCCTGGCGGCCTGCAGGCAAGGCATCCGGTGGGCGACCCTGTGCACCGGCGTCCTTGAGGTCACCTCGCCCGAACAGGACCCCGGCCTGCACGACTGGGTGCACTCGAAGCTGACGCGGGTCAGGGAGAGCGCAGGCCTGACCGCTGACGATAGTGCCGACCTGCGCTTCTCGCCGGACCTGGTGATCGCGACGACCACGCAGGCGCTGAATGGCACGGCGCCGCTGCCGGACCACTACCTGCTGATCGGGGCCGCGCTCGGCTCACGTCGCACCGATCCCGGCTTCAACTGGGACTGGTGGGATCCTGGCCGGCAGCATCTGCTTGTCACCGCAGGCACCCTGTCCGCGCACCTGGTCAACGACTTCCTGGCCCGGGTGATCGCGGCGCTGGAACCGATGGCAGGCCGGGTGCAGGCAGTGCTCAATGCCGCCGCGGACGCGGTGCCCGATCCGCCGCCCCACGTCCTGGTCGCTCCGCGGGTCCCGATGCTCGACCTGATGGCGCGCCTCGACGCGGTGATCTGCCAGTCCGGGCAGAGCACGGTCAATGAGGCGCTCGCCCACGGCGTGCCGCTGGTCGTCGCGCCGATACGCCTGGGCGAGCTGGCCGTGGCTGAGCAGGTAACGCGGGCCGGAGCCGGTATCGCGGTCTCGTTCGCCGAAGCGACCGCCGCGCAGCTCACCGCGGCGATGACGGCCGTCCTCGACGAGCCGGGCTACCGTGCGCACGCGCGCAAGATCGGCGCGGAGTACTCGGCGGCCGGCGGAACCGACGCCGCCGCCGCACGGCTCGCGGCGCTGGCTGGAGGGCGCGGATGAACGATGATGTGCCTCGTCAGCTGGACGGCACGCCCGGGTTGGCGCCCCCGTCGGCCACCACGGCGGACGAGCCGGCCACCGCGGACGTGCCCGCGGGGATGCTCCCGGCCGCCGACTTTAAGTCCCTGCGGCAGTTCCGCGCGACGGCGAAGGCAGCAGGCGGCATCCTGGATCTGGTGATGCCGATGCGAGTCGGCGGCGATGGCCCGCTGCTGTTCTGCGTACATCCGCTGATCGGCCTGAGCTGGTCCTACCTGGCCCTGCTCCCGCACGTGGACGCCAGCTACCCGCTCTACGGCCTGCAGGCCCGCGGCCTGCGGCGGCCCGAGCCGCTGCCGGCCAGCATGACCGAGATGGCCAGGGACTACGCCGACCAGATCCGCACGGTCTCACCGGCCGGCCCCTACCACCTGTTCGGCTGGTCAGCGGGCGGCAACGTCGCCTTCGCCATCGCCGAGGAACTCGAGCGCCGCGGCGAGCAGATCGGGCTGCTCGTCATCCTGGACTCGAACCTGGCCGACATCGCCGCGATCCCGCAGAGCAACGAGCCCTGGTTTTTCTATAACCTCGTTCTCGCCCAGTTCGGGTACGTCCCCGGGCTGACCCGCGCCGACCCGGCGCCGGAGACCCGGATGCTCGAGCTGGTCCGCGGCCGGCCGGGCCTGGGCCTGGACGACTGGCCGGACCAGCGGATACATGCCCTGCAGCGGGTCATCAAGAACAACATCGCGGTGGCGTGCACCCAGCAGCCCGGCCGGGTGCACTGCCCGCTGCTGTTCTTCTCCGCCGCCCGCAACCCGCCGGCCCTGGCCGAGAAGCTGGACATCTGGCGGTCCTTCGTCGACGGGCCGATCGAGGCGGTCGAACTGGACTGCGATCATCGTCACATGCTGCTGCCCGAGCCGGTCGCCCGGATCGGGTCGGCGCTGTCGGACCGGCTGGCGCGTCTTGCGGCCAGCACCGCGCCCATCGTGTAGCCGGGCGGGCTAGCCGCTCTTGACCACCTTGAGCACCGTGTCCGCGAGGACCTGCCGGCTGGGCTGCAACGCCAGGTCGAGGTCCGGCACGGATCCCAGGATCGCGCCGTCCGGCCGGGTGATCCGCCGTGGCGGCGCGACCAGGTGCATCTCCTCGGTGGCGGTAGCGAGGATCTCGGCGGCCATGCCGCAGGTCCGGTTTGAGTCGTCGACGACGACCAGGCGGCCCGTCTTGGCCAGCGACGCGGCCAGCGCGTCCCAGTCGAAGGGATAAAGCGTCCGGGGATCGAGCACCTCGATCGATACCTGGTCCGCCAGCTGGTCGGCTACCGCCAGCGCGTCGTACACCAGATGCCCGATCGCGACGACCGTCACGTCGTGCCCCTCCCGGTGCACCCGCGCGGTGCCGAGCGGCACCGGCACCAGGTCGCTCGGCGTCACGTCCTGGCGCATCGCCAGCGAGCCGATCGGGGCGAACACCACCACCGGGTCGTCGTCCCTGATCGCGGAGGTGAACAGCCCGAACGCGTCCGCCGGAGTAGCGGGCACCACGGTCTTGACACCGTAGTGGGCGAACAGGCTGTACGGCTCGTCGGAATGCTGCGCGCCCCACCCGGACCGCCAGCCCGCGGCGGGCAGCAGGTAGGTGACGGGAACCCGGGCCTGCCCGCCGCTCATCATCGGGAACTTGTTCGCCTGGTTGACGATCTGCTCGAAGACCAGCAACAGCAGAAACGGGATCTGGTACTCCACCACCGGCCTTAGCCCGGCCATGGCGGCACCGGTCGCGAAGTTGGTGACGGCCTGCTCCGACAGCGGCGTCTCCACGATCCGCTCCGGACCGAACCGGTCGAACAACCCGACGGTCACGTTGGTGAGCGCGTGGCGGACGTCCTCGCCGAGCACGAACACCGCGGGGTCGCGTTCCATCTCGGCGGCGAGCGCCTGGTTCAGGGCCCGCGTGTAGGACAGCTTGGGCACCGTCACACCGTCCTTTCTTCGGCCCGGGCCGCTACGCCCGGCCTGGTCTGCAGGCCGGACGCGTACAGGTACCGGCGGGCATCGGCCGGGTCCGGCTTCGGGCCCGCCAGCGCATAGTGCACGGCCTCGGCCACGATGACCTCGACCTCGGCATCGATCTGCCCGCGCACGTCCTCGGGTATCCGCCCGGCCTGCAACGCCAGCGGGTCACGCGCCTGCCAGCGGGCGACCTCCTCCGGATCGCGGTACCGCGGCCTGGTCGTGAGCTCGAAGGTGTGATGGCCCTCGAACCGGTAGGTGCGGAACTCCACGAAGGTGGGTCCGTGCCCGGCCCTGGCCCTGGCCACGGCGCGGGCGACCGCCGCGTACACCGGTTCGGGATCCATCCCGTCGACCGACTCCGCGGGGATCCCGAACGCCTCAGCACGCCCGGTGACCGAGCCTGCCACGTTCGCCCCGATCGGGAGAGTCGTCGCGTACAGGTTGTTCTCGCAGATGAAAACGACGGGCACCTGCCACAGCGCGGCGAGGTTGAACGACTCAAGCAGCGCGCCCTGGTTGACGGCACCGTCGCCGAACACGCTGACCGCGACGCGGTCGCTGCCCGACCGGGCCAGCGCCCAGGCGGCCCCCGCCGCCAGCGGCGCGCCGTGCCCCACCGACCCGGTCGAGCCGAGCACGCCGACACTGAAGTCGGAGGGATGAAAAGAACCACCCCGGCCACGAGCGACCCCGGTGGTCCGCCCGGCCATCTCGGCCAGCAGCCGGCCTGGTTGCGAACCCTTCGCCAGCAACTGCCCGTGCCCGCGATGGTTGGCCAGCATGATGTCGTCGCGGCGAAGCGCGGCGCCGGTCCCCGCGGCGACCGCTTCCTGGCCGATGCACGGATGAATGCCGCTGACGATCTCGCCGGACCTGACCAGGTCCATGGCGCGTTCCTCGAACCGGCGGATCAGCCGCATCGTCCGGTAGAAGTCCTCGGGCCGCGGCGCGCTGCCGTCCGGCCTGGCGGTGATGGTCATCTGGGCCTACCTCAGGCTGCAAGCGAACAAGCACGTCGACCAGGCGAGCGTGACCACGGCCAGTGCTACCGCGGCGGTCGCACCTGTCCCCAGACTACGTCGCCAAGGTGCCGGGCGAACAGCATAAGGGTCCCAGCGAGGTAGCCGGAAGCGATCAGCGGGCCGCCTGAACGAAGCTCTCGAGGTGCGCGGCCGCCGTCGGCGCCCCGCCCGCGGCGGCGAACGAGTCCCTGACCTTCATCGCGGCGCGCCGGTAGGCCGGGTCGTCGAGGACCGTGACCAGGGCCTGCCGTAGCTGGTCGGGGCGGACCCGGCTGAACGGCACCCGGATGCCGGCTCCGGCCCGTACCACCTGCGCCGCGACGACGGGCTGGTCGTGCCTGATCGGGGCGAGGACGAGCGGCACGCCGTGCGCGAGCGTCTCGCACACGGTGTTCATGCCGCCGTGGCTGATGACCCCCGCCAGCCGCGGCAGCAGGGCCAGCATCGGCACCGAGGGCACCACCAGCACATTGCCCGGCGGGTCGGGCAGCAGGTCGGGCGGTCCGACGATGATCGCCTGCAGCGTGGCGGCGAGCGGGGCGACGGCCGCCGCCGCCCGCTGGTAGAAATCCGCCGCCAGGCCGGTGGCCATGGTGCCGACGGTGATCAGGACCTTGCGCCGCGTGGGGTCGACCAGCTCCCAGGCGAAGGCCGCGGGGCGTTCCAGCATGGCCGCGCCGACCAGGACGAAGTGGCCGGGGAACGGCTGGTCGCCGGTCAGCGCCGAGGTCGTGAACGCGATCAGCAGATACGGCGAGCAGAGCGGATCGAAGCCGGCCTCCGTAACGTCTGCTTCCTGGCACAATGACGCCACCTGAGCACGCACCCAGGCGTCCACGCGGGGCAGTGCCGCCAGCGGGTGCGTCAGCTCCATGGCCTCCGTGGCCAGGGTGGCCCAGGGCAGGCCGTGCCGGTGCGCGGCCAGCGCTCCGGCCAGCGCGTGCTGGTCGACCACGACCATGTCGGGCCGGTACGCGAGCATGGCGCGGTCCACGGAGGGCAGCATGAAGCGCGCCATCGGGATGAGGTACTCCTGCCACAGCGACTTCAGCGCGGCGATCCCGTGTCCGGCCTGGTCACGGAAGAGCCTGGTGCCGGTAGGGAACAGCGTTGCGTCCGGGCCGAGCAGCGGCCGGAAGTACGCCTTCGAGCCGCACCAGGCCACCTCGTGGCCGCGCGCGCTGAGCTCGTTCGCGACGGCCACGGCGCGGTGCGCGTGCCCGGTCAGCGGCAGCGTCACGATCAGGAACCGGCTCACGGGGGCTGCTCCGCCGGTTGTTCCGCCCGTCGCCCGGCCGGACGGCACCGGTTCACGTAGCCGGTCACGTCACCCACGGTCAGCTCGATGATCTCGTCGATGTTCAGTCCGGCGACGTACGCGACGAGGTCCACCGCCGTCCCGTACCGGTCACGCAGCACCGCGCCGAGGGCCGCCAGGTCCACGCTGTCGAGGCCAAGGTCACCCTCGAGCCGGGTCGCGGCGCTGAGGCCGGCCCCGAGCAGCGACGTGTCGCCGGTTGCCTCGGCGAGCGCCCCGGCCAGGTCATCCCCGGTAATGTCCCCAGTAATGTCCCCGGTAATGTCCGCCGTAGTCACCGCCTGTCCTGCTCGCCGCCGGTCACGGGCCACCCCTGGCGTCAGATGGTGCCCTATGGGTATTATCCGGACGGCTGAAGGCGGGCGGAAATCTGTGGCAGATAGGGTCATCGTACAGTTCGAGGGTGACGGCTCCGGCGTCGCGGAGCTGAGCTGGGGCCAGGCGGAGATCTGGTCTGTGATGCAAGACAAGGGCGACTCGCTGCCGATGGGCGGCGCCCGGGCGCTGCCGCCCGGGCAGACCGTGGCGGACGTCGCGGCGGGCCTGGCGTTCATCATGGGCCGGCACCAGGCGCTGCGCACCAGGCTGCGCTTCGACCCCGGCGGGCAGACCCGGCAGGTGGTACACGCCTCCGGCGACATCACGCTTGAGGTCATCGATGCGGGCGACGGCGACCCAGGCGAGGCGGCGGACGCCGTCGCCGCCAGTTACCGGGCCCGGACATTCGACTACGAGCACGAATGGCCGCTGCGGATGGCTGTGATCACGCAGCATGGCGCCGCCACGCACGTCGCGGAGATGATCTGCCATATCGCGGTGGACGCGTTCGGCCTGGCCGCGCTGCACGACGACTTCGACCACCGCGATGAGCGGTCCGGGCCGGTGACGGCGATGCAGCCGATGGAGCAGGCCGGGCGGCAGGGCGGTCCGGGCGCGCGCCGCGCGCACGAGGCTTCGCTCCGTTATTTCGAACGGCTGGCCGCGAACGTCCCCGACTGCCAGTTCAGCCCGTCAGCTGACCCGCGGCAGCCGCGTTTCTGGCAAGTCACCCTCGAGTCGCGCGCTGGCTACCTGGCGGTCAGGATGCTCGCGGCCCGGCTCGGCCTCAGCACGTCGCCGGTGCTGCTCGCCGCCTTCGCGGTGGCGCTCGCCGAGCTCACAGAAAACCACCGCGTCGCGCTGCACCTCGTGGTGAGCAACCGGTTCCGGCCCGGGTTCGCCGCTTCGGTCAGCCCGGTGATGCAGAGCTGCCTCTGCGTGCTCGAGGTGGCGGGCGCCCCGTTCGGGGAGGTGGTCAGACGGGCCTGGCAGTCCTCGCTCGGCGCCTACAAACACGCCTACTTCGATCCGGCGGGCAAGCGCGCGGTGTGCGAGCGGCTCGCGGCCGAGCGCGGGGCGGAGCCGGACTGGGACGTGATCTTCAACGACCGCCGGGTGCGCAGCCGCGAACCCGCCGGGGCTATCCTCGGCGACGGGAACGACGCACCCTGCGGGCAGGCGCCGCTCAGGGACGAGCTGACCCGGACGATGCTGACCTGGGGAGAGCGCAATGACATGCCTCAGCAGAAGGTGTTCCTGAACATCATCGACGCGCAGGACATGCTGTGTGCTGAACTGTGGGCGGACAGTCACTTCGTGAGCCCGGCGGACATGGCGGGCCTGCTGCGCCGCATCGAGAGCGTGCTCGTCGACGCGGACGGACACAGCGGAAAGGTGGAAAATGAGTGACAGCGCCCTCCGGGGAAGGGTGATGGAAAGCATGCAGGTCATCTTGCCTAAGCTGCTCGCCCGTGACGCCGAGGACGCGGCTGTCGAGCTCTCGGAAAGCATGCGCCTGATGGAGGACCTCGGGCTCACATCGGTGTCCACTCTGGAGCTGATGCTGGAGCTTGAGGACGCCCTGGAGATCCAGATCGACGTCGAGGAGATCGAGCCGGCCGACCTGACCTCCCTCGGCGCGCTGGCTGACTTCGTCGCGGGTCACGTGCTCGCGGACTGAACCCGGCGGCCGACGCTACGCGGTGACCTCAACGTATATTGTCTCGTCGTTGCGGAGGACGGAGTCGAGCGCCGCGACATCCGGCCTGGCGCCTGACCGGAATGGATAGCTGTGGACGGCCCCGGGCTCGAAACCGGCCCGGGCCAGCACGTAACGAAGCTCCTCAAGGTCATAGAGCCAGCGGTGACCGTAGAGATAGAAAATCTGGTTGAACATGAAAGCCCGGCGGTCCGGCATCGGCGGCCCGACCCGCATGCTGCGCAGCCGCCTGCGATGCTTGGCCAGGAACCCGTCGTCGCGGACGTAACTCTCCGCGTACTTCGCTAGGTCCGGCGTGGTCAGCCTGAGCAAGCCGCCGGGGGCCAGTATTCTCCGCACCTCGCTGAGCCAGCCGATCGCGACGGACGGCTGGACGTGCTCGATCAGGTGCTCGGCATAGACCCAGTCCACGCAGCCCGCCGCGAACGGCAGCGGCTTGGCGATATCCAGCTCGGCAAAGTAACTCGCGCCGTCAGCCCGGTAGAGGCGGCCCGGTTCGGTCACCGCGGAGTCGGTCCGCAGTCCCACCAGATCAGTGCCAAGACCCGACGGGTGCCTCGTCCTGAACGCCGCGAACTCCACTCCGGTCAATCCGAGACCGCGAAAATCCTGCCTCGTGACCGGCAGCGTGCCGGCCACAAGCTCCAGCGTTGTGCAGTGGGCCAGGCTGGCGGTGAAGGCATCCATCGTGGCAGAAAGCCCCTCCGGATCTTCCCAGTCCCAGCCGGGAAACGATGCTTCCGCCATATCCGCGCCTCCCCTGCCGATGCCGCCTAACCCGGAACGGCCGCGGGCAGCTAGGCGGGCCGGCCGGCACCGGCTAGCATTCGATTATCCCCTTTATCCCAGTCGGAGGGCATGGATGGACGATGATGTGCTTCCCCTGCTGTGCGGCACGCCCGAGCTCCCGCCCGGCTGCGTGGCGCTGACCTTCGACGACGGTCCCGGCCCCAGGTCGGCCGAGCTGTCACGCGTGCTGCGCGACGAGGGCGTGCCGGGGACGTTCTTCGTCTTGGGCGAGAGCCTGGAACGGCACGGCGACGTGCTGGACACCTACCGGGACGGCGGGCACGTGATCGGGCTGCACGGCGACCGGCACCGCCCGTTCAAGTCGGCCGAGAACGCCGCCTACGAGGTCAGCCGATGCGCGGAGCGGATCAGCGGCTACCTCGGCGAGACAGTGTGGTTCCGGCCGCCGTACGGCCTGGGCGACTGGCCGGTGCCCGGCTTCGCCGGGCCGGTCGGCTGGCATGCGCACGGCCGGGACTGGGACATCATGTACCGCCACGGGCAGACGGTGGACGCCTGCGTGGATGCCATCGCGCAGCGGCTCATCCAGCGCCGCGGCGGCATCGCGCTGCTGCACGACTTCGCGGCCGCCAGCGAGTTCAGGCCGGCCGGCCTGACCGAGGAAGATCTGGACCTGCGGATCATCGAGATCACGACGCGGCTGATCGGGCGGCTGCGCGCCGCGGGACTCTCGCTCACCGGGCTGCCGGAGCCCGGGCCGGCCCGTACCCCGGAGCCGGCCCGCACGCCGGAGCCGGCCCGTCCGCGCGCGCGGATGGGGGCGGGGCTGATCGCGCCGGAAGACCTGAAGGCGCTGCGCATGTCTCGCGCGACGGCGAAAGCAGCGGGCGGCGTCCTGGATCTGATGATGCCGATGCGAGACGGCGGCGACGGCCCGCGGCTGTTCTTCGCGCCTCCCGTGGTGGGTCTGAGCTGGTGCTACCTGGCCCTGCTCCCGCACATGGACGCCAGCTACCCGCTCTACGGCCTGCAGGCCCGCGGCCTGCAGCGGCCCGAGCCGCTGCCGGCCAGCATGACCGAGATGGCCAGGGACTACGCCGACCAGATCCGCAAGGTCCAGTCGGCCGGCCCGTACCACCTGCTGGGCTGGTCACTGGGCGGCAACGTCGCCTTCGCCATCGCCGAGGAACTCGAGCGCCGCGGCGAGCAGATCGGGCTGCTCGTCATCCTGGATGCCAGCCTGGCTGGGGTCGAGGCGAACGGGCTGCGGGAAGAGCCCTGGATGACCTACAACCTCGTGCTCACGCAGTTCGGGTACGTGCCCGCGCTGACCCCCGCCGACCGCGAACCAGAGACCCGGATGTTCGAGCTGGTCCGCCGTCGGCCGGGCATGGGCCTGGACGACTGGCCGGACCAGCGGATACATGCCCTGCAGCGGGTCATCAAGAACAACATCGCGGTGGCGTGCACCCACCAGCCCGGTCGCGTGCACTGCCCGCTGCTGTTCTTCTCCGCCACCCGTCACCCGCCGGCCCTGGCCGAGAAGCTGGACCGCTGGCGGAGGTTCGTCGACGGGCCGATCGAGGCGGTCGAACTGGACTGCGATCATCGTCACATGCTGCTGCCCGAGCCTGTGGCCCGGATCGGGCCCGCGCTGTCGGACGCGCTGTCGCGTGTTACCGCAGCTGGGGCGACGTCGCGCAGACAATCCGCCTAGCCGGGCAGGTTCGCCAAAGGGGCAACCCGGAGAGACCGCCGCAAACCCAGCACACCGCCCATTGTGTAACTAAGCTGTCCCCTTTAGCCTAACGATGTGAACTTGCGCCCGCGCTCTGGATCCGCAACCGTTTCTTTTTTCGCTTGCTCGCTCAACAGGAGACTTGATTGATTGAGGCCAGTAGTCTGCGCAAGTCATACCGGGCCAAGCGCGGCCGCAAGGCCACCACCGTCGACGCGGTCCGCGGCGTGGACTTCTCCGTACAGCGCGGCGAGATCTTCGGTTTCCTCGGCCCCAACGGAGCAGGCAAGACGACCACCCTCCGGATGCTCGCCACCCTGATCCGCCCGGACGGCGGCGACGCCACGATCGCCGGGATGGATCTGCGCCGCGCCCCCGCGGACGTGCGAAAGCACATTGGCTTCGTCGCACAGGCCAGCGGCACCTACGATCAGTCCACCGCCCGGCGCGACCTGGTGCATCAAGCGCGAATGTACGGCGTCTCGAAATCGACCGCCAAGGACCTCGCCGAAGCGGCCATTACCGCCTTCCAGCTCGAGGCCTTCGCCGACCGTACTATCGGCACCTATTCAGGCGGGCAGCGCCGGCGCCTCGACGTCGCGCTCGGCGTCATCCATTCGCCGCAGGTCATCTTCCTGGATGAGCCGACCGCCGGGCTGGACCCGCCGAGCCGGGCTCGCATGTGGCAGGAGGTGCGCAGGCTCCGCGAACAGGGCATGACGATCTTCCTCACGACCCATTACCTGGATGAGGCCGACGCGCTCTGTGACCGGATCTCGATCATCGACGCCGGGCTGATCGTCGCCGAGGGCACCCCGTCGGACCTCAAGCGCGAGATCTCAGGCGACGTGGTGGTCGTCGACCTGGCCGCGGCCGATACCGCGGGCGCGCCGGAGCCCGCCGCCATGGAAGAGGGAGCCAAGCTCCTGACCGAGCAGTCGTACGTGCACTCCTGCGAGGTCATCGATCACACCCTGCGGCTCTACGTGGACAGCGCGGCCACGGCCATCCCGCAGATCATGCGCGCACTGAACAGCAAGGGGATCGAGCCAGGGGCGATCGAGTACCGCCGGCCGAGTCTCGACGACGTGTTCCTGGCCAAGACCGGCCGCACTCTGGCCGACTGACCGGCCCACCGGAAAAGGGGAAAGACCACAGCTATGAAGCTTGCCCGCGACACGTGGCTGATCTTTCAATATGAGACCGCGCAGTTGGTGCGCAACCCGTCCACCATCGCGATCACGCTGATCCAGCCCATCACCTACCTGATCTTGTTCGCCCCGTTCCTCAAGGCCGTCATGGGCGTGTCCACCTCAGGCGGCGGCGTCTATAAGACTTACGTACCCTCGCTGTTCTGTGCCATGGGCCTGTTCAGCGGATTGTTCGCCGGATTCGCGCTGCTCGCCGCGATGCGCCAGGGAGTCATCACCCGGTGCCGGGTCACGCCGCTCAGCCGCGTCGCCCTGATGCTCGGGCGGGTCTTCATGTACGTCATGCTGATCGGGTTCCAGGCGCTCGTCGTCACGCTGGCCGCCCTCATCTTCGGCCTGCGGGTGCAGCCGGTCAACTTGATCTTCGCCCTGGTGCTGCTCTCGCTGATGGTGGTGCTCGGGGTCTCGATCTCCTACGACCTGGCGCTCTTGGTGCCCAACGAGAACTCGCTCCCCACGTTGATCAACTCGGTGGCCCAGCCGCTCTCGCTGCTGGCCGGGGTCCTCATCCCGCTGTCCGTCGCGCCGCTGTGGGTATGGCGTGTCTCACTGTGGAACCCCTTCGCCTGGGGGACCAGGGGCATGCGGGCGGTCATGGCAGGCCAGCTCGGCGCCCAGGTGGTCTGGCAGGCCAGCCTCATCCTGGCCGTGCTGGCCGTGGTGGCCGTGGTGTTCTCGTCCCGGCTGTTCAGCCGCGAGATCGCATGACCGCGGATCGCGGCGTGCGCCGGTCACAGGAGGCACATCGGTGAGCGCGAGCAACCTACGGGCGGTACTGGCCGCTGACCCGGAACTCGGCGCAGGCAACGTGCTGCTCAGGCTGGCCGAGCACGGCGCCGACATGGACATGCCGCGGGTGACGTTTGACACCGAGGTCGATGCGATCGCGGCGTGGACGCCGCTGTCGCTGCGCACGCTGACCGAGCGGGTGGCCGCCCGGGCCGACTGGTTCGCCCGGCGCGGCATCGGGCGACGCGATCCGGTCGCGGTCTACGTGACATCAGCGGCTGACGTGGTTCTCAACTTCCTCGCACTGACCTGGCTCGGGGCGATACCCGCCCTGATGAACGGCGGCATGCCGGCCGAGATCGCGGCCGAGTACATCCGGCGGCTGCGCGCGGTCGGGGTGATCATCGACGCCGATCACGTCGGGATGGTCGCGCATGACCTCGGCGCGCCGATCATCGGCGACGCGGCCGAGACCGGCACGGGTGACCCGGTCGGTGCGCCCGCGCACTACCGGCACCACCCGGACGACCCGGTGGCCATCACGCACTCGTCCGGCACCACGCGCAGGCCGGCCGCCGTCGTGCACTCCCAGCAGAGCCTGTTCGCGGCCGTGCGGGCGGTCCGGCTGACCGAGCCGCGCCAGCACGGCCCGGTGCGGGAGATGTCCGCGTTCCCGCAGGCGCACACGGCCGGCGTCATCATCCTCAACGAGGCGCTCTGCAACGGCTACGAGCTGCTGTGCCTGTCGGGACAGGGCGGCGCGTTCGAGCACAGCGGCGAGGTGATCATCGACGCGATCGAGCGCTGGCACCCGACCGCGGTCTACGGCTTCGCCGTCACCTGGGCCGAGCTGGCCCGCTACGACCTGACCACGCGAGATATCAGCTCGGTCCGGTTCTGGTCGAACAGCGGGGACTGCGCGCACGAGGCGCACATACGCCGCCTGGTCGCCGTCGGCAGCCACTACGCCTACAGCAAGGACGGCGTCGTGACCGTGCCCGGGTCGCGGTTCAACGACACGCTCGGCTCCACCGAGATGGGCTACGGCGGATTCGGGATCAGCCACCGCCCTGACACCGAACGCTATGGCCGCTGCGTGGGTAAGCCGCAGCCGTTCGCCGAGATCATCCTGGTGGACCCGCGGACCGGCCAGGAGGTCCCGACGGGCGAGGTGGGGATGGTCGCCATGAAGTCGCCGACGCTGGCCCTGGGATACTGGAACGACTCGGTCGCCACCTTCCGCACCCGCCTCAACGGCTACTACCTGACCGGCGACCTGATGCACCGCGACGAAGACGGCTACTTCTATCACGTCGACCGGGCCAGCGACGCGGTGGAACTCGGCGACGGGAACTGGCTCTATACCGCGCTGTCCGAGGAGCGCATCCTCAGGGACTGCCCGGACGTTCGCGACTGCACGGTGCTGGCCGCCCGCCGGGACGACGGCAGGCTTGTCATCGAGGTGCTGCTCGTTCTGGTGACCGACGCCGATGACGCGGTTGACCGCACCGACCGGGTGCGCGACGCGATCGGCGAGGCCGCGGCCAGCATGCCGCTGAAGGTCATGGCCATACCCGACGATGGCGTCCTGCTTGGGCCCACGGGCAAGGTCCGCAAGTTCCTCATGCGCCGACAGCTGCTGGCCAGCACGGGCGCGTCCTGACGCCGAAGGAAATAGCTGATGCCTGATGCGGTTGAGACGCGGCCGTACGCGGTCGTCGTCAATGATGAAGAGCAGTACTCGATCTGGCCCCTGGGGCGAGACCTGCCCGCCGGCTGGCGGGCGGAAGGCTTCACCGGCACCGAGGAGGAGTGCCTGGCCTACATCGACGAGACCTGGACCGACATGCGGCCAGCGTCGCTGCGTCGCTGGATGGACGAGCACGAGCAGGCCGGCACCAGTTGACCAAGCTGCCGACGGACGTCGATCGCCCTCCCGCGCTCAGGACAGCAGGGGCACAGACCGGGTCGGCGGGGTGGGATCCCGCGTTGCCGGCTCAGCGCGGCATGATCCTCAACTACCTGCGGTTCCCCGACGACGGTGTCGATGTCATCCAGCTCACCCTCGACTGGACCAGCCCGCTGGAGCGGGAGCCGTTCGAGGCGGCCTGGCACCTGGTGGCGCGGCGGCATGAGGTGCTGCGGACATCGTTTCGCCTGGATGACGGGGACGGTCTCATCCAGGTGATTGACCCGGACGCGTCGATGGACATCCGTTGGCGCGACCTTCCGCCGCCGCCGGCCAGCGGGCCAGACCACCCGTTCGAGTCGTTTCTGCTCGCGGACCGCCGCGAGCGATTCGACCCGACCAGAAGGCCGCCGGTACGCCTGACGATCGTGCGCCGGGCACCGCCCGACGGCGGTGCCGCTGGGTCCTCCGCGCACCGCGCTGTCCTGACCTTCCACCATGCGCTGCTGGACGGGCGCTCCATGCGGCTGCTGGTCGAGGAGGTGTCCGCGGCGTACGCGGCACACCGGGCCGGCCGCGCCGCGCCGGAGCCGCCGCGTCCCCCGTTCGGTGAGTTCGTGCGGTGGTGGCAGACGACAGACGCGTCCGCATCCGAGCCGTTCTGGAACGAATACCTGGCCGGCGCCGTATTGCCGCGGTCGCTGCCCGGTTATCTCGGCGAGCAGCTGGCCGGGATCGCCGAGCCGATGACGGCCGAGACGGTGCTCTCCCTGGCCGACTCCGAGTTGATCCGCCAGGCGGCAAGCGCCACGGGGCTGAGTTCAAGCACCATGGTCAGCGCCACGTGGGCACTGCTGCGAGCGCGTTACGGCGGCGTCGCCGACGTCCTCTTCGCGGTGACGCGGTCGTGCGGGCGCGACAGCATCCCTGGCGCCGACGCCGTCATCGGACCGCTGATCAACACGGTGCCGCTGCGCGTCCGTTTCGATGCGGGATGGTCCGTGCGCGAGCTTGTGACGGCGGTGGACGACGGGATCCGCCGGATCAGGGGGCACCAGCGCACGCCGATGGGGTCGGCCCTGGCCTGGGCGGGGCTGCCCGCCGACACCGCGCTGGTGGACTCCCTGCTCGTGTTCGACCGGCGCCGGCTGCAGGCGGCCCTGGCCGGCCGGGACGCGGCCCCCAGCTCGGCCAGGGTGGACCGGCTGCCGTCGTATCCGCTGATGCTGTGCGCGTTTGACGAGCCGCAGATCCGCCTGTCGTTCCACTGGGACCGCCGCCGCTTCGCCGACGGGTCCGTCCAGCGGATGCTCGACCAGCTGCGCGAAACACTGATCGAACTCGCGAACAACCTATCGAAGCCACTAGCCGACCTTGACCTCGGCCGGCTGGCTGAGCGCGGCATCGTGGCCGGGTGGAACCGGGCGGCGGTGCCCTACCCTGCGGCTTCGACGATCCCCGCGCTGTTCGCGGCCCAGGTGGCCGCCCATCCAGCCGCGACGGCGCTGGTCTTCGGGGCTGACTCGGTGACCTACGCCGAGCTTGACCGGCGCAGTAACGCACTGGCCTGGCGGCTGCGCCGCCGGGGCGTGGGCACGGGTACCCCGGTCGGGGTGGCGTTGGAGCGCGGCCCCGACCTCATCGCCGTGTTGCTTGGCGTGCTGAAGGCCGGCGGTGCCTACCTGCCGCTCGGCGTCGGCAGCCCGCCGACGCACATCGCCGCCATGATCGCCGCGGCGGGTACCCGGCTGGTGCTGGTCACGGCCGAGACCGCCGCCGCGATGCCGGAGCTGGCGGGGGTGGACCTGGTCCACGTCGACACCGAGGTCACGGCGGGCGGCGATGCCACGGCGGGCGGCGATGCCACGGCGGGCGGCGATGAGAGCGCGGCGCCGCCGGATGTCTCGCACCCGCTGAGCCTGGCCTACATCAGCTTCACCTCGGGCTCGACCGGGGTGCCGAAGGGCGTGGCCGTGCCGCACCGCGCGGTCGTCCGGCTCATCAGCCATCCGTCGTTCGCCTCGTTCGGTCCCGGCGAGCGGTTGCTGCACATGGCCCCGGTCGCGTTCGATGCCTCCACGCTGGAAATCTGGGGCGCGCTGCTGACCGGCGCCACGATGGTGATCGCGCCGCCCGGCCCGCTCGGGCTGACCGATGTCGCGGCGCTGCTGCGCACCGGCGGCGTGACGGTCGCCTGGCTCACCGCTGGACTGTTCCATCAGCTGGCCGAGGCGGATATCGCCGCGATCGCCGACGTCCCCCTCATCCTGGCCGGCGGCGATGTGCTCAATCCGGACACGGTTCGCGCCGTGCTCGCGGCGCGCCACGGGCGGCCTGTAGTCAACGGGTACGGCCCGACCGAGAACACCACCTTCACCGCCTGCCACGTCATGACCGACCTGGGTCAGGTGGGGGAGACGGTACCCATCGGCCGCCCGATCCAGCACACCACCGTGCACGTTCTCGACGAGCAAGGGCGGTCGGCGCCGATCGGCGTGACCGGTGAGCTGTACACCGGTGGGGACGGGCTGGCTCGCGGCTATACCGGGAACCCGGCGGCGACGGCGCGGGCGTTCGTGCCCGACCCGTCCGGGCACGGCACGCGCCTGTACCGGACCGGCGACCTGGCCCGCTGGCGCGCGGACGGGATCTTGGAATTCGCCGGCCGCGTCGACGATCAGATCAAGATCCGCGGGTTCCGGGTCGAGCCCGGCGAGGTCGCCGCGGTTCTCCGCTCGCATCCGGACGTGCGGGACGCTGTGGTCCTGGCCGCGGGCGAGGGCGAGCAGCGGTACCTGATCGGCTACGTGAGGCCGGCCGACGGCGTAGCTCCCGGCTCGCTGCGGCCGTCGCGGCTGCGTGACTTCCTCGCGGCCCGGCTGCCTGAGTACCTGATACCGACCGGATTCAAGGCGGTCAGCCGGCTCCCGCTCAACGCCAACGGCAAGGTCGACCGGGCCGCGCTGCCCGCGCCCGAGCGGGAGACCCTCGGGCCGGCTTCCCCTCCGCAAAGCGCCACCGAGGAGCGGCTCGCCGACATCTGGCGGCTGCTGCTGCCCGCGGACGGCCCCCGCGGTGACGATATCGGCCGCGAGGACAGTTTCTTCGTGCTGGGCGGCAACTCCCTGTCGGCGGCGCGCCTGATGTTCCGGATCCGCGAGGTGTTCGGCGTCGACCTGGGGATGGCCGCGTTCTACCAGGCGCCCACTCTCGCCGCCGGTGCCACCGCCATCGACGCGGCCCGTGCCCCGCGATCGGCGGCGGTGCCTGGCAGCATCGGCCGCAGGGACCGCGGTGCCTACCGGGTGTCCGCCCCGCCACCGGCCGTGGCGCCGGACCGGGCCGCCGGCCTCGCGCCGCATCTGGTGCGCCTGACCGATGACTGGGCGTTGTGGCGAACGGTGTGCCTGCGCGGTGCGGGTTTCCCCATCCACCTGCTCGCTGCGCTGGGAGACGCCGACCTCGCCCGGGCCGCGGACGCGGCCATCGCCGCGGGCGCCGCCAACCCGGCGCTGGCCGTCTCAGATCCGGCTGCGCGGGACCGGGCTGACGCCGTCTACGCCGCCGAGTTCACCGCCGGGGTCCAGCGCCTGTCCGCGGCACTCTACGAGGCAGCCTGCCTGCCTGCGCTGCGGGAAGCGGTGGGCTGGCAGAACAGGCACGCGCTGACGACCGGCATCGACGTGCTGGTCCGCCGGGGGCCTGAGCCAGGCAAGCGCAACGCGCAGCGCAGGCAGCACCAGGCGCTCGTCGCGAGCTACGTGCAGCGTTACTGCGCGAAGAACGACACCATCGGCTTCTTCGGGCCGGTGGGCTGGGCGCAGATCGATGACGGCCCCGGCCTCCGCATCACGCACGCCGCACCGGAGTTCTCGCTCGCCGCCCGGGTCACCTATCTGGAGGGCTGGGCCGTGCAGGCGATGCTGGCCGGCCACAGCCACGCGCTGCGCCCCTGGCTCGTGCCGCGGCGGATGCCGTTCGCGGGTGTCGACGGCACGCTGCTGCGCGTCCCGCTGGCGCCACCGATTCCGCTGACGCAGGCCGAGGCGACGGTCATGCGGGCGTGCGACGGCATCCGCGACGCTCGCGGTGTGGTGGCCGAGGTGCTCGCCGATCCCAGCAGCGGGCTCGGCGAGGACGCAGAGGTCCTCGCGGTGCTGGCGCGGCTAGCCGACAGCCAGCGGCTGGCCTGGCAGGTCGAGGCGGCTCCGCAGGACATGCGGCCCGAGCACTCCATGCGGGCGCTGCTGGCGCGGGTCACCGACGACGGCATCCGCGGGCCGGCCGAAAAGGCCCTGGACGAGCTGACCGCGGCCCGGGATGAGCTGGCCGGTGCCGCCGGTGACGCGGAGCGGGTCGCCGCGGCCATGAACGACCTGGAGGCGACGTTCACCCGGCTGGCCGACCTCCCGCCCACGCGCCGGGCGGGAGAGCTCTACGCCGGCCGGACGATTGCGTATGAGGAGTGCCTGCGCGGCGACACGGTGCGACTTGGCACGGACGTGCTCGATGGCCTGCGCGCGCCGCTGGCGCTCGTGCTCGACACCGCACGGTGGTTCACCGCGGCCAGCGGCGCGCTGTACGAGCGGCACTTCGAGGAGGCCTACCGGCTGCGGGCGGCCGCGCGCGGCACCGACGTCGTGCCGTTCGCCGACGTCTGGATGCTCGTCAGTGAGGTAATGGCCGACCCGCCGAAGCTCATCGGGCCGGTGATGGACGAGGTCCGGCAGCGCTGGTCGGCCATCCTGGAGCTGCCGGAAGGCGCCAGGCGGGTCCAGTTCCGCGCCGCGGACCTGCGGGAGCGGGTGACAGCGGAGTTTCCGGCCCAGCCGCTGCCCTGGCCCACGGCGGTGCACCACAGCCCCGACCTGATGATCGCGGGTGCCGACGCCGCCACCGGCGGCCGGCTCACCTGGGTGCTCGGCGAGGTCCACCCCAGCGTCGTCACCATACGCTACGCCACCTGGCTGGCGTTTCACCCCGACGCGGACGGCATCCACGCCGGCCTGCGGCACGACCTGCGCGGCCCGGCCGTGTGGTTCGCCGAGTCCGGCCAGCTAGGCGGCACCTCGACCCGGCTGTCCAACGTGCTGCCTTCGCCCGGCGATCTCAGGCTCGTCTTCGCGCGCGACTCCTGCGGCTATGACCCCGCGGCGACCGTGGCCATCGGCGACTGCGACCTGATCAGCACGCCCGCGGGGCTGCGGGTGCGGCGCCGCGACGGGACGTTCGAGCGAGGCTTGCTCGAGGTCGTCGGCGACCTGATCAGCAGCTCGAGCCTCAACCATTTCGACGTGGTGCCGGCCGGGGCGCACACGCCACGCGTCACGATCGACGATCTCGTGGTGAGCCGCGAGACCTGGCGGTTCCCCGCCACCGAGCCACCATTCGCCGGCACCACCGACGAGAGCGCCCGTTATCTGCAGGCCAGGGCGTGGGCGGCACGCCATGGCATGCCCCGGCACGTGTTTCTCCGGTTCGCGGGCGAGAAGAAACCCATCTATGCGGACCTGACCAGCCTCGCGTCGATCGACCTGATCTGCCGGGCGCTGCGCCGCTCTCGCCGCACCGTCGGCCCCGATGCGACGGTGAGCGTGGTGGAGATGATGCCCACCCCGGACCAGGCGTGGCTGACCGACGCCCAGGGCCAGCACTACACCGCGGAAGTGCGCATGGTGGCGGTGGACCAGATAGCGGCTGTCCGGAAACAGGAAGGCTG
>JBEKGC010000016.1:0-34039 GCA_050013055.1 Streptosporangiaceae bacterium
TGAACCCCGTACCTGCCGATCACAGGATGGCGGTACAGGACCGGGCCGCCGTCTTCGAGGCGGATGACGATGGCGACCGCCAGCAGCACAGGCGCGGACAGCGGAAGCAGGACGGCGGCGGTCACGATGTCGATGGCTCGCTTCGCGGCATGGTGCCATTTCGGCGGCCGGTGCGCCTCGACGTAGAGCATGGGCAGACCGGAAACCGGAGAGGTGCTGATCCGGCTACTCAGTACTCCGGCCAGCCCGGGCCAGAACTGCACATGCAGCCCGGAGGCCAGGCTGCCCTTTACCGCGACGGTGCTCTCGGCCGAGGTCACCGCGCTGCCGACGAGGATCACGCCTTCGGCACCGACGTCGCTGGCGAGCTGCGGCAGATCAGCTAGATCCGACCGGTGCGGAATGTCTTGCCAGGGTGCCAAATGGGCCTGCTTGCCCACCACGCCGCCGACTCGGTAACCGAGCTCGGGCTCGTCGGAGAGCATCCGCCACATGGCCGCGGCGTCCTCGTTCGTGCCGACGAGCACAACGGTCTGCAGGTACTGTCCGTTCGCGCGCTTGCGCTTCAGCGACCTCCTAAAGCGCCAGCGAAACACGATAAGCAACGGTGCGGCGGCTACCGCCCCCTCCACGGCAGGTGCGATCGGCGTGGCCGCGACAGAGCCGACGAGCCAGCCGGAAGCCGCCAGCGCGAACCCGCCGATGACCGCGGCCGTGATTATCCGGGCGGCCTGGCGGGAGAACTCCGTGCACACCCAGGATTGGTACAGGCCGCGATTTTTCATCACGGCGAGCGTTGCCACGGCCGCGATGAGCCCGACGGCTACCGACCGGTCCGGGCGCAGCTGGCTCTGGAAGAGCATCGGAACCCCCCAGGCCAGCGAGATCGCGGCGAGATCGCCGAAGAAGAGCCGCTGCCGGAGAGATCTTTCTGTTTGCGCCCCTCCGGCACCGAGAGCCGGACTCAGGCCGGCCCCGGCCTGCGCCTCGCGCGGGCCGGGCGAAGGCGCGGTCACCGTTTCGTCCAGCCGGCCCGGGCCGCCGTCCCTCGGACCCGAGGATGCTGTATCTGTTATTGAGGCCACGTGCTCCCCCCCATCGCAGTCCACTGCAGGTCGGATCACCGGCGTTCGTCTTGCTAGCGGGAGAACGTCGACATAACGCTCATCAGGATCATCCGGGAGCCCGATTTGATACATGCTGCGGGCTATTGGGGAGCGTTTTTCCGCCAGCTCGGGTGCGCCCAAACCGGCGCGCGCGTGCCTCCCCGCCGGGGAAGGGCGTTGTACCTGCGTAAGCGCGCCAGCATCAGGGGTCCCAGGTACCCCACGGAAACTCGGGAACCAGCGGCCCGCCCCCACCACGTCGCGCCGCCGGCATACGATGGCCGGATGTGGTGGGGGACATCGCGGTCGGCGTCAGGACGCGAGCCGGCGCTTGCGCCCCTGTTGCCGGGGCGGCTTCGGCTGGCGGCAGCGGGCATGCTCGCGGCCTGCGTGGCGGTGACGGCGGTCTTCGCCACGCTTTCCGCCGGGCCGGGGAAGCCGGGATCGCTCGATCTGGTGCTGGATCCGCGGTTCCGGGCCTGGCAGGCCCGGTTTCCCGCCGTGGTCCACGGGCTGCCTGAGCTTGGCACGCTGATACCGGTTGCCCTGATGACCCTGGCCTTGGTCCTGGCGTGCGGGGCGACCCGCAGGTGGTCCGGGGCCATCCTGGCGGCAGTCGCGGAGCCCGTCGCGGTCGGCCTCACCGAGTACGTTCTCAAGCCCTCCATCGGGCAGCCGATGTGGTGGGGAACAGCACACTCCTACCCCAGCGGGCACGCCACCTGCATGTTCTCGCTCGCGGCTATCTGCGCGGTCCTGCTCCTTGCGCCGCCCCGGCGCCCCGGGCCAGGAGTCATCCGGTGGCTGCCGGTGTTCATCGCCCTGCTGCTGGCGGCGGCCGTTGCCGCCGCGATGGTGGCCATCGGCGCGCATACTTTCACCGACGCGGTGGGGGGCGCCGCGGTGGGAGCCGGAGTGGTCATGGCGTGCGCGCTCGCCCTTGACCTGGTGGCGGAGGGACTGCGCGGCGGACGGCGGCCGGCCCGGCGCGGTGAGCGCCCAGCGGTTGATCATGACGATGACATGGCTGCGATGCGAGCGGACACAGGATGAAGACAATGGTTAAACGAAAATATTTTCTTGGCGCTTCGGCATTTATTTTAATTCTGGCTGCTGCGGTGATTGGTGGCCGCTGGCTGCTGGCGAGTCATGCGCACGCACCGTCCGCTCCTTCCGTCTCCGCTCCCTCTCCGCCGCTCCGCACCTCTCCGCACGTCGCCTGGTGTGAAAGCGGTCTGCCGGAAAGCCCGTACACCTCGGCCCCTGATGGCGCGGTAACGGTGCCGGCAGGCGACGATAGCTCGTTTGACAGCAGCAACCCAGGCACAACCTATTGGTTCGCCCCGGGTACGCACACCGACCTCTCCATAGCTACCGCTGACGACGACACGTACATAGGGGCACCGGGGGCAGTCATCAACGGCGGCAACAATATTCAGTACGCCTTCCAGGGGCAGTATAAAGACACCGCGAATCAGGACGTCAAAATCAGGTACCTGACCATCAAGAACTTCAAGCCGAGCCAGGGCGGTGGCGCCGTCAACGGCAGTGGCAACAATGGCTGGACCGAAGAGGATAACCTGATGGAGGGCAACAGCCCCGGCGCCGCAATGATGCTGGGTGGCGATGATCTGGTCAAGGATAACTGCCTGACTGAAAACGGCGAGTATGGCTTCAACGGCTACTCATTTACGGACGAGAATTACGAGCGCACCTTTACCGGCGGAGCCCTGAATATTACCTTCACCGGCAACGACGTGTCATACAACAACACTCAGAGAACAGCATCAGGCGTCGAGGGAGGTGGCAAGTTCTGGCAGGACGGCGACGTAACCGTGACCGGCAATTACTTCCACGACAATATCGATTCTCCAGGGGTCTGGATGGATACCGACAACGCCGGGTTCCTGGTCAAAGGCAATTATTTCGCAAATAACGGCGGCGAGGGGCTGATGTACGAGATCAGCTACAACGCCGACATCATCGACAATACCTTCGTCGACAACGGCATCGCGAGCGGCCCGGCAAATCCCGGATTCCCGACGGGCGCCATCTATATCTCCGAGTCCGGCGGTAACAGTACCATTCCGAGTAATTATGCAGGTGAGCTGAATATCCAGGATAACGTGTTCGACGACAACTGGGGGGGAGTCGTGCTCTTCCAGAATTCAAACCGTTATGCCGGCGACGGGCAGGATCCAGGGACCTTGACCCCGCCAGGTGGAGTTAATGTTTACACCTGGATCAATACTGTCGGTCCGGGCAAGTGCCCCGCACACCTAGCAGAAAGGTCGCCCACCGATTACCATTCCCTCTGCCAGTGGCGAACCCAGAATGTGATCATCCACAACAATAAGTTCAGTTTCAACCCGAGCGATTCGGTCTACCGAGGTAAGTGCAGCCAAGCTGACAACTGCGGACAGAACGGATTGTTCTCCCCGTACTCGAGTACCGCCGCCTACCCGGCATATACGGTCGGTAACCTGATCTCCAATGGCCAGAACAACCATTTCACCAACAACACATACCAGGGACCATGGTCGTTCGTATATTTCAACCAGGGCCAGCTGGCCACCTGGTCTGAGTGGACGACGGGCGTCACGAACGTTAATTACTCAAAGTATAACTTCGGGGCACAAGACGCCGGCAGCACCTTTAACCCCAATCCACCGGCCAGCTAGGGCCGCGGCAGTGAGGTAACGTTCGCCCCGCTTCCAGCCGCCGTCGGCCCCGGGCCCGGCCCGGGCCCGGCCACCAAGACGATGGTCCGTTGTTGTTGCGGGGTCCGCTGGTCAGGCGCCGGCGGCGGGTCCATCGTGGCCTTGCTGGTGGTGCGGTGGCTGCTGGCGGCGATGCGTGGTGTGTGCCGTGCCTGGTCCGGCCGGGCGTCAGGCGGGCCGGGCCGTCCGGTTCTCGTGGAAGATCGGGCTCCTACGGATAGTTTGGTACCCGATAGGGTACAAAAACTTCCAGGTGAGCCAAATATTCCACGATCTTTTTCAATAGCTGTGACGGGTGGGTTCCGGGTGCGGGGAGAGGCGGGGGTTGGCGGGGACGGCGGCCGGGGTGCGGCGCTTCTGGTCCTCAGGGCGTGACCGTCGCTTCGATCGTGAGCCGTCGCCCGGGCCGGGTGTTCACAGCCGGCATAGGGCACGGGAACACCAACACTGGAGCATCGTGGTACCTCCCGAGCGGAAGCAGGGCAGCACGGGCGAGCAGGACGGGACTCGCGGGGACTGTGGGGCTCGCGGGGGACCGAGAGGACCGCGGGCAGGTCCGCGTGACGGCCGGTCGCCGCCGAGCGCGACCCGTCGCTGCCGGGTAACCGGGCCAACGCTGATTGATGCGGCACTAAGGGGGTTCGGCCGGGGCGCGTCAACGCGACGGGAGGAGGCTTCTGGAGGCCGTGGCAGCACACGCCGTCGTGTCCCTCAGCCCCATATGTCACGCATCACGTTGAGCACAATCCGCGATCCGAGCCGGTCGATTTTAACCGGCAGTTCCTGCATATCGGCCAGGCTCTCCCGGACGGCGCGCTGCCGTTCCACCGGGCAGATGACCAGCAGGAAGCCGCCGCCGCCCGCGCCGGTCAGCTTGGCGCCCGTCGCCCCCGCCTCAAGCGCGCGGTCGACCGCCATGTCTACCTGGGGATTCGATATGCCTGCGGCCAGCTGCCGTTTGGCCTCCCAGCCCTTGCGCATCGCTTCGCCGACCGCGTCGACATCCCCGCAGCGCAGCCGGTCGGCGGCCAACCCGGCCAGGTTGCCCAGCAGGTCAAGCTGATCCCGGGTGGTTTTGATGTTGGCGGTCTGCTCGGCCAGGATTGAGTTCGCGCTCCTGGTGACTCCCGTGTAGAACAACATGATGTGCCGCTGCAGGTCGCGGCGCCCGGCGGCGGTCAGCTCAAGCTCTTCGGCCAGCACCTGATCGCCGGGCCCAAAGCGGATGTCCCGGATGCCGCCGTAGGCGGCAACGTACTGATCCTGCTTGCCGATGGGCTTCCCGCAGCGGTCGATCTCGATAATGCAGGCGCGATCGGCCAGCTCTTCGGCCGTTACCTGCCGCCCGCGGTACGCGAACAGCGCGTGCAGCAAGCCGACCGTCACCGCGGAGGAGGAGCCGAGACCTGAGCCCGATGACGGGATGTCGGCCAACGTGGTGATCTCCACGCCGTTCGTCACGCCGGTCATCCACATCGCCTCCCGGACCAGCTCATGCTCTAGGTCCTCCACCCGGGAGACGATCTCCTTCTTGGAATAGTTGACGTAGATTTCGTCGTCGAACCGCTGCTTGACGATCACATAGATGTATTTGTCGATGGCGCAGTTCAGTACCCGGCCGCCGTGCTCGCGGTAGTAATCGGGCAGGTCCGTGCCCCCGCCCACCAGGCCGATACGCAAAGGCGTCTGGGTGATGATCATAGGGCGGCTCGCACTGGCCACTCGCGCTGGGCGCGTTCGTAGGAGTCGATCGTTCCGATGTCCCTGAAGTAGCCCTCTACCGGTATGGCCTGAGCCCTGTGCACCAGCCGCGGGAGCAGGTCATAGCCGATATCGCGCGGCGGAGGGCCGCCGATCTCGTCGAGCAGGCCCGGATGGAACGCATACATCCCCGCGTTCACCAGATCGGACACCGGGTTGGCTGGTTTTTCCTCGAAGCCGACAATCATGCCGGCCGGGTCGAGCTCGACCACGCCTCCCGCAGCGGGCCGGTCGGAATGAAAGACCGTCAGGGTGGCGATCGCACCGTGTTCCCGGTGTGCCTGGATCAGGGAACTCAGATCGAAATCGGTGAGGTTGTCGGCGTAGCAGGCCAGGAACATCTCTTCACCGTCCACCCAGGCCCGGTTGGCGGCGAGCGTGCTCGCGCTGCCGAGCAACTCCGGCTCGAAGAAGGTACGCACGGTCAGCGTCCCCGTCCGGGTGGCAAGGTGGTTACGCACCACGTCCGGTAGGTGGTGCAGGTTGACGAGGACCTCGTCGACACCGGCCCGCTCGAACGCGTCGAGCCAGATATCGAGCATCGGCTGGCCGCCGAAGGGGACCATGCACTTCGGGATCGTGTCGGTGATCGGCCGCAGCCGGCTGCCCACGCCCGCGGCGAGCAGGAAGGCCTTCATGCCCCCGCCTTCCTGACCACCCCGAGCGCGCGCATCCGCGCGTCGGCCTCGGTCAGCACTCCGTCCAGGCCCTCCATGTCCGCCAGCCACGCGGCGTACGCCGCCACCGACTGGGCCGGCCTGCGCCGGGGCTCCCAGCCCAGCGCCCGCAGCGCGCTGATGTCGGACAGAATGTGCCGTGTATCGCCAAAGCGGTACTCCCCGGTCACCATGCCCGGCTTGCCGGACCCATACTGGTCCATGACGATGTCAGAGAATTCCCGGGTGGTCACCGCCTGACCGCCGCCGACGTTGAAGACCCGCCCGGCGGCGCGGTCGTCTGAGAGCACCAGCACGTTGGCGTCCACCACGTCGTCGATGTTGACGTAGTCCCGGATCGCCTCGCCGTCCTCGAACAGGACAGGGGCCCGGCCGAGCAGATAGCTCAAGCAGAAGATGCGGCACGCACCAGAATAGGCGTTGTAAACCGATTGCCTGGGGCCTTGGACGATGCTGTACCTGAGCGCGACGGTGGGGATGCCGTACCGCCGTCCCAGGTTGATGGCGACCATTTCCTCGGCCAGCTTCGACATGCCGTAGGCGTTCTGCGGGTTGGAGACCCGCTCCGGCGTGGACCGCAGCTCCAGTCCGCCTCCGCACACCGGGCACGGGATGTCCCATTGGCTCGCGGCGAGGGCGCTTTCCGTGCGCATCCCCGGCGTCTGCTCGCCGTCGAGCGGACACCAGTAGAGTCCCTCGCCCATCGCTGACTGCGATGAGGCCACCACAATCCGGGCAAGGTCAAGCTGCTCGGCCACGATGATCTCGTAGAGCAAGGCCGTCGACACCACGTTCACGTCGGAGAATCTCGAGAAATCGGGCAAGTAGTCCTGGTAGGCCGCGAAATGGTAGACGGCGTCCACGCGGCGCAGGAGGTTGGTGACCAGCTCCCGGTTGCGGGTGTCGCCTTGGTAGAAGTCCACTTCCGGGCTCAGGTGTGCCGGGTGCCCGTCCCGGTGTACCGGCGGCGTCAGCGCATCGAGCACCACGACTTCGTGGCCCAGCGACAGCAGCCGGTCGCAGGTATGAGAGCCGATGAACCCGGCGCCGCCGGTGACGAGGATCTTCATTTCCGTTAGTGCTCCCTGCATTCGCCCGAAGGTTGCCGAGGATCTTCCGCCAGAATGCTGGCCGCCATTCAGAACGCCGCCATTCAGAACACGGTCATCGAGATCGCGTCTGCGCTCATTCGCGACTGCCGGATGTACTGAGCCAGGGCATGCATGATCGCCTGGTGCAGGTCCTCGACGATGCCGTAGTTTGTGCTGTCCACGTGAACGCTGACCTCGGCGGCGGTCCTGGCGGCGCCTCCCTCGAAGCCGGTAACGGCTATGGTTCGCAGGCCCTGGTCGCGGGCCCAGCTGAGCGCGCGGACGATATTGGGCGAACGACCCGATGAGGAGACTGCGACGAGCACGTCGCCCGGCTTGGACTGGGATTGAAGCTGGTAGAGGAAGACGTTTTCGTAGCCGATGTCGTTCGCTATCGCGGTGAGCAGCTCCACATTGGTGCTGAGGCTGAGCACATGGGGGCTGAGGTCGGTGGCCGTCCGAATGCCCTTCACGTGGTCGCACTGCATGTGGTTGGCGATCGACGCCGACCCGCCGTTGCCGCAAGAGAAGATGCGGGCACCGCGAAGGTAAGCCTCGACCAGGGTCGCCGCCGCACGCTCGAGCATGGCGGGCTCGATGGACTTCGCGGCGCGGGCCAGCTCCTCGGCATAGGCGTCGAAGTATGAAGCCGCGTTCGCGTACGGTCCGACCGGGAACTTGACCGAGCTGCCGGACGTCGACGCGAAGGATCCGAAATCATAGGCGGAACTCATACGGTGACACGCTCCAAGATGAACGGGGCCGCAGCGGCCAAGCTCGGGAACGACCAGACCCCGGGGAACTGGTAACCGTCAGTTCCCAAGTAGACCGCCGATGCCCCGACCGCCTGGGCCAGACCGATGTCCTCAGGCCGGTCGCCGACGACCCACGACGCGCTCAGGTCGAGGTTGAGCGCGCTAGCCGCTGCGTTGGCCATACCCGGCCTCGGCTTACGGTCCTCGCTGGGGCGAGCGAAGGCAGTCACGATTCCCGCGGGATGGTATGGGCAATACAGGAACAGGTCGATGCGCGCACCGTAGCCTGCCAGGTGCGCTTCGATATGCTGGTGCACACGAGCAATGTCGTCGATCCCGTACAGGCCTCGTGCCACCCCGGCCTGGTTGGTCACCACGGCAACCGGGAGGCCGGCCTGATTGAAGCTGGCAATCGCGCCCGCTGCCCCTTCGATGAACTCGACCCGGTCGACCGAGCCCACGTATCCGTGGTCAACGATTATCGTGCCGTCGCGATCAAGGAGGATGCCGGGCCGCAAAGGCTTGCTCTGCCGGGCGCCCGTCAACCTGCTCCGTCCGGCCCGCGACGGGTGGGCGTGAACCTCGCCAGGGCGCGGCGCAGCAGTCGGACCCACGTCGCCAAGACCGGTCACAGGAGCCTTTGCCACGTCACCTCCCCTGGTTCGTTCCCGCAGGGGACCTAGCCCCCGGAAAATAAGATCGTCCAGCCGTTGTCTGTGATACGACGAACCCGGCAAAGGTGCGAGCCCTGGGCCGGCTACCGGTTCCGAGCCCGGATTCGCGATCTGGTTCAGCTCCCTGGCGCTGAAAATCGGAAGAACGTGGCGTTTTCACATCAGGCGTATCAAAGCACGCCCGAGATTGCTCTCGTAGGATGAGGCGAGGAGGATCCGAGCGGAGGCTGGATGAGCGGGCAGGCGCTGGACCTGGGGCGGTCCGCGCAGATTGTGCGGCGGCACAAGGCACTCGTTGGTGTCTTCACCGCGCTGGGTCTGCTGGCGGGCGTCGCCTACACCGTGCTCAACCCGTCGGCCTATCTCAGCAGTGCGCTCGTGGCGCTCTCGCCCTCTGAGAGCGTAGGCAGCCAGGCTGCGGTCGTGACCAGCGCTCCGGTCCTCCTTCTCGCCCTGCCCAGGATAGAACCGGGCACGTCGCTTGACACGCTGCACAGCCGGGTTCAGGCGAACCGCGCGGCCACCGGTCTCATGTCGGTGAGCGCTGATGGCGGCACCCCCGCTCAGGCCATCGAGACCGCTAACGCCGTCGCCCGTAGCTATGTCACGTACGTCAGCTCCGCTAACGACCCGGCCGGGCAACTGCCGGCCCAGCTCTTTCAGCCCGCGACGACCGCTACCGGGCCCGCGCCTACGAGCCTCCCGTCCTTCGGTGCCGGAGCGGGCGTCCTGCTTGGTGCCCTGATCGGAGCCATCACCGCCCTCGCGATCGGCCGCAATGACGGGCGTCTGCGGGAGCGCGATGAGCTAGCCGACTCCGTCGGGATTCCCGTCCTGGCCTCGGTTCGCGTCCGTCGTCCCGCCAAGGCCCAGGGCTGGACGAAGCTACTTGAAGGCTATGAACCGCAAGCCGCCGACGCGTGGCAACTGCGCCAGGTACTACGCCAGCTAGGCGCGGGCGGCGGTTCCTCGCTGGCGGTGCTTTCGCTGTCCCACGACCGCGATGCTCTTGCGCTAGGCCCTCAGCTGGCTGTTCTTGCCGCGTCACAGGGAATTCCCACCGCTCTCGTGGTCGGCCCCCGGCAGGACGCCAGCACCGCGGCCGCGTTGCACGCGGCGTGCGCCGCGGGTCCGCAGACCCGGGGCCCGGAAAACCTGCACGTCACCGTGAGCGATCACGGCGACGCCAGCCAGTTGCCGGGAAGCGGGCTGACCGTCGTCGTCTCGGTCGTGGACGGCCGGGCTCCTCGCGTCGCCAACACCATGCGCACCACCATGACGGTGCTGGCGGTCACGTCCGGTGCGGTGACGGCGCAGCAACTGACCCGCGTCGCCGCCAGCGCCGCCGGCGGCGGCCGCGACGTCGCCGGGATACTCGTGGCAAATCCGGATCCGGCCGACCAGACGACCGGCCGTCTACCGCAACTGGCACGACTGGGGCAACACCGAATGCCGACGCGCATGACCAGCGCAGTGACGGAGATCATGCAGTGACCGACAAAGACCTGGCGGCCATCTTCTCGCTGAACGGAAATAGCGGCAGGCCCAGGCAACTCGAGGCCTTCGACGATTTCAACGCGGAGGACCGTCCGGCCGCCTTGGCCCCTGGGCTGGTGAGCCTGGGATTCATCAGAGCAGCCATCCGGCGGGCAGCGCTGTTCTGGTGTGCCCTGGCCGCAGTGGGCCTGGTGGTCGGCGTCGGCCTCAATAAGGAAAAGCCGGCTGCCTACAAGGCTTCCACCTCGGTCCTGATCACGTACGGTCCCAACGACAACCCCACCAGTGCGGTCCTGGATAATCAGGCCATCGCGGGAAGCCGCTCAGTGGCTGAGCTCGCGCTGCGCAAACTGGGGCTCCAGGAAAGCGTCGCGAGCTTCGCGGCGGCCACGACCGTGGGGATCGTCACCGACCGCGTACTGCTAATCACTGTGAGTGGACCATCGAGCACTGCCGCCGTGAGCCGGGCCAATGCCGTGGCCGCTGCGTTCCTCCAGTTCCGGGCCAGCCAGATGGAGACCTCGCAGCAGCTGCTGCTCAAGTCGCTCGCCCAGGAGGTTAGCCAGGCCAGGCAGAATGTGGGCTCGATCAACTCGCAGATCGGCCAGCTGTCGGCCCAGCCGGCGTCATCCGCGCAGCAGAGCCAGCTCAAGAACCTGCAAACCCAGCTCGGCCAGGCCAACGGTCAGCTGGCCGTTGATGAGCAAACGCTCGAGAACACCCGGGCGAACACGGCCAACCTATCGGCGGTGACGGGCAGCGTGGTGCTCGACGGTGCCGTTCCGCTCGCCCACTCACACCTCAAGTACCTGCTCATCTACGCTGTCAGCGGGCTCCTCGGCGGCCTGGCGCTTGGCCTGGTCATTGTGGTGGTCCGCACGATCGTGTCCGACCGGCTGCGCCGGCGCGACGACGTCACGCACGCGCTCGGCGCGCCGGTGAAGCTCAGCGTCGGTAAGGTCCGGCGTAGCCGGTGGCGGCCGGGCAGGCGCGGGCTGGCGGCGGCCAACGGCACCGACATCCGGCGGATCGCCGCGCACTTGCGCGGCGCGGTGCCGGCCAGCCGCGGGAGAGCCGCCCTGGCCGTCGTTCCCGTCGATGACCCGGCGGCCGCGGCCCTGTCGCTGGTCTCCCTGGCCATGGCCCGCGCGCAGGAGGGATATCAAGTCGTGCTGGCCGACCTGGCCGACGGTGCGCCTGCGGCCAGGCTCCTGGACACCAAGGCCCCAGGAGTCCGGCCGGTGAGTGCGCGTGATGCGCGCCTGATCCTCGCCGTCCCTGACCGTGACGACATCGCGCCGGCTGGCCCCCTCGGCCGCGCCCAGGCGGAGGGTCAGCTCTCTGCCTTCACCCAGGCCGTGGCCGATGCCTGCGCCTCCGCTGACCTGCTGCTCACGCTGGTGACCCTCGATCCCTCCCTGGGCGCAGAAAATCTCGCCACCTGGGCGCCCAGCGCCGTCGTGGTGGTGACGGCCGGCCGTTCGTCGTGGGCCAGAATCAACGCCGTGGGGGAGATGATACGGCTCGCCGGAACGTCCGTGTCCTCCGCCGTGCTCGTCGGGACAGACAAGACCGATGAAAGCCTGGGTGTGGCGCAGCACTCTGACGCCCTGACCGGCCTCAGTGACCTGGCCTAGGGATCACCAGTGATAGCCCCGCCGGTAGTTTCATTCCAGGCCCGCCGCGTCGCGCGGTTGTCGCGCCCCGCGGAAGCGTACGACCGCAGCCTGAGGCTCCGGGTTGGCCTGGCGTGGGGCCTGGTCTTCCTCAACGTCCTCACCTTCTACAAGGGGACCTGGAACGGGCTGCCGCTGATCGTGCCGATCCCGTCGAAGGTCGGCCAGCTGATCACGCAGGGCTCGCTGCCCGCGGCGGTATTCGTGGCGTGGAGCGCGAATCGCCGGCTGCTCATCCGCCCGAACGTGTTCCTCAGCCTGCTGACCCTGATGCTCATCGAGGCGCTTCTGTCGGGCATCCAGCCGGCCGGCCACATCATCGGTACCTTGTACCGGACCGTCAGGCTCGGTGAGTTCGTGGCCGTGCTATGGCTGCTTTCGCCCTGGTTTGACCGACGCGACCTGCTGCTCGTCAAATGCCAGCTGAAGGCGCTCGGGGCAGTGATCGGCTCGGTGCTCCTCGGCCTCGTGGTGTCTCCCCACCGTGCTCGCGCCGGAGGCCGGCTCTCTGGTGAGTTCTGGCCGATCACCCCGGTGCAGGTCGCCGACTTTTCCGCGGTCGCGCTCGGGCTGGTGGTCGTGCTCTGGTTCTGCGGCAAGTTGCCTGGGCGGCGCACCCTGGCCGCCGTCGCCGTGCTGGCGATCGTGCTGGTCATGACGCACACCAGGACCGAGGTGGTCGCCTTGATGGCGGGCCTGCTTGTGGCCGGCCTCAGCATGTTCGCGGCCAGGGCCCGGGTGCGCAGGTTGTTCGCATCCGTTGGCCTGACCGTCTCGGTCACGATCATCGCCTTCTCCAGCGTGCTGACGACCTGGCTGGCCCGCGGGCAGAACTCGCAGGAACTGACGGAGTTTTCCGGCCGGACGACGATCTGGGCTACCGTACTCAACACGCCACGCGACTGGTTCCAGATGATCCTGGGTTTCGGCCTGTCCAACAATTCGTCCAACGGTCTTCCCATCGACGGCAACTGGCTCGCCGCCTACCAGGACCTTGGCCTGGTCGGGGTGACCCTCTGTGCGGCGATGCTCTTGTTCGTCCTGATACGGGCGTACTTCCAGCCGCGCAGTGAACGGCGCGCCCTAGCCCTGTTCCTGGTGACCTACCTGCTGGTGACGTCGTTCACCGAGACCGGGCTCAGCGACGCCTCGGTGTACCTTCTTGAGCTGGCCCTGGCCGCATCGCTGCTGGTAACGCCCGCTGCGGACAAGGCCTGGTATGAGAGTCCTGCTGGTCCATGACCAGCACCGTCCGGCTGCGCCAGGTCGCGAGACCCGCCGCGACCTCAGCGCTGCGGGCGGCCCGCCGCCGCGCCTCGCGCGGGCACGCCCCGCCGCCCGACCCCGTAACTTTCCGTAGCCGCCGGCATGGGGGACGGCGTGGCCACGCCGTGACGTCCAGCCCGACGACCGCGGAACAGGTACCTGGTCCGGGCCGGCACCTTGTCTGACTCCCGCATCCCCGCATCCAATTGCCACCACCACAGCAGCGCCCCGACCCACGTCGCGAGGGCAGCGCCGCGAACCGTTCCGGTGGCGCCACCCAGGTAAGCTCCCGCCAGCCCGCAACCGAGGAAGACGGCCGACGAGAGCAGCATCGCGCGCAGGCTTCGCCGCGCGGCGCCGAGGGCGTGCAGGCCCGCCGTGGCGCCAGCGATGACGCACGCACCCATGACGGAGATCGTGAACGGCACCACAAGCCGGGAGGCTGGCCTCCATAGCTGCTTGCCGAGCAGCAGTTCGCCGAGCCCTCTCGGCAGCGCGATCAGCAGCGCGCCTCCCCAGGCCAGCGCCAGGACCGCCATCGCCGTGCCAACCAGCACGCAGTACAGCCGGAGGCGATGGGGGGAAGAACGCAGGATACGGCTGGCCTCAGGAACGGTCACCAGCGATATGCCGAGGAATATGACAAGGAAGGGTCCCATGAGCAGTCCGGCGGCTTGCACGTAGCCGACGGCGGCCAGGCCCGAGATGGCGCCGACGCCGTAGATGCGCAGCTGGCCGGATCCGCTGTTGGACGCGTTCTCCGCGAGGTAGCGGAAGGCAAGGTCACGGTGCTGCGACACCCAGGTCCAGATATTGGGCGGCCTGGGGATGACCCGTGCCTGCACAGGTCCGGCGCAGGCCGCGACCATCGCCGCGGCGCCCCAGGCGATAATGAACCAGAACACGGTGTTGTGGTGCGTGATTCGCAGGAACAGCAGCGGGGGAACGAGCGTCAGCGTCCAGATGGTGTCGTTGATGAAGGCCTGATGGCCGCGCCCGAGCGCGAAGAACGAATATCGCCAGCTGTCCTGCAGCAGCAAGCCGGGCAGGACCAGGCCAAGCGCCAGGAAGGCGCGCCCGGGCGCACCGCCGAGCAGGGCGGCCGCGACCAGCGCGCACGCGCCGGTCAGCAGGCCCGTCACCAGGGCGGTCCCGGTGCACTGCGCCACTGCGCGCCGCCAGGTGACCAGGTGCGCGCCGCTAAACCTGACCAGCAGCGGGTCGGTGGCCAGGCCGCGCGAGCCGGTGAGCGCAAAAGAGTAAGTCACGTACGCCAGGCTGAAGGCGCCAAACTGGGTGGCTCCCAGCTCACGCGCAACGTAAAAGCTCACGGCCGCGTTGCTCACGCTGCACATCGCCTGATCCGCTAGGCCCCAGCCAAACCGCTGGGCTACCCGGCGTGGAACCGACCCGACCTTGGCGGTGAGACGGCTAACCACGGAGTTAGATGCCCCGGATCTGACGACACCCGCATCAATGCGCCTGCGGCGTGATCTCGGTCGCTGCCGCCGAGAGCGGCTGGCCAGTGTTTCTGCGGAGCATCTCGTCGACCACGCCGGCGGATAGGAGCTCACGGATCCTGCGCAGGCGCACGAAGCGCGATGACGTGAAGTCTTCGTAGGTCAGGCCGTACTTGGCGTAGGCGCTGGCCAGCTCATCGACGCCCTCCCGCACGCTCCAGCACAGGCTCAGGTCAGGGAATGTCCCGGCTAGTTTGGAGAAGTCGACCTGGTAGTTGCGCAGATCCGGACCGGCCCCCTCGGCCAGCGACACCGTGGAACCTGGCACCGCGTCACGGACCATCTCGGCGATGTCGCGCACCTGCACGTTGTCCTGCTGGCGCCCGACGTTGAACGCCTCGTCGTGCACAAGCTCACGCGGTGCCTCGAGCATGGCCAGGAAGGCGCGGCTGATGTCCTCTATGTGCACCAGCGGCCGCCAAGGCGACCCGTCGCTTTCCAGGCGTACCTGCCCGGTCGTCATCGCGACGGCGGTGAGGTTGTTCACCACGATGTCCAGGCGAAGCCTGGGCGAGGCGCCGTAGGCAGTGGCGTTGCGAAGGTACGTCGGGCTGAAGTTGTCATCGGCGAGGACCGACAGGCGGCGCTCGGCGTCGACCTTGCTCTCGCCGTACGGCGTGACGGGAAACAGTTCAGCGTCCTCGGCCACCGCCCGGGAGCCAGCCGCGCCGTAGAGGCTGCACGAAGAGGAAAACAGGAAGCGCTCGACGCCGGCCTCCTTGGCCGCCTGGGCCAGGCGCAACGTACCGTCGAGGTTGACCGAGTACGTCGCGGCGGGATTGAGATCGCCGAGCGGATCGTTGGACAGCGCCGCCAGGCACAGCACCGCATCGTAGTCAGCCAGCTGCCCGGCCTGCACATCCCGCATGTCCTGGACCGGCTGAGGCGGGCTGTCGAGGGCAGGACCGAGGTCGCACCCCTCGTACAAGCCCAGGTCGAGACCGTCGACCTCGTGCCCGGCCGCACGCAGGAAGGGCACGAGAACGGTGCCGATGTAGCCGCGGTCGCCCGCAACGAGGACTCTCAACGCTTCTCCCAGGTTGGGTATATGGAGTTTCAGTACCGCCGCGAGGCGATATCCCTGCAGCTACAGGACCTTCCACGATCCTGTCCTGATACCTATCTGGCCCCTTCTCTCTGGCGCCTTCTCCTACATGAGATCACAGCGGAGGGGGCACTAAGAAGAGCGTGCGTCGTATCAGGAGGACCCGCTAGCCGCTCTAGTGAGGGTGAAGCGCCGCATCCGGATCATCGTCCAGAACCCGCCGGTGCCCCAGCTGGGCAGTGCCCGCGTGGAGCCCGAGCCAGCCGGGGAGGCTTAGGTGTGCGGCATCGCCGGGTGTTACCAGCAGTCGGATGGCCACAAGCTGGTGGACGTGATGACCGATCGCATCGCGCACCGAGGTCCCGACGCGCACGGGATTTGGAACCATGAGGACGAACGGGTCTCGATCCAGCTCGGCCACCGGCGGCTCTCCATCATCGACTTGTCCGCCGCGGCCGACCAGCCGCTGTCCAAGGGTGGCCTGACGCTCGTCTACAACGGCGAGCTCTACAACTACAAGGAACTGAAAGCGGAGCTGGTGAGCCGTGGGGTCAGCTTCCTTACCACGTCCGACACCGAGGTCGTGCTCGAGGCCTGGCGGCACTGGGGACCAGGGGCGCTGCCTAAGTTCCGTGGCATGTTTGCGTTCGCGCTGGCCGACGAGACGAGCGGCGATCTCTTCCTGGCGCGTGATCCGCTTGGTATCAAGCCGCTGTACTACCTGCCGCGCGGTGCGGGAGTGCTCTTCGCCTCCGAGCTGAAGGCCCTGACCGCGGCGGTAGGCCCCGAACTGCGGGTCGAGCCGGGCGCCATGGTCGCGTCGCTGCTCTATTTCTGGGTGCCTGAGGATCAGTGCACCGTGGCGGGGGTGCGGAAGCTGCCCGGCGGCTCGTGGGCGCGCTTCAGCCCGGATGGCCGTACTCACCTGGAGTACTACTGGCGGATCGCGGACGTGGCTCGCGAAGCGGCGGAGGGGCCCGCGATCGACCTGGGCCCGGTGATCGAGGAGTCGGTGGCCGCACACCTGGTCTCCGACGTTCCGGTGTCCAGCTTCCTGTCCGGCGGCCTGGACTCGAGCATCATCACCGTGCTGGCGCACCGGGCCGCCCAGGAGATCGACGCCTACACGATCACGTTCCGGCCCGAGGACCAGCGGCTCGAGGCGATGCCTGATGACGCCATCTACGCGCGCAAGGTGGCGGCGCGCTTCGGCATCGACCTGCACGAGATCGAGATCTCGCCGGACGTCGTCAGCCTCCTGCCTCGGATGGTCGATGCGCTCGACGAGCCGATAGGCGATCCTGCCGCCATCAACACGCTGCTGATGTGCGAAGCCGCGCGTGAGCGCGGCGTCAAGGTGATCCTCTCCGGCATGGGTGCCGATGAGCTCTTCGGCGGCTACCGCAAGCACATCGCGTGCGTCTTGGCTGGCCGGTACTCCAGGCTGCCAAGCGCGGCCCGCGGTGGCGTGCGTTTCGGGGTTAACCGGGTCCCCGTCAGCTTTCACGGGCGGGGCCTGCGTTACGCGCGATGGGCGAAGCGTTTCCTGACCTTCGCGGAACTGCCCGAGGAAGCGCGGTTCCGCCGTAGTTACACGCTGTACGACACCGACGAGCTCGCCGCCCTGGTCAGCCCGGACCTGGCCGGCTACGTGGACCAGGTCATCGAGAGGCACAGCGATATCTATAACGACAACTCGCTGGACGACGAAGTCAACCGCATGTGCCTGGCCGATTCGCGGCTGTTTCTGCCCGGCCTCAACCTGGCCTACACCGACCGGGCCAGCATGGCGGCTTCCGTCGAAGTGCGGGTTCCGTTCGTCGACCCCGTCGTAGCCCGGGCGGCGTTCTCGGTCAAGGGCAGCGACAAGATCTCAGGCCGGCAGGGCAAGGTCGCGCTCAAGCGGGCTGCGGAGAGCTGGCTGCCGAAGGAGATCGTGCACCGTCCGAAGGCTTCCTTCAGCGCCCCCCTGCGGGCGTGGGTGCGCAATGACCTGCAACAGGTCATCAACGACGTGCTGGTCGGAGGCGAGCTGGTCGGGTCAGGAATGATCCGGTCCGGCGCGCTGCGACGACTGATCGACGACGAGCAGGCCGGCCGCGAGGACCGCGCCAAGCAGATATGGCAGCTGCTGACGCTAGAGCTGTGGTACCGCAACATGCGGTCCATGGGCGTCGGTGCATGACGTGCGAAGGACCCAATGAAGCAGATAGCCCAGAATTACAAATCCGGGGAACTCATCGTCCTCGATTCGCCGGCTCCGGTCTGCCGGCCGGGTGGTGTCCTCGTCCAGTCGCTCTTCTCGCTCATCTCCACAGGCACGGAGATGATGAAGCTGGCCGAGGCCAAGATGTCAATGGTGGGCAAGGCGCGAGCCCGGCCAGACCAGGTGCGCAAGGTCCTGGACACCGTCTCGCAGCAAGGCGCGGTTGCCACCTACAAGAAGGTCATGAGCCGGCTTGACTCCTACACTCCGCTTGGCTACTCCTTGTGCGGCGTGGTGATCGAGGTGGGGCGAGGGGCCGAAGAATTCAAGGTCGGCCAGCTAGTCGCCGCGGCGGGTAACGAGTACGCATTGCATGCCGAGTACAACTGGATCCCGGTCAACCTGTGCGCGCCGGTCCCGCGGGGTGTCTCACCGGAGCATGCCGCCTTCGCCACCGTCGGTTCGATCGCCATGCACGGCGTCCGGCGCGCCGAGGTTCAGCTCGGCGACACGGCGTGCGTCATCGGTCTCGGCCTCGTCGGTCAGCTCGTGGTCCGTCTCTTGGTCGCCTCAGGGGTCCGTGTCATCGGGCTTGACGTGATCGAGGAACGCTGCCGGCTGGCCGAGCAGGCCGGAGCGGTGCTGTGCGCTGCGCCTACGGATGACGGCATGGATGCCGTCCAGCGCTCGCTCGACGAGATCTCGAGCGGGCACGGGGCCGATCACATCTTCCTGGCCGCCGGCGGATCATCCAACGCGCCGGTCGAGACCGCCGCCCGGCTCGCCAGAGACCGCGCCCGCGTCGTGGACATCGGCAAGACTCGCCTGGATCTGCCCTGGACCGCCTATTACGACAAGGAACTCGACGTCCGGTTTTCCAGGTCCTACGGACCAGGGCGATATGACGAACGCTACGAGCTCGACGGCATCGACTACCCGATCGGCTACGTCCGGTGGACCGAGCGCCGCAACCTGGAATGCTTCCTGGATCTCATCGCCCGTAAAGAGATCGAGGTCCAGACGCTCGTCTCAGGCGTCTTCCCGTTGGAAAACGCGAGTACCGTCTACGCTGACCTGGCCTCAGGCTCGCTGAAGGCTGTGGGCGTCCTGCTTGAGTACCCGGCCACCCCAGTGGACAGCCCGCCGCATGCGGCCGCCAGCATGGTCCGGGCCGGCACCGGGGCCGCGCCGCGCGGCACGAGCGACGGACGGCTGGCCATCGGATTCATCGGTGCAGGCAACTACGCGTCCGCTATGCTCCTGCCGCACCTCGCCCGGCTGGAAAAAGCCCATCTTGCGCATGTCGCGACGACACGCTCGCTGTCGGCCGTCAACGCGCAGCGGCGCTTCGAATTTGCCACCGCGTCGACCAACGCCGACGCCGTCTTCGAGGACGCGGACCTGGCCGCGATTTTCATTGTGACGCGCCATCACTCGCATGCGGACATGGTCTGTCGTGCTCTGGAGACGGGGAAGGCCGTCTTCGTAGAAAAGCCTCTCGCGCTGACTCGCGACCAGGTTGACCGGGTCGTCGAGGTCATCGCCAAGACAGGCAACGACCGGCTGATGGTGGGGTTCAACCGGCGCTTCGCGCCCCTGCTGACGCAGATGAGGTCGCAGTTCGGGTCGGCGGCCTCAAGTTCGGTCACGCGTTACCTGGTCAACGCGGGACCGCTGGCCGCCGATAGCTGGTACGGGAACGACGCGCTGGAAGGATCCCGGTTCATCGGGGAAGGCGGTCATTTCATCGACACGCTGAGCTGGTGGGCCGGCAGCCTGCCCGCAGAGGTCTACGCCGTCAAGGGCCCGGAGAAAGACGACGTGCAGGTCACCGTGCGGTTCGAGAACGGCTCAAGCGGTGCTATCAGCTACGTCACGGGCGGGAACTCGCGCTACCAGAAGGAGACTCTGGACGCCGCAGCCGGCGGCCGGAACGCACGGCTTGACAACTTCAGGAAAGCCACGGTCTGGAGCGGACGGCGGCCAAGCACCATGCGGTCGCGAGGCGGTCAGGACAAGGGCCAGCGGGCTGAGCTGACCCAGTTCGTCGAGGCCATCCTGACCGGCGCGCCGATGCCCACTCCGGTTGAGTCCCTTATCGCTACCACCAGGGCAACGATCGCAGTGAGCGAGAGCCTGATGAGCGGCCGCCCGGAGCGTGTGTGAACGCAACACCGGCGTCGCGGCTCGGCTGGTACGCACGCCGGATAGCGAGGATGTCGCCTGCCGAGGTGGCATGGTACGCACGCGACCAGGTACTCCAGGCAGCGTGGTCCCGGCGGCAGGTGACACGAGAACTCCTCGTCAACGTGCCGCCTCCGCCGGGCGCGGACCGCGGTTTCACCGCCGTCTTGCCGCCGGAAACCGCCTCCCGAGTTCCCGCCGAGGCCAAAGCATCGGTTCTGGCCAGCGCGGATCAGCTATTGCGAGGCGAGTGGGAGGTGCTGGGCGTAGTCAGGACGGACATGGTCCAGCCCGACTGGTTCCGCGACCCGGTGACTGGCCGCCGGTCCGATCCCGGCCGTTACGCCTTCCGGGTCGACTGCCGCTCGGAAGAGCAGAGCGGCAACATGAAGCACGTCTGGGAAATCTCGCGCCTGCAGCATCTCACGATGCTGTCGACCGCCTGGTTCCTGACGGGGGACGACAAGTACGCCATCCGGGTGGCCGAGCACCTCCGCTCCTGGTGGCAGGAGAACCCGTTCCTGTCAGGAATTCACTGGACGAGCGGCGCCGAACTGGGCGTCCGCCTGATCAGCCTGGCTTGGATCCGGCGTCTTCTCGACGGCTGGCCGGGCGTAGCCGATCTGTTCGAGCATGACGGACTCGCCCTGCGGCAGATCCAGTGGCATCAGCAGTACCTCGCCATGTTTTCCAGTCGCGGCTCATCGGCGAGCGACCACGTCATCGCTGAGGCGGCGGGGCAGCTGATCGCAAGTTGCGCCTTCCCGTGGTTCCCGGACAGCGAGCGCTGGCGGCGTAAGTCCGCGCGACTGCTCGAACGAGAGCTCATCCGGAACACCCTCCCTTCCGGCATCGGCCGTGAGCTCGCCTCGGGTTACCACTGCTTCGTCGCCGAAGCCGGGTTCCTCGCGGCCGTGGAGGCAGGGGCGGCCGGCCATCCGCTCAGCCCGACGGCCTGGGAACGTCTGAGTGCGATGGCCGATAGTGCGGCGGCGCTGGTCGACGAACGGCTGCGCCCGCCTCGTCAGGACGATTCCAGCGAAGGCCGCGCACTGCTGCTCGACGCTCCGGCGGCCAATCGCTGGCCGTCGTTTCTGATGCTGGCCGATTTGCTGGTGGGCCGGCTCGACTGGTGGCCCCGGCCACCCGCGGACGCGGGCAGCTGCATCATTGGCGCCCTGGCGGGCACCCGGCGCTCCGTCGAAGGCAGGCCCGCTCAGCGGCCATCGCGATTCGCCGACGCCGGGACGACATTGCTGCGCACGACCGGAGAAAACGAGATCTGGTGCCGATGCGACGGCGGCTCGCACCGGTATCTCAGCATGGCCCCGCATTCCCACGCTGATGCCCTGTCGGTAGAGGTCCGCTACGCGGGGGTGGACATCCTCGCCGACCCCGGGACTCACTGTTGTCACGGTGACTGCGCGTGGCGGTCATATTTCCGGTCGACGATCGCGCACAACACCGCCGAACTCGGCGGCCAGAGCCAGTCCGGCGAAGGTGGAAATTCCAGCTGGGTGCGTCATGCGCACGCCCAGGTTATCGAGGTCATCGATGACGGCGACATCGCCAGATGGACTGCCGAGCATGACGGCTATGCCTCGCTTGACCCGCCCGCGTTGCATCGGCGTTCTGTCCTCCTCGACCGGGCCTCGCGCAGCGTCGATATCATCGACGAGATTGACGGCGGCAGCTATGACATCCGGCTAGCCTTCCACTTCGGTCCCGACGTTCAGCTTGACTTGGACGGGTCCTGCGCAGTCCTGGGCTGGCCTGCCGCAGCCAACCCGGGAACGGCACGGCTGGAACTGCCCGCCGGACTCCGGTGGAGCCTGCACCGGGGTGAGAGTGACCCGATCCTTGGCTGGTACTCTCCCGGCCTTGGACGCCGGGTCCCCTCGTTCAGCCTCGTCGGTTGCGGCCGGTGCGTGCCCGGTGCGCCTCTCGCCACGCGGCTGGAGTTCCTCGAGGCTGGCAAGTCACACAGCGCCGTCGTTTTCTCTCAGGCCGTATTATAGATCATGCCCGGCGTCCATCCAGGAAGACGCCGGGAATCCGAGCGGAGGCCAGATGAGCCAGCAGGCGCTGGACTTGCCGAGGGTTGTCCAGACCGTGCGGCGGCACCGGGTCTTGGTCGGCATCATGGTGGTCCTGGGCCTGCTGGTCGGCGCCGCCTACGCCACCCTGAACCCGCCGATGTTCACGGGTACCACGCTGGTCTTGCTCCCGGAGGACGCGCAATCCGCGCAATCCGCGCAATCTGTACAAAACGGCACGGCGACAGGTGCCAACGCGATTGATGCCTATACGTCCGTTCAAGTGGTGATCGCAGGCAGCGATCCGGTGTTTTCAGGTGCTCTGCCGAGCGTTAGTCCATCAGTATCGGTCACGAAGCTGCGGGACGAAGTTAAGGTCACGAGCACTACCTCCGGTGTCATTTCGATAAGCGCAACAGGCAAGTCTCCCGCCGCGGCTGACGCAACCGCGAATGCTGTCGCTGATAGCTATGTCGCCTATGTCGGCAATAAGAACAGTCCGGTGCACGCGGTGGCGCGGGTGCTACAGCGGGCAATCAATGCGACGGGGTCGTCACGGCTGGCAGGGCTGATAACCACTGCCCTGGCCGGCGCGCTGGCCGGCGCGCTACTTGGAATCATCGTTTCGCTGCTGATCGGCCGCAAGGATCAGCGGCTCAGAGAGCGCGACGGGATAGCGAATTCGATCGGGATTCCCGTCCTTTCATCGGTCCCAGTCGGCCATCCCTCTGACGCTGCGGGCTGGACGAGGCTTTTGGAGGACTATAAGCCGGCCGCCGTGGACGCCTGGCAGCTGCGCACTGCCTTGCAGCAACTCGGGATGACCGAATATGGCCTCCTTGGCCGACCTGCTGGCAACGGCGATGGCGGCGGTTTCTCGCTCGCCGTGTTGTCTCTCTCATGCGATCCCAAGGCTCTCGCGCTCGGTCCGCAACTGGCTATCTTCGCCGCATCCCAGGGGATTCCCACCGCGCTCGTCATCGGCCCGCAGCAGGACACAAACGTCACGGCCGGGCTGCGCACCGCCGGCGCCGTGCCGCCGTCTGCATCCTCGAAACGACCCAGCCTCCTGCGGGTCACCGTCTCCGATGACGGCAACGTCGCGGGACAGGGGGACGCGGCACTGGTCATTGCCGTCGTGGTGGTCGATGACCAGGTACCGGAAATTCCGGACACGATGCGCACGACCGCGACGGTGATAGGGGTCTCGGCGGGCGCGGTGACCGCCGACCAGCTAGCTCGCACCGCCGTGGTCGCGGCGGCCGATGGCCGCGAAATCACTGGGATCCTCGTCGCCGACCCAGATTCTGCCGACCGTACTAATGGCCGTATTCCGCGGCCGGACCGGCCGGTAGGGCGCAAGCCGTACCGGCTGGAAGGCATAGCCACGGAGATCAGGCGGTTAAATGATCCAGGCCTGGCCGCCGTTCCTGAATACGGCCTGAAAACGGGAAAGCTGAATTAAGGGGACGCCGGACCGCTCGCTGCCGGAGTCCGGCTGCTCCCGCTGACCGCAACGCGGGTTACCGGCCCTGCCGCCAGCGTGCCCAGGATCACGGCAGAAGCGGCGGCACCGTCACCTGGCGTTCCGGCAAGCGTCATCGGGAACACGTATTTATCCGGCAGTCACGTACTCCTATGGTCGGACCGCATCTACCTACACAGGATCCGGCTCAGCTGGCATGCGGATTGCCTGCTGACGCCGGCGTGACTGGACGGGGGCCTGGCATGCACAGGGATGGCGAATTGCCTGTGCAGTCCGAGGAAGGCAAAAGTCCTGATCAGGCAAAGCCGGCGAAGCCGACCTTGCGGCTGGCCGAGGGCATCGCCCGCGGCGCCGCCGTCGTCGCTGGCCTCACCATACTGTCCCGGGTTGTGGGCCTGGTCCGCACGCTGGTGTTCTCACAGACCGTCGGCGCGAGCTGCCTGGGCACGGCGTACGTCACCGCGAACCAGATACCCGATCTGCTCTACCAACTGGTCCTGGGTGGTGCGCTAGCCAGCGCGATGGTCCCGGTGCTGGCCCGCTCAGCCGAGCGCGCGGCCACCGACCCGGCCCAGAAAGCACAGGTCAACCAGATCACCTCGGCCCTGCTGACCTGGACCGTTGTCATCACGGTGCCGCTGGTCCTGGTTATCGTGGCGGCCGCCGGGCCGATCGCCTCGCTGCTGAACCCCAGCAACCCCAACGCGCACTGCGTCCATGCCGACGTGGTCGCCGTTACCGGCGACATGCTCCGGGTGTTTGCGCCACAGGCCCTCCTGTACGGGCTCTCAGTCGTCCTGTATGGGCTGCTGCAGTCGTACCGCCGGTTCGCCGCGCCGTCCATTGGTCCTGGCATCTCAAGCCTGGTACTCATGGCCTGTTACGTGGCCTTCGTGCCCTTGAACAAGGGTCGTCCGCTGGCCAGACTCCCCCTCCCGGCCGAGCTTGTCCTGTCGGTGGGGACCACGCTGGGTATCGCTGCCCTGGTCGTGGTGGCGCTGCCGCCCATCTGGCGGCTGCACCTGCGGTTCCGGCCGATGTTCCGGTTCCCGCCCGGGGTGGCGCGCCGGGCGGGTGGCCTGGCGCTGGTCGGCATCATCGAGCTCATCGCCATCGACGTGGCCAACCTGGTGATCATCGCTCTGGCCAACGGGCACGGGACGACCGGCGCGATCGTCTTGTTCAACTACGCCTCGCAAGTGTTCAACTCCATAGCCTCGATCCTGGCGCTGTCCATCGTGGTCAGCGCGTTCCCCGTGCTGTCGGCGCGGGAGGGACCGGAGTTCGAGCGGACCAGCGCCGGGTCGACGCGAGCGGTCCTGCTCATGTCGTGGCTCGCTACGGCCGTGATCGCAGCGATCGCCGTTCCCGCCGCGCACGTGCTGGCTAAGCAGCCGGATCAGGTATCACAGCTGATCTGGGCCTTCGTCTTTTTTGCTTGTGGCGTCGTGGGTACCGCGGTGATCGCGAACCTGTCACGGGTGATGTTCGTCATCGGGCGGCTCAAGGTCGCCGCCGCGGCGCTGGCCGGAAGCTGGCTGGTGGCGATCGTGGCCGATGTGGTGCTTGTCCAGCTGGTTCCGCCGCGCCTGGTCCCCGCGGCGCTGGCCCTGGGCATTACCATCGGCCAAACTGTCGTGGCCATCCCGTTGGTCTTCGTCACCCGGCGGATCTGCGGCCCGGCGGCCGTGCAGGGCGCCCGTCATGCGGCGCTGGCCGGGCTGGTCGCCTGCGCGGCCGGCACCGCGGTGGGCGTGGCCATCAGCCTGGCGGTGCCCCTGCATCACAAGTTGGTGGCCGTCGCCTTGGCGGTGCCCGCGGCCTGCTGCGCGATCATCGCATTCACCGTCGTCGCGTACTTCCTCGACGACGGCGATCTGAGGGCCGTCCTGGGGTGGGTACGGCGGGTAGCCAAGCTGTAGTCCTAGGGCGGATCGGGCGGGTATGTTGACATGCGTAACCGCAGCATCAGGACGGTTGCCTGACCAGCCTCTCGGATCAGTGGCGCGGGAGCGGGGAGTGGACCAGACCGTTAAAGGCAACACCAAGCAGGGCATGCACACCGAGAGGGATGTCGATATCGCCACATCCGGCGCCGGGTCGAGGACCCAGGAGCCGCTGCCAGCTGAGGCGGCGAGCCACCAGTTCGTCGTGGGTGATATCCCGCTGGAGCCGCCTGGTTTCCAGGCTCAGCCCCACGTGCTGGCCAAGCTGGACCGGACTGAGGTCCGGGTCCTGGTCATTTACCCGGCGACGGGGTCGCCGGGCCTCGGCACTACGCAACTGGCGGCCGCATACGCGCGAGCGAAGCTGGCGGCCGGCTGGCGGCTGGTGGCCTGGGTAAACGCCGCGGAGGCCGGCAGCCTGCAGGCGGGACTGGCGGCGGTGGCCGAGGCCACCGGGCTGATCGATGGCGGTTCCGGGCCAGATATCGCTGATGCGGGCCGGGCGGTGCGGCACCTACTGGAGGCCGACGGGGACCGTTGCCTGCTGGTGTTTGATGACGTGCCAGATCTTGAGGCACTGCGGCCGTTTATCCCGGCCGACGGTACGGCCCAGGTTCTGATCACCAGCCCCCGGCCGCCGACAGCGAACCTGGCGACCGCCGTCCCGGTGGACGGGTTCAGCGCCGATGGGGCGCTCTCGTTTCTGACCGGACGGGCCGGACTGGACGATGACGCGGGGGCGGCTGCGGTGGCTGCCGTCCTCGGGCATATGCCGCTGGCACTGGCGCTGGCTGCGCCGGTGATCAGAGGGCAACGTCACGGGTATGCGAGGTACCTAGAGCGGCTGCAAGCGATCCCGGCCGAGGTAGTCCTGACCGGAGACGACGGCCAGCCGGACCTGCACGGCGTCGCGCGGGCCGTGCTGCTGTCCCTGGCGGCGATCCGGGCGGCCGACAAGACGGGCATGTCCACCCGGGTCCTCGAGATCGTGGCGGTGCTGTCGGCGGCCGGGGTCCGCCGCGAGCTACTGCACGTCGCCGGGCGGGCGGGCGTGCTGGCCAGCGGCGGGCATCGGATAGAGGCCGCCCTCGTGGACCAAATGCTGGAGTGGCTGGGCGACCGGTCGCTGCTGACGTTCAGCCTGGACGGTCAGACCGTCATGGTGCACCGCCTGGTGGCGCAGGTAGTCCGTGCCCGGCTGGTCCGTCGGCGGCGGTTGGGGGCGGTGTGCTGGGTCGCCGCATCTGTGCTGGAAGCGCACGCTATCGCGGTCGCCGGGTCGCAGGATCGCCCGGCCGTCAGGGGAATCCCTCAGCAGGTAACGGCGCTGCTTGGACACACGGCCGAGTTCGCGAGTGAGGCCGACGAAGAGCTGGCCGAACTTCTGCTGCGGCTCCGGTTCATCGCGCTCTATCACCAGATTGAGCTGGGCGATACCTCGCAGGCAATCGCCGTCGGTGAGCAGCTGACTGCGGATCTCGAGCGGCAGCTGGGTCCTGACCACCCAGACACCTCGAACGCGCGGAACAGCCTCGCCGCCGCCTATCTGGCGGCGGGCCGGGTCACGGACGCGATCCCGCTGTTCGAGCAGACCCTGGTCATCTTCCAGCGGCAGTTGGGACCCGATCATCCCGACACGCTGACGTCGCAGAACAACCTAGCCAGCGCCTATCAGGACGCAGGTCGAGTCGCCGAGGCGATTCAGCTGTACGAGCAGAACCTGGCCCTGCGAGAGCGGCTGCCGGGTCCTGATCATCCCAGCACCATGAACTCCCGAGGCAACCTCGCCACCGCCTATCTGGCGGCAGGCCGGGTTACGGACGCGATCGCGCTGTTCGAGCAGACCTTGGCCGGCCGGAATCGAGTGCTGGGGTCCAATCACCCCGATACCCAGACCTCACGGAAGAACTTGGCCAAGGCCTACCGAGCCGTGGGCCGGGTCGCCGACGCGATCCCGCTTGAGCAGACCCCGGCCGGCCGGCCACCCGTGCTACGCCCGGATCACCCCGATATCCGGATCTCACAGAAGAACCCTGCCACCGCCTACCGCGACGGCGGCCGGCCCGCCGAGGCGATCCCGCCGGGCGGGCAAACCTCGGCCCCCCGGGATAGTCAGGCCCCTGCCGATGCCGCCGGGAAGGTGCTCCCTGCCAGCTTGCGTCGGCCTCCCGCCGATCCGGCCAGGCGGGAGCCTCCTGCCGGTTTCCGTCGGCCTCCCGCCGATCCGGCCAGGCGGCCGCTTTCTGACCGCGCCGTGGGCGCCTCTGCCGAACTGTCCGACCATTCATCCCCTAGCGGGACCCAGGACCCGCCGCTCATCGACGCCGAGCACGACCGCGAGATGGTCGTGGCGATCATGGCGGAAGACCCGGCGGGCATGGCCATGGCATACGACAGCTACGCAGCAGGCCTGTACGGCTACTGCCATTGGATGCTCGGCGACTCGGCCGCCGCAGCCGAGTCTCTACAGGACACATTCGTCCTCGCCCTCGCCACGCTGAGCGATCTGCCGGAGTCGGCCAAGCTGCGCCCGTGGCTGTTCGCGCTGGCCCGCAACGAATGCCGACGCCGGAGCCGGCTCAGGCCAGTGACTCGCGATGAGGTCGATGCGGCGAATCAGCGTGCCGATGAGGGTCACCGTACCGATGAGGGTCACCGTGCCGATGAGGGTCAGCGGGCCGATGACGTGGGCCGCCCGACTGACGCGACCGTGCCACCCCGCGCGATCGGCGAGCCGGCCGACGATCCCGACGCGACGATGGTATTCCGAGTGGCCAGTGAGCCGGCCCACGATCCTGACGCGACGATGGTATTCCCCGCGGCCGGAGTGCCGGTCCACGATCCTGACGCGACTGTGGTACTCCGTGTGGCCAGTGAGCCGGTCCAGGATCCTGACGTGACTGTGGTACTCCGTGTGGCCAGTGAGCCGGTCCAGGATCCTGACGTGACTGTGGTACTCCGTGTGGCCAGTGAGCCGGTCCAGGATCCTGACGCGACGATGGTATTCCGTGTGGCCAGTGAGCCGGTCCAGGATCCTGACGCGACGATGGTATTCCGTGTGCCCAGTGAGCCGGTCCACGATCCTGACGCGACTGTGATACTCCGCATGGCCAGTGAGCCGGTCCACGATCCCGACGCGACAATGAAATTCCGTATGGTCAGCCCGCTGGCCGATGCGACGATGCCACTGTACGTCGTCAGCAAGCCGACCGACCCAAGCGACGACCTGGCCGACGCCAACGGTCCCCTGGGGCAGGCCGAACTGCGGGTATTGATCCGCTCCATCTTGGCCGACCTGAAGCCTCGAGAGCGTGAAGTCATCGAGCTGAGCTTCAGGCACGACCTGTATGACAACGATCTTGCCATCGCGCTCGGCGTGTCATGGAGCCGGGCGCATGCCCTGGCCGAACGCGCCCGTGGCCGGCTGGAGAAATCGTTCGGTGTGCTGCGCACCGCGCTGGCCGGGCGGGAGGCCTGCCCGGTGATGGGGGAATTGCTGGCCGAGTGGGATGGGCAGCTGACCGAGCAAACGCGGGACCTGGTTGTCTGGCACATCGAGCAGTGCCAGACCTGCGCCAATCGCGAGCGAGGGGCGCTGCGCCCTACGGCTCTCTTTGGCCTGCTGCCGCTTGTTCCTCTCCCCCCGGACCTGCGGGAACAGGTCTTGAGCTGCTGCCTCTCCCAGGACGAGGATGCGGTGGCTTACCGTCGACGGGTGGTCCGGCGACCGGAATCGACGTGGTCGGCAACTTTCTCGCAGGCGATCAGGCGGGTGAGCTGGGACAGCATCCGGGCCAATCCCGGAGCGGCGATCGCCGCCTCGGCTGTCGCGCTGTGGGTGGCGGCGGCGGTGAGCGTCACGTTGCTCATCTTCGCTGGCTCCCACGCCGCAGCTGCCCCGGTGCCTCGGCCAGCCGCCAGCATCTCCTCGAGCCGTCCTGCGGCCGCCCCGGCCTCGGTGGACGGCCGCGCATCCGCCCAGGCGAGGCAGTCCCCGGCCGTCCGTCAGTCCACGGCCCGTCCCTAGTCCAACTGTCGCCCTCGCGGTCAAGCTCGCCCAGGCCGTCGAGCCGCTCGCAGACAGCCAGCGGCGCGGCCAGCTAGTCCTGCCCAGTGGGGGCGTCCCTCGCTAGCACAGTCCAGTGGGCAAGTTGGTACCAGACGCCCACGGTCTCGTCGTGCTCGGGGCCGTTGACCCGCTCGCGGACGGGCAGCAGCGCGGCGAACTGGTCTCGCGCGGCGGCCGCGTCCCCGGCCCGCCCAGTCCAGTTAGCCAGCTCTTCCCGCGCGGCCAGGGTGTCAGGGTGATCCGGGCCCGATACCCGCTCGCGGACGGACAGTTGCGCGGCAAACTGGTCTCGCGCGGCGGCCGCGTCCCCGGCGCGCCCGGTCCAGTAGGCCAGGTTGAACCTGGCGGCCAGGGTGTCGGGGTGATCCGGGCCGAATACGCGCTCGCTGGCGGGGAGCAGCGCAGCGAACTGGTCTCGCGCGGCGCCCGCATCTCCCGCATAGCCCGCGAAGTTGGCGATATTGTGACGGTTGGTTAGGGTGTCGGGGTGGTCCGGGCCGAGGACGCGCTCGGCTATGGGCAGCAGGGCGGCGAACTGGTCTCGCGCGGCGGCCGCGTCTCCGGCCCGTCCGGTCCAGTAGGCTAGGCTGGCGCGGGCCGCCAGGGTGTCGGGGTGTTCAGGACCCAGGACACGCTCGGCTACGGGGAGCAGCGCGGCGAACTGGTCTCTCGCGCCGATCGCGTCTCCGGCCAGCCCGGTCGAATATGCGAGTTCGCTCTGCGCGGCTAGGGCGCCGGGGTGCTCAGAGCCAGTCTCCTGGGCTGCATCCGTGCTCACAGCGCCATTGGCGCGGACCGCGTGGCTGGATGCAGATACCGTCTCATCGGGCAGTACCGCCTGGATCTCTTTGACCAGGGCCCGCAGGTCAGCCTCGGTGTCCGGGTTCTCCTCCAGGAAGTCCACCAGCCGCCCCGCCCAACCCATCCCTAGCGCCGTGCGGATCAGCCCTGCATCGGTCTCGGTCGCGCTGAGGAGCTTCTCGCGTGTCTCCTCCAGCCGCTGCTGGGCGAGCCGGGTTTGGTTAGCATCTCCGCGGCCCAGGAGCCGGGCGAACCTACGCTGTGCCGTCTCCCACTCGCCGGCAGCTGCGGCATCTACCACCGTCCGGCCAGCCAGCGCCGCCAGCGCGGGCACGCTCTTCCCCAGCATCTCGCCCCCCATCGATTGATGAGCAAGCCGAGAGGGCTAAGCCATAGAAAAATTGTACAAGCGCGATGATCTGATCACATTGTGTCAATGGCAGTGCTTGTTGCGAAGCTGGCGGTGTCACCTGGAAACGGGCGCGGCCAGAGCCCAGCTGTCCCTGTCCAGCGATCCCAGCGCCCTCGCCCCGCAACTGGCCATCTACGCGGGCTCATTTCCGGGTGGGAGCCGGCTCCGCAGCTGTCATCAGCTTTCTCGCGGTGGCGAGCGAGGGTGCGGCCTGATCCCGTTGCGACATGAGAGTAACGCGCAGCGGCCAGGGAATGGCCAGCTCAGGGTCATCAAAAGCGATCGATACGTCTTCCGACGGATCATGCGGGCGATCGATGCGGTAGGACACGTCAGCCGGATCCGTAAGGGCCTGGAAGCCGTGCGCGCAGCCGGCCGGGACATAGAGGGAAACCTGTTCGTCGTCACGCAGTTCGAAGCTCTCCCAGTTACCGTACGTCGATGAGCCGGGACGCAGGTCCACGATGACGTCGAAGATCGCGCCGTAGGAACAGCGAACCAGCTTGGCCTCGCCCGCCCCGCGCCGGACGTGCATGCCGCGCACCACACCGCAGCGGGAGCGGGAGAGGCTATCCTGCGAAAAGACGGCCGGATCGATCCCGGCTGAGCGCATGACATCGGCGTCGAAGGTACGAGAAAAAAACCCACGCTCATCCACATGGGGCGCAGGCCGGAAAAGTAGCGCACCTGCTATTCGCGGAACCTGATTCACTTCCACAAGGCTTCATCCCGGCCAGATTCACTTCGGCCGGACTCCCTCCCGTCGCCAATGCTAGCGCGGCGAGGCCGTGATGGCCTGCTGAGTTCCCACATGCACAGCGTGCTGGCGGCGTGCCGCTGGGCCGGCACCGCCGGTCATGACACCGACAGGGCACGACGGACTGCGGTTGCTGAAGTAAGCTCTTGGGGAGAGTCTAGGAGCACCGTCGAGCATCTCGCGGCTGGCGGGAGCACGCTGTCGGCTAGTCTCAGCACAGTGGCATGCGAGGTACGCTGGTGTTCGAGAAATCGGGTGTGCACAGCCAGTGGGGTGCTTATTCCTTAATGGCTCTCCGCCAGGGAGGGATAGCATGGCCCGTCGGGCAACCGGATCCGTGATAGCAGTAGCCGTGGCCCTCGCAGTAGCCCTATGCGCATGCAGTAGCAGCACGCAGACGTCCAGCGCTCCCGCTGGAGCCCAGTCGGACAAGCCGTCTACCTCCGCCGCGCAGGGAGCGGGTGGCTTCCAACAGTGGCCCGCGCGGGTCTACTCGCCCTACTTCGAGACTTGGACCAATAGCAGCCTCCCGTCGCTCGCGTCGCAATCAGGGGCGCGTTATTTCAACCTCGGGTTTCTCCAGGCGGAGTCCACCGGTTCCTGCACGTTGACCTGGGATGGTTCACAGTCTGCCGATTCGGCGGCGTACCAGTCCGAGATCGGCCAGCTGAAGCAGGAGGGCGGCAACGTCGCGCTGGCGTTCGGCGGCCAGAGCGCGGGCAACAACGGCACGGAAATCGCCGACTCCTGCAGCGACGTCAGCGCAATCGCGGCCGATTATGAGGCAGTGATCAACACTTATCACGTCACCCGGCTTGATATGGACGTGGAACTCAACGCACTGAACGACTCGGCCGGCATCGAACGCAGGAACAAGGCGATCGCGATGACGGAGGTCTGGGCCGCCAGTCATGGCCACTCGCTACAGATCCAGTACACGCTGCCGGTTCAGCCTTCCGGCCTCCAGCCGAACGCCCTTGCCGTCCTGCAGAACGCGGTTCAAGAAGGCGCGAAGGTAAGCCTGGTCAACATCATGACCTTCGACTATTACGACCTGTCCGGCGGAGTGGACATGGGTACCGCGGCGACCGAGGCGGCGACCAGCGTGAACGGCCAGCTCGCCGCTCTGTACCCGAAGAAGTCGCGGCAGCAGCTGTACGCGATGGAGGGGATCACGTTCCTTCCCGGCATCGATGACAACCCGAACAAGACCGAGGTCACATCGGCTTCGAACGCGAGACAGATCCTGAGCTTCGCCCGTGACCATTCGCTCGGCATGCTGTCCATCTGGGCGATCCAGCGGGACCACGGCGGCTGCCCGGGGTCGGTCGACAGCAACTCGTGCTCCGGCATCTCGCAGGACAACTGGGCCTTCAGCCATCTGGTTGAGTCGTTCACCTCATGACTAGTGCGCTGAGGCCCTACCGCAGCAAGCTCACCTGGTCAACCGACTCATCGGTACCTTGCGGGCCATTGACCTGATCGTCATCGACCTGATGGCGAGGACTTCTACCTGCTGCTGCCAGCAGGGGCTGCAGATCAGCTGTCGACGTGCTAGCTGCGGCTTGCGGCACGCCCTGGCGCGGAATTTTTGACCAGATCTTCCGGGACTGGACGTTGCCGCTTAGGACCTTGTACCAGCATGTGACAGCCAGGTATATCTGTAGCGGATCATTGACGATCCGGTACCAGATAGCTGTCAGCGGGTTCATCCATTCCCGCATGATCACCATGGACACTGTAGTCGTGACGATCCGGTAAGCGATAAAGATCAGCGGGTAAATCAGCAGATCTCGCCAGTCGCTATCGAATGCCGTGACAGCGATCATGAGGTAGGTTACCGGCAAGAGAAGCGTCGGCACGATCAGGCCGTACAGGGACCACCACAACTGGATGGTAAGGCCGCCGTACTTGTCCGGCCGGACGAAGATCTCCCGGTGGTCCACCATGACCTGCATGACCCCGAAAGTCCATCTCCGCCATTGGTTACACAGTGTTTTGACCGTGAGCGGGACCTCGGTAAGGGCCACCGCGGTGATGTCCTGCCGTATGCGCATCCCAGGGAAGCGACGACGCAATTCCATGCCGGCCGCGGCGTCCTCGGCGATGAGGTGGGATTTAAACCCGCCCACCTCGCGGAGCAGGGCCGTCCTGAACATGGAGCAGCTACCTGGAACGATCACGATGCCGTTCATCCAGTCCTGCGCGGTCCGCATGACCGCGATGCCCAGATCGTACTCGGCGGACTGAAACTCGGCGAGCATTCTCTGGCGCAGGCCCTTGCCGCGGTAGCCAGCCTTGGTCCGCCCGGCCACCACGCCAATCTTCGGGTCAGCGAACCACCTGGCTAGCCG
>JBEKGC010000017.1:0-33612 GCA_050013055.1 Streptosporangiaceae bacterium
CCTGAGGGTCCGGAGCGCGCAGCGTGTAGCCGATCCCGCGGCGGGTGTGGATGAGCGGGGGGCCGAGCCGGTGCAGCTTGCGCCGCAGGTAACTGACGTAGGTCTCGAGCACCTGCGGCTGGCCTCCGTAGTCGCGGCCCCACACGCGCTGCAAGAGCTTGGTCCTGGTCAGCACCTGGCCCTGATGACGTATCAGGCAGGCCAGCAACCGGAACTCGGTCGGCGACAACTCCACCAGCGTCCCGGCCCGGTGGACCGTCCACCTGGTCTCATCGAGCACCAGGTCGCCGCAGCGGAGCAGGGTGGGCTCGGCGGAATCCGGCCGAACGGCGCTGGTGGCGGCCCAGGCGTAGGCCGGATGAGCCGGGGTTCCCCGGCGCACCCGCGCGCTGCGCGGGTGCGCCGGCGATGGCGCTGCCATCGGCTGACCAGCGGTGTTTACCAAGAGGTCGGGGCCACGGTCGGCGTCCCGGCCGCCCCGGTGGCGGCCCGGCCGCCCACGGCGCCCGTGGTCAGCGGGGTGAACAGGACCAGCGTGGCGTGCAGCAGCCAGTGCGACCGTGATCCGACCACCACCACCAGGTCGCCACGGGCGAGTGCGCCGGTGCCCTGCCAGGCGTTCTGGGTGAACGTGCTCGCATTCCGGGTCGGCGTCGCGCTCGATGGCATGGTCGCGGTCTGCGATACCGTCGCCGTGCTCCGAGTCACCGTGACCGTCACGGTGAGATCGGTGTTGGCCACCTGGACCGTTACCGTCTGCGCCGCCGGGGCGGGCGTCAGCAGCCGGGCGGCGACCAGCGGGTTTCCGGCCAGCAGGGTGGTCGCCGGGACCATGTTGCCCGAGGACATCGCCTGCTGCGTGGCGCTGGTGCTGGCGGTCAGCGCCGACGTGCCGGCCGCGGTGGTGGCCACGTTCTGGACATGGGTGGCACCGGAAAGCAGCCACAGATGCAGTGCGGAGTTGGCCGACTGCACGATGAGGAACTTCTTCGTGGCCAGGACGACGATGCCGCGCTGCACGTCAAGCGTGCGGCCGGCGTAGGAGGCCTGGCTGAACTGCCGGGCCTGGGTCATCCCGGCCAGCTGCGAGTACGCGGCCTGCCTGGACCGGCCCCACTGGTTCATGACCGAGTTGAGCGCGGCTCCTTCGCTGCTGACGCGGGCCGCGTAAGCGGCTGGCTGGGCCGTGCTGGCGGCCGGGTGGCCGGTGGCCGCGATCGCGACCGTGGCGATTGAGCCGATGCCGACCAGGGCCGCGGCCGCGATGCCGACGCGAGCCTTCCTCGACGCCTGGCGGCTTTTCCCGTAACGCTCGCGGGCCATCATGGATGTCTCCTTCTGCCGTGGACGCTGCGCCCGCTTCGCGCGTCCGGGTTCGCCGGTCCGGGCCTGTGGCTAGGTAGCCGATGGACGGCCCGTTTGTACCCATGGGTCGAGACTGCCCGGATACGTCCCGGCGGTGATGCGGAATCGCCGCTCACGTAAGCGTTACGTTCGCGCCCTCACATGCTCGCGCGGCACCGGCGCATGGTCAGGCCGCGGCCGGGCGAGGAGTTCAGCGCTCGGTTACATTCGCTCCGGGATGGGCACCCCGAGCCGGCCGCGGCGTCCGGGTCGGCCGGCGGTAACGGGCGGCGGAGGAAGTGCCCGCCGCGGCTTGACGACCGCCCGGGGCTGAGCCGCTGGGTGATCTTTTCGGTGATCTGGCCGCGGGCCAGGTCGGCCGCGAGCAGGCATGCCGACGTGACGGCCCGGGCGGTGCTCGCGCCGTGCGCGATCACCACGGTGCCGCCCAGGCCGAGCAGGACGGCTCCGCCGTAGCTTTCCGCATCCAGCCGCGCGGTGAGCTCCCGCAGGCCGCGGCGCTGCAGGAACGCGCCGACGCGGGCGGCCGCGGTACTGGTCATGGCGGCCCGCAGTTCGGCCGAGGCGAATCGGATCGAGCCTTCCAGCGTCTTCAGCGCCACGTTCCCGGTAAAGCCGTCGGTCACGATCACATCGAGGTCGCCGGCCAGCAGGTCACCGCCCTCCACGTTGCCCGCGAAGCTCAGCGGGAGGGCGCCGTTCGGCGGGTCGCTGGCCAGCAGTTCGTGCGCACGCCTGGTGAACTTGTTCCCCTTGCCCGGCTCGGTCCCGATGGTCAGCAGTCCGACCCTGGGCGCGGCCACACCGAGGGTCAGCTGGGCGTAGGCGACACCAAGCTGGCCGAACTGGACGAGCATCTCGGGCTTGGGATCGGCGGTCGCGCCCGCGTCGATCAGCACCGTACGGCCGGGGCGGGTCGGCAGCACCACGGCAAGCCCGGGCCGCATGACCCCGGGCAGCGGACGCAGCCGGAGCCTCGCGGTGGCCACGATTCCGCCGGTCGACCCGGCGGAGACCACCGCGGCCGCCTCGCCCCGCCTGACCAGCTGGCACGCGACGGCCACGCTTGACCGGGGACGGCGCAGGCTGGCCAGCGCGCCTTCGTCCATGGCCAGGTTGTCCTCGGCCGGCACGATCTGAAGCTCACCCGCGGCGTCCAGCGCGATCAGCGCCTGGCCCACGTGTGCCGCGGGCCCGGTCAGCACCACCCGGACGCCGTGCTCGCGCTGCGCCGCCAGCGCCCCGGCTACGATCTCGCCGGGAGCGTGATCACCGCCCATGGCGTCGACCGCGATGACCGGGCCGGCCGGGCCGAAATCGCGGTTCGGGCCGCTGGCCGCCAGCGGTCCGCCGGAGTCCCCGGAGCCGGTGATCCCGCCGGGTTCCCCCGCCGCCGGTGGCGCCTCGCCGTCTTCCCCGGCACGCCGGGAACCTGCGGTGCTCTCGGCCTCCCGGGCCTGGGCCCGCCGCGGCGCGCCGTCCGGTGCCGTGCTCAGCGTGTCACCGGGGTTAGCGGGCCGAGATTTAGCGGGCCGAGATTTAGCGGGCCGAGATTTAGCGGGCCGAGATTTAGCGGGCAGAGATGAGGTCTCATCCTTCGTGTGTCCTTTGGCCGATGTGCGCCTGTCTGGTGGGCCCCATTATGGCCCTGACCAGAGGCCGGCCCTGGTCGGCGGGCCGCGGGCCGGGTACCTGCCCGGCCGGCCGCTACCCGGCCCGGCGCATCCGCGGCGCTGCTCCGCGCCCCTGGTGCGGCCGTGTCCCGTGTGCACGTGCGGCCGCTCCTGACTCGCCGTGCATTGTACGACTAAAAGGCCACGGAAAGGAGCGGATATTCGAGCTGGATGTTTAAAGATTGCTGTGATTCAGACGAGTACTTTCTGCGAAACACGCTATTTCTCTAGCGGTGAGAAAGGCAGTAGCGGAGGAAGGAGAATCGGAACCAACCCGACCGCGAGAACGTCAATAAAAATGTGACCGCTGTTATGCGAGGCGTGGCCGGCAAACGCCGCAGCCGGGGGAGGCTGGGAGCGAGGGTCTTGGCTGTTTACCCGCGGTGAACGGCACAGCCGCCGTTCAGCGCCGAACGGAGGGAGAAGGTGCGTGACAGACATCAAGCGGGCGGTACCCGCGGCCCGCGCGGCGGGCCGCGGCTTTCATGCCTACTCGGCGAAACACCTTGACACGCTCGTGCAGCGGGCAGGCCTGGCCCCGGCGGAACGGCTCGCGGTGCGGGCGGTGGCGAGCGTGCTGCCGTTCCGGACCAATTCGTATGTGGTCGAGAACCTTATCGACTGGGACGCGGCGCCGGACGACCCGATATACCGGCTCGTCTTTCCCCAACCGGACATGCTGCCCGCGACGGACGTGCGGCGGCTCGCCGACCTGATCAGCGGCGGCGCCCCCGATGCGGCGCTGCGCGCGGCCGCCCACGAGATCCGGCTGCGGCTGAACCCGCAGCCGGCCGGCCAGCTCCTGCTGAACGCGCCGAGCCTGCACGGCCGGCCGCTGCCTGGCCTGCAGCATAAGTACCCGGAGACGGTGCTTTTCTTCCCCCGGCAGGGTCAGACCTGCCATGCGTACTGCAGTTACTGCTTCAGGTGGGCGCAGTTCGTGGACGAGCCCGACCTGAAGATGGCCACCGACGACATCGGCATGCTGGTGGCCTACCTCGGCGAGCATCCCGAGGTGACCAGCGTGCTCGTGACCGGAGGCGATCCGATGATCATGGGCGAGCCGGTCCTGCGCCGGTACCTAGGGCCGCTTATCGACCCCAGGAACGGCCTTGACCAGCTGGAATCCATCAGGATCGGCACCAAGTCGCTCGCGTACTGGCCGCAGCGGTTCGTCACCGACCCCGACGCCGACGCCACCTTGAGGCTGTTCGGCGAGGTGGTGTCCTCGGGCCGGACGCTCGCCGTGATGGCGCACTTCTCCCATCCGCGTGAACTCGCCCCCGCGCTGCTCGGCGAGGCGGTGCGCCGGATCGCGAGCACGGGCGCGGTGATCCGCACTCAGGCCCCGCTGATCAGGTCGATCAACGACGACGCGGCGGCGTGGCAGGCCATGTGGCGGACGCAGGTCCGGATGGGCATGGTGCCGTACTACATGTTCGTGGAACGCGATACCGGTCCGCAGGACTACTTCGCCGTGCCGCTGGCCCGGGGCTACGACATCTTCCGCGAGGCTTACCAGGGCGTCTCCGGTCTGTGCCGGACGGTCCGCGGCCCGTCGATGTCGGCCACCCCGGGAAAGGTATGCGTCGACGGAGTGGCCGAGCTGGCGGGGGTCAAGGTTTTCGTCCTGCGCATGATCCAGGCCCGCGAGCCGCAGCTGGTGGGCCTGCCGTTCTTTGCCCGGTTTGACCCGGCGGCCACCTGGCTCACCGACCTTGAGCCGGTGTTCACCGACCGGTTCCCCTACGAGCCTGCGCGCTACCAGGCCGCCGCCGACGAGCTGCCCGGGCTTTGGCCGGACGGACCCAGCGACCCCAAAGAGCCGGGCGAGCTGATGGTGCCCGCCATCTGACCCGATGGCGGCCCAGCGACCGCCGTGCGGCCCGGCCCCTGACCGCGAGGCAGGGCCGCACGGGGGCGAGGGGACAGGTGAGGTCACGGCCGGGACAGGTATGCTCTCGGCATGAACTTGAATGGTACGGCAGCCATTGTTTCCGGTGGTGCGAGCGGCCTCGGCGAGGCCACGGCGCGGGTGCTCGCGGCGGCCGGCGCCACGGTGGTCGTGGCCGACCTGAGCGAAGAGGGCGGGAAGAGGGTCGCCGGGGAGATCGGCGGCGTGTTCGCGCGTACGGATGTGTCGGACGAGGCCTCGGTACAAGCGGCGGTGGACGTCGCGACGACCGCCGGGGCGCCGCTGCGGGTCGCGGTCAGCTGCGCGGGCATCGGCTGGGCCGCGCGGACCGTCGGCCGTGACGGCTCCCCTCATGACCTGGCCAGCTACCAGAAGGTCATCACCGTCAACCTGATCGGGACCTTCAACCTGATGCGCATCGCGGCCGCCGCCATGGCCAGGACGGAGCCGGCCGACGCCGACGGGCAGCGCGGCGTCGTCATCAACACCTCCTCGGTGGCGGGCATCGAGGGCCAGACCGGCCAGATCGCGTACGCCGCGTCCAAGGGTGGCATCATCGGCATGACCTTGCCGGCCGCCAGGGACCTCGCCGCCATCGGGGTGCGGGTGAACACGATCTGCCCCGGCATCATCGACACCCCCATCTACGGGTTCGCGGAGAACGCCCAGGAGTTCAAGGCCAAGCTGGCCGCCCCGGTGGTGTTCCCCAAGCGGATGGGGCGGCCGGATGAGTTCGGCCACCTGGTCCGGGTGCTGATCGAGAACGACTACATGAACGGCGAGGTTGTCCGCTTCGACGGCGGGATCAGATTCCAGCCCAAGTAGGCTGGTCGGGGCACGGAACTCCTAAGACCCCGATCGTTGGGCGGCACGCATGGGCGGAATTACCGGCTGCCTGGCGCTGGCAGACGGAGCAGGCCCGGACACCGAGTGGGTGGCCCGAGGCGCGCTGCGCATTGCCCACCGCGGACCGGACGACCAGGGGTTTTTCACCGATCCCGATCTCGCTCTCGGTTTCAGGCGGCTGGCGGTCATCGACCCGTCCCCGGCCGGGCGTCAGCCCATGCAGTCGGCCGACGGCCGCTACGTGATGGTCTTCGACGGCGAAATCTACAACTATGTCGAGCTGGCCCAGCGGCTGGCGGCCCGCGGCGTCCAGCTGCGCGGCCGGTCGGGGGCTGAGGTCCTGCTCGAGACGTACGCCTGGCTCGGCAAGGACGTCGTGCGCCAGCTCAGGGGCATGTACGCCTTCGCTATCTGGGACCGGCGTGACCGGGAGCTTTTCTGCGCCCGGGACCCGTTCGGCATCAAGCCGTTCTTTTACGCCCTGACCACCGGCGGCCACCGGCCCAGGTCAGGACCTCAGCTCAGGTTCGCGTCCGAGCGGAAGGCGCTGGCCGACTCCGGCGAGGTGACCGCCATCGACCCGGACGCGCTGCGCCGCTACCTGTCCTTCCAGTACGTACCGGCGCCGGCCACGCTGGTGCCGCCGGCCCGGTCACTGCCGCCCGGGCACGTGCTGATCGCGCGGCCGGGCGGCCGGGTCGATGTGTTCAGGTACTGGCGTCCGGAGTTGCGGCCCGCCCGATCCCCCTCGTCGAGTTCGCCGGAGAAGATCCTGGCCGCGATGCGCGACTCGGTGGCCGTGCACCTGCGCAGCGACGTGCCGGTGGGCGCGTTCCTGTCCGGCGGGGTGGATTCGGCCACCCTGTGCGCGCTCGCCGCGGAGATCACGCCCGGCCTGCTGACCTTCACCGTCGGTTTCGAGCGCGAGGGCTACAACGAGATCGACGACGCGATGGCGACGGCGACGGCGCTCGGCGTGAAGTCGATTCCTTACCTGATCAGCCCGGAGGAGTTCGTCGCCGCGCTGCCCAGGATTATCTGGCACCTCGACGACCCGATGGCGGACGCGGCCGCGGTCCCCCTGTGGTTCGCGGCCAGGGAGGCGCGCAAGCACGTCAAGGTGGTGCTGTCCGGCGAGGGCGCTGACGAGCTGTTCGGCGGCTACGGCGTCTACTACCAGCCAGGCATGGTCCGGGCCGGGAAGGCGCTGCCGAGCTGGGGGCGCGCGACGATCAGCCGGGTCGCCTCCGAGATGCCGGCTGGCGCCAAGGGGAAGGGCCTGCTCAACCGGACCTCAACCCCGCTGCGGCGCCGTTACATCGGCAACGCTTACGTGTACCGGACCGACCAGGCCCGGCTGCTGGCCGGGCGCGGGAACGGGAGCGAGTTCGACGTCACCGACCCGGTGTACCGGCAGGCGGCCGAGGCCGGCCTGGACGACGTGGCCACCATGCAGCTCGTCGACGTCAACACCTGGCTGCCGGGCGACATCCTGGTCAAAGCGGACCGGATGGCCATGGCGCACGGCCTCGAGCTGCGCACGCCGTTCCTGGACCGTGCTGTGCTCGCCGTCGCGGCGCGGCTGGCCCGGGTGGAGAAGACCGCCGCGGGCACCACCAAGTTCGCGCTCAGGGAGGCCATTAACGACCTGCTGCCCCAGGCCGCGGCGGAACGGCCCAAGCTCGGCTTCCCTGTCCCGCTCGGGCACTGGCTCAGCGGCGGCATGTACGGTTTCGCCGAGCAGGTCGTCCGGACGGCGCAGACGGGCCAGTGGCTGAACCAGGGCGCCGCGCTCGACATCTTGCGCCGCTTCCGTGCTGGCGACCCCACGGTGACCTGGCGGCAGGTATGGCTGCTTGTCGTATTCTCGCTGTGGCACCAGATCTACGTGGAACGCGTGTACGACCCGGTGGCCCTCGGCTGGGAAGCCCCGGCCACCGGATGACGACGACACAAGGACACCAGTGACCAGCCCCAGGATCAGCGTCGTCGTGGCGTTCTTCAACAACGAAGACGATCTCGCCGACTGCCTGGAATCGATCGCCGCCCAGACGTTCACCGACATCGAAGTGATCATGGTCGACGACGGATCGACCGACGGCAGCGCCGGCCTCGCCCGGGCCAAGGCCGCCGCCGATCCGAGGTTCACGCTCATCTCACCGGAGCACGGCGGCCCAGGGGGCGCTCGCAACCGCGGCATCGAGCATGCCCGCGGCGAGTTCCTCGCCTTCGTCGACGGCGACGACATGCTGCCCGCCAACACGTACGAACTGTTCGTGCACGCGCTGGACAGCTCGGGGTCCGACTTCGTCAGCGGCGCGGTGGTGCGCACCGGGCCGCACGGGATCAACCCGTCGGGGCTGCACTCGCTGGCCATCAAGGGGCGTCAGGTCAGGACGCAGATCACCAAGACGCCGCGGCTGCTCTATGACGTGACCTGCTGGAACAAGCTATTCCGGCGTCGCTTCTGGGATGCCCACCAGCTGTCTTTCCCCGAGCATGTGGTGTGGGAAGACATCCGGCTGACGACCAAGGCGCATGTGCTGGCCACGGCCGTGGACGTGATCCCCGACATCGTCTACTACTGGCGCGAGCGTGCGCAGGGCGGCCTGTCGATCACGCAGAGCCGGGCCAGTGTCGCCAACCTGCGGGACCGGATGACCGCCCTTGACGACATCGACGAGTTCATCGGCCGGCACTCGACGGAGAAACTGCTGCGGGCCCATCAGCGCAAGGCCCTGAAGAACGACCTGTGGCTGTACGTCCAGGACCTGCACAAGGTGACCGAGGCCTACCGGGCCGAGTTCACCGACCTGGTGAACGGGTACCTGGACCACGTCGGCCGCCGGGTGCTGCGCAGCCTGCCCGCGACGCACAAGCTGGCCTACCAGCTGGTCAGGCTCCGGGCCCTGCCGCAGCTCGCCGAGCTGGCCGCCTGGATGATGGACCAGCCGGTGCGGCAGGTTCCCATGGTCAGGCGCTGGGGCCTGCTCCGCGCCGACCTGCCGTTCCGGCAATCCTCGCCGGTGCCGGTGCCGGCCCGCGTGTTCCGGCCGCACTGGCGCGACCTCGACCCGTACATGCAGGTGGACGACATCAGCTGGGACCCGGAGGCTCACGACGAAGGTGGGCCGAGCGGCCGGCTTGTGGTCACCGGGCGGGCCAACGTGCCGTCGGTCGATATCGCCAACCGCAGGAACACCTCCAAGGTCGTGATCCTGCGGCCGCCTGGCCGTCGGCTGCCGGTGATCGTGCCCGTCCGTTCGTTCCTGAACCCGGACGCCACCGCGCTGTCCGAGCAGGACCGCTACAACTACGACTGGTCCGGTTTCCGGTTCGAGCTAAGCCCACGCCGGTTCCGTCACCCCGGGGAGTGGCAGTGCTACATGCTCGTCCGCGGCCACGGCGTGTGGCGTCCGGCGCGGGTGCACACCCCCGTGCCCGGCCCCGCCGAGCGGCCGCAGCCGCGGCCGCTCGGCCCGGGACTGCGGTTCGGCGCCCGGTGGGCCGGGCTCGGCCTGAACGTGGCGGTCTGGCGGCTCGGCGCGTTCGCGGCCGGGCACGCCTGGCGCGACGAGGACCCGGCGTCCCCGGCGGTCGACGTCGAGGTCAAGGTACCCGGAGCTGACGCCTCAGGCGACCAGGCCGAGCTGGTCTTGGTGCGCAATCGCGGCGCGGCGACGCGCTCCTTCGCCGCCGCGGCCAGTGGCCCGGGTAAGTTCCTGGCGCGGGTGCCGCTGAGTGATCTGGCCGGCCTGGGGGATGTGGCGGACCGGGTGGGCCGGGCCGCCGGGGATGACGGGATGACCTGGGATGTCTACCTCAAGCTGGCCGGGCGGCCGCGGGTCAGGGTGGCGTGGCCGGACGGCATGCCGGAAAGCAGGCACCTCTTCGGCCGCCGCGAGGCCGTGGTCGGCCGGAGCCGCTACGGTGACCTTGTGATGGCAGAACGCACCCCGCGTCCGGTGATCGACGAGCACGAGTGGCAGCCGGACGCGCGACTGGTGCTGCGCGGCAGCTTCCTCGGCGCGGACGGCTCGTATGAGACGATGCTGAGCCGGATCGGGTCCTCCGATGCCCATGTCATCGGCTTCCGTCGTGACGGCGACCGCTTCAGCGTGACGGCCGACCTGGCCGCGATGCCGTTCTTCGGCTCGGCCATCCCGCTGCGCGACGGCGAATGGAAGCTCTACGTCCGCCCGGTGGGCGGGGGCCCCAACACGCTCGCGGAGTTCACGTACGACCACGACCGGCTGAATGATGTTTCCGGCCAGCGGGTCGCCGCGGGACACAAGTGGTACCGGCTGACGGTCACCGGTCACGACGATCCGATGCTCACCGCCGAGCCTCAGCTGCGCCGCATCGAGCAGGGCAACTTCGCGCAGCGGGCGCTGCGGCGCGGGTTCTACCCCGCCATGGGCCGCACCCCGGTCCGCGACTCGGTCTTGTTCGTCAGCTGGAAGGGCAAGCAGTGCGGCGACAACCCGCTCGGCATCGCCGAGGAGCTGCGCCGCCGCGGTGATGAGCGCGAGCACCTGTGGGCCATCACCGACTGGTCGGTCCCGGTGCCCGCGGGCGGTACCGCGGTGCTCCGTGGCACCGAGGCGTACTACGAGGCGCTGGCCCGGTCGAAGTACCTGGTCTCCAACGACGACATGCCAGCGCCGTTCCGTAAGCGGAACGGCCAGATCTACCTGCAGACCTGGCACGGCACGCCGTTGAAGCGGATCGGGTTCGACATCTCGGACCCGCAGTTCATCAGCGGCACGGCCTACTTCGACCAGCTGGCCAACGATGTCGCCCAGTGGGACCTGCTGCTGTCGCCGAACCCGTTTAGCACCCCGATCATGCGCCGTGCTTTCCGGTACGACGGGGAGATCTGCGAGTACGGCTACCCGCGCAACGACCTGCTGCGCCGCGGCGACACCGCCGAGCTGGCGGCGCGGGTCCGGGACCGGCTCGGCCTGCCCGCGGGCAAACGGGTCGTGCTGTACGCGCCGACCTGGCGCGACAATCAGGTATACGCGAACGGCCGCAGGTACCGGTTCGACATGCGCTTGGAGCTGGAACGGGCCTGGCACGAGCTCGGCCGGGACCACGTGTTCCTCATCCGCGGGCACCATCAGATGGCGGACGACGTGCCGGCCGGGATGCGCGACGGGTTCGCGTTCAATGTCACCGCCTACCCCGACATCACCGAGCTGTTCCTCGTCGCCGACGTGCTGCTCACCGACTACTCCTCGGCCATGTTCGATTACGCGGTCACCGGCAGGCCGATCGTGTTCTTCACCTACGACCTGGCCGAGTACCGCGACAACTTGCGCGGTTTCTACTTCGACTTCGAAGCCGAGGCGCCGGGACCGCTGCTGGCTACCTCGGCCGAGGTGATCGCGGCGGTCAAGGACATCGACGCGGTCGCCGCCTCCTACCGTGACGCCTACCAGCAATTCGCGGCCAGGTTCTGCCCCCTCGATGACGGCAAGGCCTCCGCCCGCGTCTGCGACCGCCTCTTCACGTCCTGACCCGCATCTCGGGTCAGCGTTACTGTTCCTCGCAATGCGGGAAATAGGGCTCGCAAGCGACTTCTTGTACCGGCCGGACATCGAGGTCGGCGAAATAGGGCCTTGACGGCAAATATGCCATATGAGACGCTTTTCCGGGGGCTGCGTTGCGGTAACGCTACGCGCAACGGGAGGAGATTGCAGTGGCAAGAGAAAAGGGGCATTTCCGGCGTGCCCGCAGCCTGCTTATCGTCAGCGCCCTTGCGATCACCGCAACGTGCGCGGCGGCAACCACCAGCAACGCCCAATCTTCCACGCCCAGATCATCTGCTGCGTCAGGGCCGCCATGTAAATCATCGTTTAATCCGTACCATTACACGCAGGCTCAGGTTAAGGCCTGCGGTTACTCAACCTATCCGATGCTCGCCGCCGCAGATATGGCGGGCGGCGGATCTTCGGTGGTGTATGACATGAACGGAATGACGGTAACGAACCTGATCCCGCCGCCCGGATTCCGGCCAGAAACTGCCAGCGCGGCCCAGCTCGACGAGTACGGCTTCCCTCCTCGCCCGGCCGCGGGCGCCGCGCTGGCCGCGTGGGAAAAGGAAATGAGTGGGTGGACGGGCGCTGCGCCGCCGACGTCGTTCCTGGCCGAGACCCATACCAAGGTGGTCGCCGATACCGAGACCACTGCTAACTGGGCGGGCTACGTTGTTACCGCGCAATCAAACAGCCTTTACTGGTTCTCGCAGGCAGAGGGCTGGTATACCGAGCCGACGTTCGCCTCGAGTCGCTGCTCAAGCACGAGCGAGGTCACCTGGGCAGGCCTCGGAGGCTATGCTTCGTATTCCGGCAGCTATCTCGCCCAGAACGGCACGGCATGGAACTCTGACGGAGCAGACAACCATCAGGCCTGGTGGGAAATAGTCCCGCATAACAACCTCACCGTTATCGGATATTACGCCACCCCGGATCAGGAAATGGATGTTTCCACCCGGAACATTACCGATGGCTTCAGGTTCTGGTTCTACAACTTTGAAGGCACAAGCATGGCATTCGACGTGACTAAATACGGAGATTTCCCGCTTGCCCAAAGCGCAGAAGTGGTAATTGAACGGCCCCAGGTCAACAAGGTGTATACGAATCTGGCGAACTTCCAGACGCTCTACGTGGACGGCGCGGCAGCTGCGGAACAGGGCAACAGCGAAATCAGCATGGATAACTTCCCGCCGAACCTGAACACGAGCACAGGGCTATGGCGTCACGGCGTACATATGGTGAGCAACACGACAGGGCATGACCTCGCGGACCCGACGGATATCTACAGCGGCGGCGCCTTCGACGTTACGCAGCGTAGCTGCAACTGACCCATCCTTGGGTACGCTGCCAGGAAGCCGCGATACGCCTGGCGGGCCAGCCCTAATCTGTAACCTACCTGCAGGCTGAGGAGAGTCGGCTTTTCGCGGAACCACATGCTGGGTGGCCGTCGTCTAACGACGGCCGCCTAGCCGTTTAAGGAGATCCTGATGGCCGGGAATTACCGCTGGGCCAAGCGCGTCGCGGTGGCGAGCATGGTGGTGCTACTGGCCAGCTGCGGGACTGATCCAGGAGATGGCAGGCCGGCCACCACGACGCCGCAGGCGGGCAGTCGTGCGCAGGCTGAGGTGTTCGCCCGGCAGCTCTTGGCCCGGTTCGCCATCCCGTCCGGCGCACGGCCCGTCCGGCTCTCCCCTGTCCCGCTGGTGCTCCGCGACCCGTGGACAGGGACGGCCGGATCATCAGCTCCGGGTTCGGTGGATCTGGGCCAGCTTGACATGGGCCAGCTAACCCTGCCTGCGGCCAAGGCGTTCATGCTGACCCATGAACCCGGCGGAGCCGGCCTGACGGGGACCGGGCAGGCGAACAGCCCGGACGGAGTGCGCGAGCTGTACATCCAGCTCGGTTCCCGCGCTCTGCCGCGGGGTATCAACGACGCAGAAGCGGCGGTGCTGATGATCCCGCGGGGAGCCGCTTCGACGCTCATCGGCATCTACGTCCACGTGCTCTGGTTCCCGTCCAGGACCGAGAATGAGCACCTCGACGCGGCGGACTTCGGCGCCGTGACCATCAGTGCCGTCGTTTACGGCGCGAAGCTATACCGGGTAAGGGGGACCTTCAGGTCAGCCGCGGACATCGCCGCGCTGGCCGGGCTGCTCAACGGACTTCCTGCGGCACCGGACACGACGCAGTCATGCCCCGCGAGCAACACCTTCCAGATCGGCTTCGACCCGCGAACGGCTGGGCCGGCCGAGGTGGTCGTGACGACATACGGGTGTTACGGCGCCACTGTCACGTCGAGCGGCATCCCGCAGCCAGCACTGCTGGACTCCGGCAACGCCGTGGCCGCGGCCGCCGCCCGGATGCTCGGCGTCAGCGCGGACTAGCTGACGGAGGGTGGCTCCCCGGCCGGGGAAGGCCGCCTGAGCGGAGCGGGCTAGAAGATCTTGTTGATGATGTCGTCCCCGATGCCGAAGCCGGCTCCGGTCACGATGGCGCGGCCGAATCCGCCGCCGAGGAACCGCTGCAGCGTGCCCATCCCGCCCACTCCGCCACCCTGCTGGTACTGCGGCTGCTGGTACTGGGGCTGCTGGTACTGCGGCTGCTGGTATTGCGGCTGCTGCTGATACTCGGGCTGCTGGTACGGCGGCTGCGCCGCGGGGGCCGCGGCCTGAACGTGGTTGTCGACCATCGAGTGGATGGACTGCAGCAGCAGCGACACCTGCCCTTCCTCTTGCTGCACCCCGAGGGTTATCTCCTTCAGGTCAAGCATCCATTCGCGGGCGTTGGAGTCGCCCGCGGCGGCGGCCGCCTGCAGCTTGCCGGCCAGTGTCTGGATCAGCGCTGCCGTTTGCTGACCCTGCTGCTGCAGCTGGGCGTAATTCTGGTCTACAGTCTCGGGATCCACAGGTCCTCCATCGACGGAGCACGACGATTCGTCGGCGACACCTGATGCTAGTAGCCCCGGCCCGGGACCCGGTACACGGTAGCGCCGACCACATAGCCCGCCCGCCGCCAGCTGGGCCGCCTCAAGCTCCCGAAGCAGATGCCATCGTCGTGGATATTAAGCGTGGTGAGAAGACGTTTTCTATCACAATCATTGTTCTGCGGGGCTAGCTGGCGCGGGTGAACGCGCGGGGCTAAGCTCGCCAGCTTTTTCTCGGCCCGGCCGGCCGCGAGCGCCCGGATAGCCGGCCGGGTCTCGGATAACCTGAGGTCCGATACGCCGCAGGCACGCGACCCGCGGGCGGAAGGGACTGATTGTGTCCGAAGGGGACGCTGGGGCTGAGAACCCGGCCGTGCCGGGCGACGCGGGCTCAGCTAGCGGTCATGCCTCCCGGCAGGCGACGATGCCGGTGGCTCCTGGTCACGGCGGTCATCGCGTCAACGCGGACGACAGGCTGGCTGAGGGCGTCAGCTCCGCCGGGTCCGGCGCCGCGATCGGCTCGGCGGCAGGCGCGCCGGGCCGGCAACTGCCCGGCTGGCTGGTCATCGCGCTGCCCGCGGCTGTCTCGCTGGTGGTGGGCGGGTACGAGATCGGCGGGCCTTCGCTCTGGCGGGACGAGGCCTACACCAGGGATGCGATCAACCGGCCGGTCAGCCAGATTTTTACCTTGCTCGGGCACACCGATGCCGTGCACGGCGCCTACTACCTCCTCATGCACGTCATCGCGGCCGCGACCGGGACCTCGCCGGCGGCGCTGCGGTTCCCTTCGTTGTGCGCGATGGTCATCGCCACCGCGTTCACCGCGGCGATCGGCCGCCGCGCCGCCTGGCTCGCTCAGCGGCCAGATCCGGCCGGCCGGGCCGGTCCCCATCTGCGGAATGCCCGTCATGTCCCGGCGCTGACCGGGCTGCTGTCCGGCCTGGTGTTCGCGACCGCGCCCTTCATGACCTATTACGCGCAGACGGCCAGGTCCTACGCGATCGTGACGATGTTCGCCACGATCTCCAGTTACCTGCTGCTCCGGGCTTACCCCGACGGGCGCTGGCGGTGGTGGTCGGCCTACGCCGCCGCGGTGGCCCTGACCGGTCTTTTCAACCTGTTCGGGCTGCTCATCCTGGTCGCCCACGGCGTCACGCTGTTGCTGACCCAACCCGGCGACGCCCAGGCCCGGAGCGGAAACGGGGGCCGGCTAGGCGGGGTGCGGCTGCGCTGGCTGGCCGTCAGCGTCGTGGCGCTGCTTGTGCTCAGCCCGCTGCTGCGCATCTGCTTCCGCGAGCAGAAGCAGATCTCCTGGGTGACGCGACCTGACGCCAGCACGATCGAGAGGCTCGTCGCCAACTTCGCGGGCTCGACGGCGCTGATCGTCCCGGTCGCCCTGCTGGCGCTGGCGGGGGTGGCGACCGCCTGCCTCGCGGACAACTGGCGCCCGCTCAACCCGGCGGCGATCGCGTTGCCCTGGCTGACCGTGCCGCCTGTCCTGCTCATCGCCGGGTCCTTCGTCAAGCCGGTCTACGTCGAGCGGTACGTCGAGTTCTGCCTGCCCGCCCTGGCGGTCCTGGTCGCGGCGGGCCTGGTCGGCCTGACCAGGGCCGTGGCGGGCACGCCGTGGAGCAGGCTCGGGCCGGCCTGGGTGCCGTCCGCCCTGGCCGGCCTGCTGCTGGCCGTCCTGCTGATCGGGCCGCAGCATGCGATCAGGCAGAGCGCGGCCCGGCCGGACAACCTGAGGCTGGCCTCGGCTATCGTCGCGACCAACGAGCACCCCGGCGACGTGGTCTTTTATCTCCCGGTCGACATGCGTGTGATCGGTACCGGGTACCCGGCGCCCTTCGCCAAGCTGCGGGATATCGCGCTGGCCACGCCCCCGATCGCCTCTGGCACCTTGGCCGGCAACGAGATCACCAGCCCGGCCCTGCTGAAAAGCCGGTTCACCGACGTCAGCCGGGTGTGGGTGGTGACCGGCGCGAGCACCTACAAGTTCCCCGTACCGTCCACCCCGGTGGACAAGGAGAAGATGGCCCTGATCGCGGCGGCCGGGCTGCACATCGTCCACCGCTGGATGGCCGGCGAAGTCATGCTGACCTTGTACGGGCCTTGACCCGGAACGGAGCCAGGCGGCGTCTCAGGCGCCGGAGGACCCGGTCTGCGGGGCGCCGAACCCGCCGGCCAGCAGCTGCTCCCGGATCTTCCTGCGGCCACGGTGCAGCCGCGACATCACGGTCCCGACCGGAGTGCCCATGATCTCGGCGATCTCGCGGTAGGGGTAACCCTCGATGTCCGCCAGGTACACCGCGGTCCGGAACTCGCCGGGCAGCTCGCGCAGGGCCCGCAGCAGGTCGGAATCGGTGGTCCGGTCCAGCGCCTCGGTCTCCGCCGACGGCACAGGCGGTGCGAGCCGGTCGGCGGACATCTGCCATTCCTGCAGGTCGCCGCCGAGCGCCTGCTGGGGCTCTCGCCGCCGCTTGCGGTAGACGTTGATGAAGGTGGTGGTCAAGATCCGGTTCAGCCAGGCCCGCAGGTTCGTGCCCGGGGTGAACTGCTGGAACGCCGCGTAGGCCTTGACCGACGTTTCCTGGACGAGGTCCTCGGCGTCGGTCGGGTTCCTGGTCATCCGGAGCGCCGCCGGGTACAGCTGGCCAAGCTGCGGAATAACATCGCGCTCAAATCGCGCGCGATCCTCGCTAGAGTGTTCGGCTCGGCTCATCTTCGCTCCGGTGTTTTGTCATCTCACTGTATATAGACGCACAACAGGCCCGGAAACGTCTCCCCCTGTTGCGGAAATCACGTTGGTGGCGGATGCGTGTCTTGTCCTTCTACCCCCGGCCGTGCCAACGATGCCTAGATGAGCTGAGCGAAACCTGGAAGCCGCCTGAAGGGATGACCAGGAAGTAACCCCGGCACGACTCGTCGGCTTGCGGTGCCGCAGGTCAGATCCAGCCCCGGCCTATCCGGTACCACATGTGGCTCAGCCAGTCCTGATAGGGGATGACCTTGCCCGCCAGGATCGAATAAAAATACCAGAACATCAGCAGGACGCACAGCACGTAGGCGCCCACCAGCCCGGCCCCGATCGAGCGGCGCAACACGCTCGCCTTGGCTGGCCCCAGGATCAGTCCCAGGCACAGCACGATGGACAAGATCAGGAACGGCTCGAACTCCAGCGCGTAGTAGTAGAACTTGGTCCGGGTCACCAGCGGGAACCAGGGCGCCCAGCCGGCGATGACGCCGAGCAGTACCGCCCCGGCTCGCCAGTCCCGGTGCAGCAGCCACCAGCCCAGGCAGAAGACCAGGGCCAGCATGGAACCCCACCAGATCGCCGGGGTCCCGATCGCCAGCACCTCCTGCGACCACTCCGCGCCTCTATAGCCCGTCGGGCAGTAGTGCGAAGGGCCCGCCACCGGGCCGGTGTAGCACTCGTAGAAGAACGCCACCGGCCTGCTCATCAGCAGCCAGTCCCACGGCTGCGACTGGTACGGATGCGGAGAGCGCAGGCCCACGCCGAACTTGATGGCCGCCAGGTGGTACTCGTACAGCGAGTACAGGGCCGAGATCACCGGGGTATGCACGCCGTGCAGCTGCGCGTAGTTCCGGTCGTAGCCGGTGCTGGTGGCGAACCAGCCGCTCCAGCTAGCGACGTAGACGCCCAGCGGGATCACCACGAAGGTGACCGGCAGCCACAGCGCGTCGCGGAACGCGCCCCGCACGGACGAGCGCAGCCCGGCCGTCCGGCGGGCGCCGATGTCCCACAAGATGCCAAGCACGGCGAACGCGAGGATGTACCAGACCGCGTTCCACTTGGTCCCCACGGCCAGCCCAAGGAAGATCCCGGCCGCGACCCGCCACCGGCGGATCCCGAGCCGGGGCCCGATGCCAAGGACCTCGTGGGCTACAACCCCGGTACCCGCGATCCTCGCGGCCAGCCGGGCCCGGGAGATATCCCGGTCGATGACCATGCAGCCAAACGCGGCCAGCACGAAGAACATCAGGAAGATGTCCAAGATCCCGGTCCGCGAGGCCACGAACTCCAGGCCGTCCAGCGACATCAGCAGCCCCGCGACGCAACCAAGCAGGGTCGACCTGGTCATCCGGCGGGCGATCCGGCACATCAGCAGGATGGCCAGCGAGCCGAACACCGCGCTGGCGAACCGCCAGCCGAACGAGTTCAGGCCGAACAGCCACTCGCCGACCGCGATCAGCAGCTTGCCCACCTCCGGCTGCACCACGTACTCACCGCACTGCGACGTGCCGTTACAGGGCGCGAAGATGTTGGTGTGGCCGGCCTGGATGATGGTGTTGGCGTTATTGACCAGGTTCAGCTCGACCCCGTGGTGCAGGATGCTCCAGGCGTCCTTGGCGTAGTAGGTCTCGTCGAAGATCAGGGCCCGCGGCACCCGCAGCCGGTCGAAACGCAGGAACGCGCCGAACGCGGTGACCAGCAGCGGTCCCAGCCAGCCCCACAGCCGGTCGGCCGGCATGGGAGAGGCCAGCCGGGCCCGGAGAAGCGAAAGCCTGCTGGTTTCTTCGGCAGCGGGCATGGCGGGCATGTCCGCCTCGGTAGCCGTCATCGGGCACATGCTACCGAAGCTGGGGCGGCGGCGGGACAGTCGGGAAACCCCCGCCCGGCGCAGCGAAGCGGAAGTCAGTCCGTGGCGGCGGTAAGGTCCGGCTAGCCGGATGATGATGGGCCGGGGCACCCACCAGGACAGGACGCGGTACGGACATGTCGGGACGCCAGGGCGCAAAGGCGAGGCGCGAGGCTGGGACGCGGCGCGAGGCGGGTACGCCCGGGCGCGAGGCGGGTACGGCCGGGCGCGAGGCTGGTGCGGCGGGGCCCGAGGCGGCCCAGGGGCAGCGCGAGCCGGGCGAGGCGGGCGTGCTGACCCTGGCCGCGGCTCCCATCGGCCGGGCCGACGACGCGTCGGCCCGGCTGGTCACCGCACTCGGTGAGGCCACCCTGATCGCGGCCGAGGACACCCGCCGCGTCCGCTGGCTCGCCTCTGCCCTGAACGTCGAGCTCAAGGCGCGGGTGGTCTCCTACTACGACGCGGTGGAGACGCGCCGTACCCCTGGCCTGCTCGGGGACCTGCAGGCGGGGCAGGACATCCTGCTCATCACCGACGCGGGTACCCCGGCGATCAGCGATCCGGGCTACCGGCTCGTCGCCGCCGCGGCCGCGGCCGGCCTGCGGGTGACGGCGCTGCCCGGCCCGTCCGCGGTGACGACGGCGCTGGCTGTTTCCGGGCTGCCCACCGACAGGTTCTGCTTCGAGGGGTTCCCGCCCCGCGGCCACGGTCAGCGGGCCACCCGGTTCGCGGAGCTGGCCGCCGACAGCCGGACCCAGGTTTTTTTCGAGGCCGGCCGCAGGCTGGCCGGCACGCTGGCCGAGCTGGCCGTCTCGCACGGAGCGGACCGCCGGGCGGTGGTGTGCCGCGAGCTCACCAAGGTGCACGAGGAGATCGTGCGCGGCACGCTGGCCGAGCTGGCCGCGTGGGGCGCCGCCGCAGGCGGCGGGTCAGGTGTTGTCCGTGGCGAGGTCACGCTGGTCGTCGCCGGAACCGACCGCAGGAGCCGGCGCCTGGCTCGCGACACCGGAGACCCCGGCGGCCCCGGACCCGATACCCCCGGCGGCCCCGGCGGACCCGGCGGACGCTGAGGGCCCGGGGTGCTGATGCCGGCGGCGGGCTAGCCGGCCCAGCCAGCGACCGCCCTCGGTGCCCGGGCCGAAGGCCATGACCGCCGCCAGGCAGGCGAAGGGGACGGCGGGCAGCACGTACCTGTAGTCGAACTCGGCCGTCGCCGCCGGGATCACGACCAGCGCCAGTGAGATGGTCCACGGCAGCAGGGCCTCGCCGCCCAGCCGCCGCCAGGCCAGCACGAGGCCGCCCAGGCCGATGAGCAGGATGAGCCCGTACCCGGTGCCCGGCAGGTAGACGTACCGCTGGTACACCCGGATGACGTTGGCGAACGGCGCGACGACCTGGGTCAGCGGGTTGCCCTGGACGTAGGCCGCCGCGAACGAGTGGTAACCCCCGAGGCTGGCACCGTCCCAGTTCGGCACGGACAGCGAGTGGTAGCCGAACAGGTACTCGTCGTAGGTCGGGGCGTTGGGGAACACCACCCGCTTCCAGCCGAACGCCCGCCAGGTGTCGGCGGCCACGGCCTTGGCGTAGTCGAGCGGCTGGGCCTCGATGGCGCGGATGGCGAAGTCCTCCGCCAGCTGGTTCGGCTCCGGGGTGAACTTGCTCGGCTTGTAGCGGTCGAGCGGGGACTGCGTGGTCCAGATGTAGGCCTGCGCGATCGGCCGCTGGTCCGGCGGCACCGTGGTGCAGAGCCAGAGCTCGTCGGCGGGGACGTGCATCTTGGCGCACTCGGCGAACGTCATCACCCGGGAGTACAGGAACACCCCGGTGGCGTCGCTCATCGCGAACTGGCCGTGCTCCAGGTCGAACACGCCGGCGTAGGCGACCACGGGGATCATGCACACGACGATGGTGGCCGCCACCTTCCGCCAGCTGACCCGCCTGATGATCATGTAGACGGCGAAGACCGCGAGCAGCGGCAGGCCGACCGCCCGGAAGCAGTCGGCGATGCCGAGCAGCAGGCCGACGCCCAGGCAGGTGGGCAGACTCGGGCCCGCCGGGTTCCACAGCAGCATCGTGGTCGCGAGTACGAGCAGGAACAGCAGCGGGATATCCGCCATGATCAGGTGCTCGAGCTGGATCTCGAACCCGTCGTAGAGCACGGGGACGGCGGCCAGCGTCGCCAGAGCGGGGCGGACGCCGCGGTGCCGGGCCAGCGCGTAGACCATGACGGCCACCGCCAGACCCAGGAGATGTTGCAAAATCGTTACAACAGCGTAACTGTGCAGGGGTTGCAAGATCTTCAGCCAGACCGAGTACCCCGACGCACGGACCGGGTCGAGGTTGAAGCGGACCGTGTTCTGGAGGTACTGGAACGAGTCGTTGAACCAGGCCTGCCACCGGTAGCCAAGCTCCGCGTCGATGCGGAGCAGCACGGCCGGGATGGCCACCAAGATGAACAGGCGGTGCCCCGACCAGGTCCGCTCGGCCAGCGACTTCAGGCCGCCCCGGCTTGGCCGGGCCTGGCGGATTGACCAGGCTCGCCGCGCCGATGACTCACGTGACGGGGCCGCAGGCATTACCCTCAAGCCGTACCCTCCTGTGCTGGGTTGATGACCCTGACGTTGATGACCCTGAGAATGAACAGCGGCCGGTTTCGGTGCTTCGTCCCTCGCCTACGGTAATAGAAGGCGGGACCAGGGGCGGCCAGAAGCGACCGGATCCGCCGACGGTGAAGGAGAAGAAAACGTGGAGCTGACCGTGGTCATGCCCTGCCTCAACGAGGCGGAGACGGTGGCGACGTGCGTGGCCAAGGCGATGGGATTTCTGGCCACGAGCGGTATCAGCGGCGAGGTGCTCGTCGCCGATAACGGCAGCACAGACGGCAGCCAGCAGCTGGCCACACAGGCGGGCGCCCGCGTCGTCCCGATCAGCGAGAAGGGCTACGGCAACGCGCTGATGGGCGGCATCGTCGCGGCCCAGGGCAAGTACATCATCATGGGCGACGCTGACGACAGCTACGATTTCACTTCCTTGATGCCGTTCGTTAACGAACTGCGCCAGGGCGCGGACCTGGTGATGGGCAACCGGTTCGCCGGCGGCGTCGCGCCCGGGGCCATGCCCCCGCTGCACAGGTACCTCGGCAACCCGGTGCTCAGCTTTGTCGGCCGGCTGTTCTTCCGCAGCAAGATCGGCGACTTCCACTGCGGGCTGCGCGGGTTCAGCCGGGACGCCGTCATGGCGCTGAACTTGCAGGCGACCGGGATGGAGTTCGCCAGCGAGATGGTGGTCAAGGCGACGCTGGCCGGCCAGCGGATCACCGAGGTGCCGACCACGCTGGCCAAGGACGGCCGGAGCCGGCCGCCGCACCTGCACACCTGGCGGGACGGCTGGCGGCACCTGCGGTTCCTGCTGCTGTTCAGCCCGCGCTGGCTGTTCTTCCTGCCCGGCCTGGTGCTGCTGGCGGCGGGCCTGGTCATCGGCGCGATCGTGGCCCCGCACCCGTTCAGCGTGGGCGGGGTGACCTTCGACGTGGACACCCTGGTCGGCGCGTCGGCGATGGTCGTGATCGGCTTCCAGGCCGTGCTCTTCTGGTTGTTCACGCAGGTCTACGCCGGCGCGGAGGGTTTCCTGCCCTCCGAGCCCGCGGTGCAGCGGCTGCTCGGCAAGCTGTCGCTGGAACGCGGCCTCATCCTCGGCTTCCTGATCGGCCTGGCGGGCCTGGTCGGCCTGATCTTCTCGCTGCTGTACTGGAATACCCAGAAGTTCCACCAGCTCGACTACGAGCACTCGCTGCGGCTGATGATCCCGTCGGTGACCGCGCTGATCGTGAGCTGCCAGCTGATCCTCGGCACGTTCTTCTTGTCGATTCTCGGCATCAGGCACACGCGCCATCCCGCGATCGGATCACCACAGCCCGTTCCGGATAGCGACGGCAAATATCGTCAGCAGCAGGCAGCTGCCCCTAGGCTTTAGCCCATGCGCACTATCTTGTCCGCTCCGGCCTGGCCGTACGCGAACGGTCCCCGGCACATCGGGCACGTCTCGGGCTTCGCGCTTCCCTGCGACATGTTCAGCCGGTACCAGCGGATGGCGGGCAACCGGGTGCTGATGGTGAGCGGCACCGACGAGCACGGCACGCCGATCCAGGTGCAGGCCGACGCGGAGGGCGTATCGGAGCGGGAGCTGGCCGACAGGTACAACCGGGTGATCGTCGACGACCTGGCCAGCCTGGGCATGACCTACGACCTGTTCACCCGGACGACCACGCGCAACCACTACGCGGTCACCCAGGAGATCTTCACCCGGCTGCTGGAGAACGGCTACATCTTCGCCCAGACCACGCTCGGCGCGATCTCGCCGTCCACCGGCCGCACGCTGCCCGACCGCTACATCGAGGGCACCTGCCCGATCTGCGGGTACCCGCACGCCCGCGGCGACCAGTGCGACAACTGCGGCAACCAGCTCGACCCGGCCGACCTGATCGACCCCCGGTCCAAGATCAACGGCGAGACGCCGTTGTTCACCGAGAGCGAGCAGTACTTCCTTGACCTGCCCGCGTTCGCCGAGGTGCTCGGCGGCTGGCTGCAGGCCAAGGCGGGCCACTGGCGGCCGAACGTGCTCAAGTTCTCCCTCAACCTGCTGGACGACCTGCAGCCACGGGCCATCACCAGGGACCTGGACTGGGGTGTGCCCGTTCCGCTCGACGGCTGGCGGGACCGGCCGGACAAGCGGATCTACGTCTGGTTCGACGCGGTGATCGGCTACCTGTCCGCGTCGATCGAGTGGGCCAGGCGCAGCGGCGACCCGGACGCCTGGCGCGCCTGGTGGACCGACCCGGACGCCGAGTCGTACTACTTCATGGGCAAGGACAACATCGTCTTCCACGCCGAGATCTGGCCGGCCATGCTGCTCGGCTACAACGGGCAGGGCGCCCGCGGCGGCTCACCTGGCCCGCTCGGCCCGCTGAACCTGCCCGCCGAGGTGGTGTCGAGCGAGTACCTGACCATGGAGGGCCGGAAGTTCTCCTCCTCCAGGTCGGTGGTGATCTACGTCCGTGACTTCCTGGCCAGGTACGACGTGGACGCGCTGCGCTACTACGTGGCCATCGCCGGGCCGGAAAACCAGGACACCGACTTCACCTGGAGCGAGTTCGTCCGCCGCAACAACGACGAGCTGGTCGCGACCTGGGGCAACCTGGTGAACCGGGCGGTCTCGTTCGCGGCCCGCAACATCGGGTCGATCCCCGCGGCGGGCGCGCTGACCGACGCCGACGCGGACCTGCTGGCCAGGTCCAGGCAGTCGTTCGAGGTGGTGGGCGGCCACCTGAACCGGTCCCGGTTCAAGTTTGCCACCACCGAGGCGATGCGGACGGTGGCCGAGGCCAACAAGTACTTTTCCGAGCAGGCACCGTGGAAGCTGCGCGAGTCCGACCCGGACCGGATGCGCACCGTGCTGCACGTGGCCCTGCAGCTCGTCGACGACGCGAAGACGCTGCTCACCCCGTTCCTGCCGCGCTCGTCCGAGTTGGTGCACCAGATGCTCGGCGGCAACAGAACCTGGTCGGACATGCCCCGGGTGGAAGAGGTCGACGAAGACGGCGGGGTGCCCTACCCGGTCATCACGGGCAGCTACGACGGGGCGGCCCGGTGGGCGTCGGTGCCGCTGCCGGTGGGCGCGCCGCTGGCCCCGCCCACCCCGCTTTTCACCAAGCTCGACACCTCGGTCATCGAGGCCGAACTCGCCCGGCTGGAGTCCTGATGAGCCGGATTTTTTTCCCGAACGAGCCGTGGTGACCGCGCCCACCCCGCCTGCACCGCTGCCCAGGCCGGCCCTCGACAGCCACACTCACCTCGACATCATCATCGAGATGACCGGCTGGCCGGTGGCCGGGGTGCTCGCCGCGGCCCGCGCGGCTGGCCTGGCCCGGGTGATCACCGTGGGCACCACGCTGGAGTCCTCCCGCTGGTCGGCGCGGTGCGCCGAGGAACACGACGACGTGTACGCGGCGGTGGCGATCCACCCGAACGAGACCGCCGCCGCCGAGTCGGGGCGGGAAACCGGCGGTGGGCCCAGCCGCGAGACGGTGCTGGCGGAGATCGAGGCGCTGGCCCGGCTGCCCCGGGTCGTCGCGGTCGGGGAGACCGGGCTCGACTACTACCGTGACCACGCCGCCCCGGACGTCCAGCGCTGGTGGTTCCGCGAGCACATCAAGATCGCCAAGCGGACCGGCAAGGCGCTGATGATCCACGACCGGGAAGCCCACGACGACGTGCTGGCCATCCTGGAGGCCGACGGGCCGCCGCCCCGGGTGGTGTTCCACTGCTTCTCCGGCGACGCGGCCATGGCCAAGCGCTGCGCCGAAGCGGGCTACGTCATGTCGTTCGCGGGCAACGTGACCTTTTCCAGCGCCCAGCCGCTGCGCGACGCCGCGACCGCGGCTCCGCCTGATCTCATCCTGGTCGAGACCGACGCGCCGTTCCTGACGCCGGTGCCGAACCGCGGCAAGCCCAACTCCCCGGCGATGGCGGCCTACACCCTGCGCTACCTGGCCGGGCTGAAGGGCATCGACGTGGCGGCCTTCTGCGACGCGGTCACCGCCACCGCCGAGCGCACCTTCGGCCCTTGGTAGAGGTGGTAGCGGCGGAGCCGGTCGTGCGGATGCTCGGGCCGGCCGAGGTCAGAAGGCTCGCGGCGCGGCTGGGCGTGCGGCCGTCCAAGCGGCTCGGCCAGAACTTCGTGATCGAGGCGGGCACGGTGCGCCGGATCGCGTCGGCGGCGGCGCTGGGCCCGCAGGACACGGTGCTCGAGGTGGGGCCGGGACTCGGCTCGCTCACGCTGGCCCTGCTCGAAGCCGGGCCGGCCCAGGTCACGGCGGTCGAGGTCGACCGGGTGCTGGCGGACGAGCTGCCCGCCACGATCGCCGCCCGCGCGCCCGCGGTCGCGGACCGGGCGGTGGTGCTGACCGCCGATGCGCTGAGCGTGACCGAGGCGGACCTGGCCGCGCCCACCGGCCGCAGCCCGGACGTGCTGGTCGCGAACCTGCCCTACAACGTGGCGGTGCCGGTGCTGCTGCACCTGCTGGCCGCGCTGCCCTCGGTACGCCGCGGGCTGGTCATGGTGCAGGCCGAGGTGGCGGAGCGGATGTGCGCGGGACCAGGTTCCCGGGTGTACGGGACCCCCTCGGTCAAGCTGGCCTGGTACGCGGCGGTCCGCCCGGCCGGGACGGTGCCGCGTTCGGTGTTCTGGCCGGTGCCGAACGTGGACTCGCGGCTCGTCGCGTTCTCTCGGCACGACCCGCCGGCCACGACGGCGAGCCGCGAGCAGGTGTTCGCCGTCGTCGACGCGGCCTTCAGGCAACGGCGTAAGACGCTGCGGGCGGCGCTGGCAGGCTGGGCGGGCTCGGCGTCCGCCGCCGAACGGCAGCTCCGGGCGGCCGGCGTCGATCCGGGCCTGCGCGGGGAGGCGCTCGGCGTGGCCGACTTCGCGCGGCTCGCGGCGGTGCACCCGGCCGCACCGCATACGATTTGCCCATCGTGATCGGTGTGACGGTGCGGGTACCCGCCAAACTCAACCTGCAGCTCGCGGTGGGCCCGCCGCGCGGCGATGGCTACCACGACCTGGTGACGGTGTTCCACGCCGTCTCGCTGTTCGACGAGGTCACGGTGGTACCGGCCGACACCGACGGGATCGCGGTGACCGGCGAGGGCGCGGACCTGGTCCCGGCCGACGGGGAGAACCTGGCGCTCCGTGCGGTGGCCGCGCTCCGGGCCGCGATGACCGGCGCGGCGGCGGACCGCGCCGGGGTGCACGTCACGATCGCCAAGCGGATTCCGGTGGCGGCGGGCCTGGCGGGCGGCAGCGCCGACGCGGCGGCGGCCCTGGTGGCCTGCAACGAGCTCTGGCGGGCCGGCTTCAGCCAGGACCAGCTGGTCGAGGTGGCCGCGCGAGTGGGCAGTGACGTGGCCTTCGCGCTGTTTGGCGGGACCGCGGTGGGCCGCGGCCGGGGGGAACGGCTGACCCCGGCGCTGGCCCCGGCCACCCCGTACCACTGGGTCCTCGCCTTCGCCGATGGCCACCTGTCCACCCCCGAGGTGTACGCCACGCTGGACCGGCTGAGGGCGGCCAAGGCGGCCGAGCCTGACCTGAACGCCGCGCTGATGTCGGCGCTGCGCTCGGGTGATGCCCGGTTGCTCGGCCGGGCCCTGAGCAACGACTTGCAGCAGGCCGCGGTGGCGCTGTTCCCGGCGCTGCGCAAGACGATAACGGCGGGGATCGAACTGGGCGCGCTCGGCGCGCTGGTGGCCGGCTCGGGACCGACGTGCGTGTTTCTCGCGGCGAGCGCCAGCCGGGCGCTTGACCTGGCGGTGTCCCTGTCCGGCGCGGGCGTGTGCCGGTCGGTGGCCCGGGTCACCGGACCGGTACCTGGCGCGGTCATCGTGGCCGCGCCGAAGTGACCGGAGCCCGGTGAACCTGATCAGCCTGGAAAAGGCGGCCAAGGCGTACGCGCACCGGAACTTGCTCGACGGCGTGTCGCTCGGGGTGTCGGCCGGCGACCGGATCGGCGTGGTGGGCCGCAACGGAGCGGGTAAGTCCACGCTGCTCGCGCTGCTGGCCGGCCGGGTCGAGCCCGACACCGGCCGGGTGGCCATGGCCACCGGGCTCCGGCTCGGCTACCTGCCGCAAAGCGGCCAGCTGACCGGGACGGTGGGCGAGGTCGTGTTCGGCCGGGCGGGCGGCTCGCTGCCCACGCCGTGGGAAGCCGATCCCAGGGCGCGGACCATCATGGCCGAGTTGCTCCCGGGTATCGGCGTCGACGCCGCGGTCCAGCGGCTGTCCGGCGGTGAGCGGCGCCGGGCCGCGCTCGCCTCCCTGCTCGTCGCCGAGCGTGACGTGCTGCTGCTCGACGAGCCGACGAACCACCTGGATATCGAGGCGATCGACTGGCTCGGCCGCCACCTGCGCGACCGGAGCGGCGCGGTCATCGTGGTCAGTCACGACCGCTGGCTGCTCGACACCGTGTGCGAGCGGACCTGGGAAGTCGACCGCGGCCAGGTGCATTCCGCCGAGGGCGGCTACTCCGCCTACGTGCTCGCCCAGGCGGAGCGTGAACGCGGCGAGGAAGCGGCCGAACGCCGCCGCCGCAACCTGGCCCGCAAGGAGCTCGCCTGGTTGCAGCGCGGCGCCAAGGCCCGGTCCACCAAGGCGAAGTTCCGGGTGGAGGCGGCCACCGTGCTCATCGCGTCGGAGCCGCCGGCCCGGGACAGCGTCGAGCTGACCCGGCTGGCGACCGCCCGGCTGGGCAAGACCGTGATCGAGATCGAGGACGTGTCGGTCGCGGTCGGCCCCCCGGATCATCAGCGCGTCCTGCTTGATCAGGTGACCTGGCGGCTCGGGCCCGGCGACCGGATCGGGATCGTCGGGGTCAACGGCAGCGGTAAGACCTCGCTGCTCAACGTGCTGGCCGGGTCCGTGACGGCGGATGCCGCCCCGGATCGCCCCGGCTCCGCTCCTGCGGGGCTGCAGGTGGCGGGTTCGGTCCGCCGGGGCAAGACGGTGCGGCTCGCCTACCTGTCCCAGGAACTCGCCGAGCTCGACCCGGAGCTGCGGGTCCGCGCGGCGGTGGAGGAGATACGGCTGCGTATCCGGGTCGGTGACCGTGAGCTTTCCGCGGGGCAGCTCCTGGAGCGGCTCGGCTTTGCCACCGAACGGCAGTGGACCAAGATCGGCGACTTGTCCGGCGGCGAGCGGCGCCGGGTCCAGATGCTCAGGCTGCTGATGGACGAGCCCAACGTGCTGCTGCTCGACGAGCCGACCAACGACCTGGACATCGAGACGCTCACCGAGTTCGAGGACCTGCTCGACGACTGGCCGGGCACGCTGGTGGTGGTCAGTCACGACCGGTACTTCCTGGAGCGGGTGACGGAGCACGTCGTGGCGCTGGTCGGCGACAGCAAGCTCGCGTTCCTCGCCGGGGGCGTGGATGAGTACCTGGACCGGGTCCGGGCCGTCCGGGTCCCGCCTGCCAGTGGCCGGGGGGCCGCGACCGCATCCTCGTCCCCGGCGTCATCCTCGTCCGCGGGGTCATCCCCGTCCGCGGCGTCATCCGCGTCCGCGGGGTCGCCCCCGTCCGCGGCGCAGGAGCGCACCGCACGCAAGGAACTGCAGCGCCTGGAACGTCAGCTGGAACGCCTGTCAACCCGCGAGACGGAGCTGGCCGCGGAGCTGGCCGCGAACGCCACCGATTACGAAAAGCTCACCGCGCTCGGCGCCGACCTGCGTGCCGCCCAGGCGGAAAAGGCCGACCTGGAGGAGCGCTGGCTGACCGTCGCGGCCGAGCTGGATGCTTAATCGCGGTCACCGGCCCGCGGCGGCCCGCGGCGCGGTCACCGGCCGGCGGCGGGGATGCGGCCGCCCGTGGCTCACTCGGCGGCGTCGAAGGGGGCGAGCAGGATACGCATCAGGTCGGCCAGCTGCCTGCGGGCCCCGGCGTCCAGCCCCGCCAGCAGTTCCCGCTCGCGTTCCAGCAGGTCGGCCAGCGCCGCGTCCACCCGCTCCTGGCCCTGGCCGGTGAGGGTGACGAGCACCCCCCGCCGGTCGCTCGGGTCTGGCTCCCGGCGGACGAGGTCCGCGGCGGCCAGCCGGTCGATCCGGTTGGTCATCGTGCCGGATGTCACCAGGGTCGCCCGGAGCAGCGCCCCCGGGGTGAGCTGGCAGGGCGGTCCCTGCCTGCGCAGGGCGGAGAGTACGTCGAATTCCCACGACTCCAGGCCGTGATCGGCGAACGCTCCGCGCCGGGCGATGTCCAGGTGCCGGGCCAGCCTGGAGATCCGGCTGAGCACCTGCATCGGCTCGACATCCAGGTCAGGGCGCTGCGCCCGCCAGGCCTGCACCAGGTCGTCGACCTCATCGCGTAGCGGTGCGTCCGGGACGGGCGGCCCGGCCTCGGAGCCTGCCTCGGCGGCAGAGTCCGCGGCAGTGCGGGGTCTGGCGCGCTGGCCCATTACTAGAGCGTATCTCTTGACGTCAAGAAGACTGGTCCTGTACAAGGGGATCAGGTCCGCATGTGTCTCTCATTATCAGAGAAGGATCGACCACGATGTGGGACGCCACCCTATATCTGCGGTTTGGAGGCGAGCGCGCCAGACCGTTTTCTGACCTGCTCGCCAGGGTCGGCGCTAAGTTGCCCGGATACGTGGTCGACCTGGGCTGCGGGCCGGGCCACCTGACCGCTTTGCTCGCTGAGCGCTGGCCTGGCGCCACCGTGTGCGGGGTGGACAACTCACCGCAGATGATCGAGGCGGCCGGGCAGCTCGCGCCGGTGGTGGCGCCGCGGTCCTCGGGGTCTTCTGGTCCGGCCATCACGAGCCGGGCCCCCGGGCTTTCCTTCATGCTCGACGACGTCAGGCACTGGGAGCCGCCGAGCCCGCCGGATGTGATCATCTCCAACGCGGTGCTGCAGTGGGTGCCCGGCCACCGGGAGCTGCTGACCCGCTGGGTGGGGCAGCTCGCCGACGACGGCTGGCTGGCCTTCCAGGTCCCGGGGAACTTCGACCAGCCGTCGCACGCGATCCTGCGGGAGATGGCGGCGTCGCCCCGGTGGCGCTCGTGGCTGCGGGACGTGGAGCTCAACCGGCAGTCGGCCGACCCGGCGGACTACGCGGCGCTGCTGGCCGCGGCGGGGTGCGAGGTCGACGCCTGGGAGACGACATACGTGCACATCTTGCCGGGACCCGATCCGGTGCTCGAGTGGTACAAGGGCACCGGGCTTCGTCCCGTCTTGGCCGTCCTCGACGCGGAGCAGGCCGCGGATTTCCTCGCCGAGTACGGCGAGCAGCTCCGCGCGGCCTATCCGGCGAGTTCGTTCGGCACCATGTTTCCCTTCCGCCGCGTGTTCGCTGTCGCACATCGGCACCCTTAAGCCGATTATTCCAATTGATTTAATAGGGAAACTCTGGCAGACTCACGGTATGCGCCGTGGCTCGCCTCTCCCGTCAGCGCTCGCCTGTCAGCGCGCTCACGCTGGTGCCATCGGTTTGGCGCTCTGCGTCCAGCGATGTCTGACCTCGCCCTGACCGGACAGCTCGTTTCCCAGCCAGCTCGCCTGGTCGTTCAGAGCACGTGTCCCGCTGGCGTCGCTGCCAGTCATGTCACCTTGAGGGAGAGACGATAATGAGCACGATGATGCGGCCGGTGTCGCCCGACACTGCCCAGCGGGGTGGGCTACTAGGCGCCCGGCAGCTAGCCGATGTGGTGCGAGGCCTGGCGGCGAGCCCGGCGGAATGGCTTCCCCGGGTCAGGCTGAACCCCGACGGCCGCTGGTACGAACGGATCCACATCGGCGACAGCCACGAGGTCTGGGTGATCAGCTGGCTGCCGGGGCAGGCCACCGGGTTCCACGACCACGGCGGGTCGGCCGGCGCGTTCGCGGTGGTCTGGGGCACGCTGATGGAGCACCGGGTCGTCGGCGCCGTGACGACGGGACAGGTGCTGGCCAAGCCGGTGGCGGCCGGCGGTTCGCGTTCGTTCGGCCCGCGCTACATCCACGACGTGCGTAACGCCGCGAGGTCGGCGGTGGCGGTGAGCGTGCACGCCTACTCACCTCCGATGCCCGAGATGACGCGTTACGACCTGACCCCGGCCGGGCTGGTGAAGCTGGACACAGAGGCGGCCGCCGCGTGGTGACGCAGCGGCCGCCGGGCGCCCGCTCGATCGATCAGATCCTGACGGCGGCGCGCGCCCGCCTGGTGCGGCTCACGCCGCACGAGGCCTATCGCGAGGTGTCCGGCGGCGGCGTGCTCGTCGACATCCGGCCGGCCGCGCAGCGGGCGGACGACGGGGAGATACCGGGATCGGCCGTGATCGAGCGCAACCACCTGGAGTGGCGCCTCGACCCGGCCAGCTCCGCCCGGCTGCCCTGGGTCACCGGGTACGACCACCGCATCATCGTGTTCTGCCAGGAGGGATATACCTCAAGCCTGGCCGCGGCGGCCCTGCAAGACCTGGGGCTCCACCGGGCCACGGATCTCATCGGCGGCTTTCGTGCGTGGACGGCGGCGGGCCTTCCGGCCGCATCCGGCGGCGCGGGAACGGTCACGCTGGCCCCCGGCGCCGCTCCGGCTTAGCCCTTGGCCGGGTCCCGGTCGTTCGCGTCCAGCTGGGAGAGGCCGTTCCAGGCCAGGTCGATCAGGTTGGCGGCGACCTCTTCCAGCTTGGGCTTGCGGGCATCGAGCCACCACTGCCCGGTGAACGCGACCATGCCGACCAGCATCTGGGCGTACATGGGAGCGAGCCTGGGGTCGTGGTGACGGGAGGTGAGGAAGTCGGCCAGGATGTACTCGACCTGGCCGACGATGTCGCTGAGCAGCGTGCCGTACGTGCCGGTGCCAGAACCAGGGTTAGAGTCCCTGACCAGGATGCGGAAGCCGTCGGCGTTGTCGTCGATGTACCTGAGCAGGGTCACCGCGGCCGCCTGGAACTTCTCCCGGCTGTGATTGCCGTCCAGGAGCGTGGTCGCCATCGTCAGCAGGCGCTCCACCTCCCGGTCCACGACGACCGCGTAGAGACCCTCCTTGCCCCCGAAGTGCTCGTAGACCACCGGTTTCGACACGCCCGCCTGGGCGGCGATCTCCTCGATCGAGGTCCCTTCGAACCCTCGCTCGGCGAACAGCCGGCGACCGACGTCAAGCAGCTGCTCCCGGCGTTCCTTCCCGGTCATCCTCTTGCGGCCTGATCTTGGGGGCTGCGCAGTCACTGGTTCATCATTGCGGCTCCGGGACCGCCGCGCTACGGACCACCTGGTCGGCACGCCGGGTCATCGAGCCGAGTTTCCTGGTCGCGTTGGCCGGGCGCTTGGCCGACAGCCGCTCTTCGTCGGGCCAGCGCACGTCATAGGCCCAGCCGAGCTTCTCGAAGAACCAGATGACGCGCGCGCTTGGGTCGAGCTGGCCCTTGAGCGCTCCGTGCCGGGCGCAGGTGGGGTCCGCGTGGTGCAGGTTGTGCCAGGATTCGCCGAACGAGGCGATGGCCAGCCAGGAGACGTTCCGCGACCTGTCGCGCACCTCGAACTCCTCGCTGCCGAAGGTGTGGCAGATGGAGTTGATCGACCAGGTGATGTGGTGCAGCAGCGCGACGCGCACCAAGGTGGCCCAGAAGAAAGCGGTCACCGCGCCCTGCCAGGACATCCCCCACAGGCCGCCGATGAGGGCGGGAAGCAGCAGCGTGACCGCGACCAGCCCGGGGAACCATCCGTCGACGCCCTTGATCCGCCTGTCGGCGAGCAGGTCGGGGGAGAACTTCTGCTGCGAGGTCTGGTTCGGGTCGAACAGCCACCCGATGTGCGCGTAGACCAGCCCCTTGGACAGCGCCTTCCAGTCATCCCCGTACCGCCACGGCGAGTGCGGGTCGCCTTCCTTGTCGCTGTACTTGTGATGCCTGCGGTGGTCAGAGACCCAGGTGATGACCGGGCCCTCGATGGCGAGGCTGCCCGCGATCGCGAGCGCCACCCGTAGACCGGTCTTGGCCTTGAAAGAGCCGTGGGTGAAGTAACGGTGATAGCCGACCGTGATACCCAGGCCGGAGACCCAGTAGAAGACCAGCGCGATAAGAACGTCGTGCCAGCCCAGGCCCCAGCCCCACAGCAGCGGTATGGCGGCGAGCAGCGCCAGCAGCGGGACGGCCACGAACACGCCGACCAGGACCCGCTGGAGGGTCGAGCTTGGTTCGTCATCCATGTCCGGCCGGGCCGGGCGCA
>JBEKGC010000018.1:0-32993 GCA_050013055.1 Streptosporangiaceae bacterium
CGGGCCAGCCGAGCCCAGTCGTCGTCGTTCATCTGCCCGGTGCGCATCGTGCTCAGGGGCACCCGCGCCTCCGCCGACAGCAGTCGCATCGTGATCTCGTTGCGGCCCATCTCCAGGCTGAACAGCACCGTGGCCATGTTGTTCTTGATGGCGGCCGCCCGGGCGAAGTCCAGCGCCAGGGTCGAGTTGTGGGTGGGGACCATACCCCGTCCAGCCAGGTACAGATGATCCCTGCTGTCAACCTGCACGCACCGGACAGGCCGCGAGCGTACGCCCCTGACGTCCACGATATACCGCCACCGCGGGCGCGGCCGGTCGCCGTATCCGCGTCTGCGTGTGCCCAGGGCAGCGGTATAGGCGGGAACGAGCAAGTCGGCGCGTGATAGCTCCGTGGGGACCGTGAGCGCGACCGCGTGGTTCGAACGGCTACGGGTCGCCTGCGGGCGCAAGGTACGTGCTATCTCACCTGTCGTTACCACCTGGGGCGGAACGAACCCGGAAGGGTCCCCGGCGTGGTTCCAGGTAAGCCACTGATGATTCTCGTCGGCGACGATCACCTCGCCGTCGTCGAAGACGACCTCGTAGCAGGGGCGGCCCTGCATGACCTCGGTCGCGGCCACGACGGTCGTGGGCCGCCCGTCAGCGCCGATCAACTGCGCGCCGACGCTGACGTCGCCCATCGTGGTCCAGCCGGACGGCGTGGGTAGCGGCGTGTCAAGGGCCAGGGCCTTGCCGACCGCGGGGCGGGCGGCTATGACGACCATCTGGCCGGGGTGCAGACCGTTGGTCAGGCTGTCCAGGTCGGCGAAGCCGGTCGGGACGCCGGTGAGGCCTCCGCCGCGGCTGCCGATGGCCTCGATCTCGTCCAGCGCGCCGGGCATGATCTCGGACAGCGAGTGGTAGTCCTCACTGGTCCGGCGGTCGGTGACCGCGTACACCTCAGCCTGGGCCCGGTCCACCAGGTCGTCGGCGTCGGCCTCGCCGGCGTAGCCGAACTGGACGATCCGGGTGCCGGCCTCCACCAGCCGTCGCAGGATCGCGCGCTCCCTGACGATGCGGGCGTAGTAGCCGGCGTTGGCGGCGGTCGGCACCGAAGCGATCAAGGTGTGCAGGTACGGGCCGCCGCCGACCCTGGCGATCTCGCCGCGCCTGGTGAGCTCGTTGGCGACCGTGATCGCGTCCGCGGGCTCCCCCCGGCCGTACAGGTCGAGGATCGCCTCGTGGATCAGCTGGTGAGCCGGCCGGTAGTGGTCGGTCGGCCTGAGCACCTCGATCACGTCTGAGATGGCGTCCTTCGAGAGCAGCATCCCGCCGAGAGCGCACTGCTCCGCCGCTACGTCGTGCGGCGGAGTCCGCTCGAAATCGTCGTTCCTCGGAGCAATCTCGGTGACGCTCACTTGCCCCTCCCCTGCGCGGCCATGCCCGGCTGACACCGTTCTAGCCGACGGCAGTGACATTTTGGCGGTCGCCGCCGCCGCCGGCCAACTCGCGCGGTGGACGGGGATGTGGACAAGCTGTGCAACACGCCGGCTACGTTGTGCGCAGCCTGGGGATAGAGCTGTGGATTAACCGGATCCAAGGGGGGTTAAGCGCTCTCTAGCTGGGCAAACACGCTCCACCTGCTGTGTGGAAGAAATACTTTGCCGGGAATTTTCGGCAACTTATCCACAGGGTCGCCGACGATGGCTGTGGAGAATAGCTGTGGATAACCGGCGGCGGGAAAGCACGCTCGCGCACACCGTCGACCTGATAATCTTCGACGGTGTGTTCGACGGAAGAGTCCGCGCTGAGACGGGTGGCCGAGGCCATAGACCAGCTCGAGGCCGTCCGTAAGCACGCGGATTACGCGCACCTGGAGGCGCGGATCGCCGCTATCTGGGCGATGGTGGGTGAGCTTGACCCGGAGCTGGCCCGGCTGATGTCCGGGTACGCCAACCCCGCCGAGTTAGCCGGGAGCACCGTCCAGCGGGCCACCAGCTAGGAGCCACCAGCCATGGGGCCACCAGCGAGCCGTGTGCGGCCCCGGTCCCGCCGCGCTGGCCGCCCCGGGCAGTCATCCCGGGGGCGGCCAGCGGCGGGCTCGTGGCTAGCTAGCGGCGATCTCGATGTCGACCGCGGCGCTGACCTCGGGGTGCAGCCTGACCCGGACCTGGTGCGAGCCCAGGGTCTTGATCGGGTCGGGCACCTCGATCCGGCGCCGGTCGAGCTCCGGGCCGCCTGCCTCGCGCACCGCGGAGGCGATGTCAGCGGGCCCGACCGAGCCGAACAGCCTGCCGCTACCGCCGGCCCGGCGGCGCATCCGCACCTGCAGGCCCTGGAGTTGGCCGGCCACGGCCTTGGCGTCCTCGAGGCCGCGGATGTCCCTGGCCGACCTGGCCCGCTTGATCAGCTCGATCTGCTTCTCCGCGCCGCGCGTCCAGTTCATCGCGAAGCCGCGCGGGATCAGGTAATTGCGGCCGTAGCCTGCCGCTACGTCCACGACGTCACCGGGTGCGCCGAGACCGCTCACTTCCTGGGTAAGGATGAGCTTCATCGGTGTACGACTCATCTGCCTGACTCCTAGCGCGCCGTGCTCGTATACGGAAGCAGCGCCATCTCGCGGGAATTCTTAATCGCGGTGGCGACATCCCGCTGGTGACGCGTGCAGTTCCCGGTCACTCGCCGGGCGCGGATCTTGCCGCGATCCGAGATGTACTTTCGCAGCAGACCGGTGTCCTTGTAGTCGACGTAGACGATCTTCTCCTGGCAGAACGTGCAAACCTTCTTCTTCGGCTTGCGCAGCGGTGGCTTGGCCATCGTGGTGCTCCTTAGAGCCCCGCCTCCGGCGGGGATGGTCGGTATCTGATTATCTGACTGGTTGGTTCCGGCGGCCCGGCCCGGGTCGCCGGCGGTGACTTAGAACGGTGGCTCGTCGGAGTAACCGCCGCCGCCGCCGCTGGAGGTGTCGGTCGCCCACGGGTCGGATTCCCCGCCGCCGTAACCGCCACCGCCGGAACCCCCGGAACCCCCGGAACCGGAGTTGCCGCCCGACGGCCGGTTGCCGCTGAAACCTCCGGAGCTGCGCTGGCCGCCGCCGAAGCCGGAACCGTCCCCGCCGCCGGACCTGACCACCTTGTTCACCTTGGCGGACGCGTTGCGCAGCGAGGGACCGACGTCGTCGACCTCGACCTCGTAAACCGTGCGCTTCTCGCCCTCTTTGGTTTCGTAGGAGCGCTGCCGCAGCCGGCCGGAGACGATCACCCGCATCCCGCGGGTCAGGCTCTCCGCCACGTTCTCCGCCGCCTGCCGCCACACGTTGCAGGTCAGGAACAGGCTGTCGCCGTCTTTCCACTCGTTGGTGTTCTTGTCGAGGAACCGCGGGGTAGACGCGACCCGGAACCGCGCCACCGGCTGCCCCGCCGGGGTAAAACGCAGTTCCGGATCCTCGACGAGGTTGCCCGCGATCGTGATCTGGGTGTCGCCTGCTGCCATCGGGGTTACTCCCGGTCGCTAATGAATGCCTGCTGATAAGGAGAACGGGCTCGGTCGCGAGACCCGCTTAGTGCTTCTCGGGCCGCGTGACCTTGGTCCGCAGGATCGCTTCGTTCAGGTTGAGCTGACGGTCGAGCTCGAGCACGGTGCTCGGCTCCGCCATCAGGTCCACGACCGCGTAGAAGCCTTCCGACTTCTTCTCGATCTGGTAGGCCAGACGGCGCTTCCCCCAGATGTCAACCTTGTCGATCTTGCCGCCGCCGCCGGTCACGACCTTGAGGAACTGGTCGAGTGACGGCTGGACGGTGCGCTCCTCGAGGTTGGGGTCGAGGATAATCATGATCTCGTAATGGCGCATGGGCGTCCTAAGCCTCCTCTGGACTAATGCGGCCACGGTCTCTCCGTGGCAGGAGGTGTCGCGGTCACGAGCCGGCGCAGGTGCCGGCCGGGTCGTCCGCAGCCTGCACAGGCTACCAGCATCGCCAGGCCCGCACTAACCGGACCGCGGCGGCGGGGCCAGGAAATTCGCAGGGGCCCGTCAGGAAACTCGTGGATTCCCGGTTACCGCGCCGGGGAAGACTCACAGGAAAACGTACCCGCTTCGATATAGTGACGGCCAGCAGGAGGAGGTCACCATGGCAGGCACGGCCCAGAGCGGTCCGCACCAGAGCATCTTGAACTCAGACGGGCGGCGGCATCCGGTCGAGAACGTCCTCACCATTTTCACCCTGGTGGTCGGTCTCATCGCGTTCGTGCTCGGCATGCTCGTGCGGAATATGCATACCGGCGCGGCCGTGCACATCACCGCCACCGCGACCGGGCTGGCCGCGCTGCTCGTCGGGCTCTACGTCCAGATGATCTCGGCCACCCGCGAGCAGCGGGTGCTCATCGTGACCGGCATGATCGCCGGGTTCGTCGGGCTGGCCATCGGGCTGAGCCGCGGCGGCTTCATCGGCTGACCGGCCCGCCCGGCCGGGCGCCCGCACTAGGCTCGGGGGCATGGCGTGCATCGGAGCCCACTTTCACGTAGACCACCCGCTGGACGAGGCGATCGCCTGCGGCGCGGACGCGGCCCAGTTCTTCCTCGGCGACCCGCAGGGCTGGAAAGGACCGGTGATACCCGGCGGTGATCCGTCGGCCGTCCGGGACGCCTTCGCCGCCGCCGGGGTGGACATCTACATCCACGCGCCGTACGTCATCAACGTCGCGACCAGCAACAACCGGATCAGGATCCCGAGCAGGAAGCTGCTCGACGGCCAGCTCAAGGCGGCCGCGTCGGTCGGCGCCAAGGGGCTGATCGTGCACGGCGGCCACGTCACCGCGGGCGTCGACGCCGAAGCCGGCCTGGAAAACTGGCGTAAGGCGGTGGAACGGATCGAACGCCCGGTGCCGATGCTGATCGAGAACACCGCGGGCGGCGACGGGGCCATGGCCAGGTCACTGGAAGCCATCGGCAAGCTGTGGGAAGCGGTGACCGACGCGGCCGGACCCGACCCGGGCAACCTCGGGTTCTGCCTGGACACCTGCCACGCCCACTCGGCCGGCATTGAGCTCGCCGACGCGGTGGACCGGATCAAGGCGATCACCGGCCGGATCGACCTGGTGCACGGCAACAATTCGCGTGATGACTTCGGCTCCGGCCGGGACAGGCACGCCAACATCGCCTCGGGCACCATCGACCCGGCGCTGCTACTCGAGGTGGTCCGCGCGGCCGGCGCCCCGGTCATCTGCGAGACTCCCGACAGCGGCCTGGCCGCCGACGTCAGCTGGCTGAAGCAGCACCTGGCCGCCTGAAGCGCGAGCTCAGGCGGAGCCTGAACCTGTCTTCGGCGTGGTCAAGGACACCGCCCGCCGGATCATCTTCCCCGGCCGCACGCACCACGTCTCGTTCGGGCCGGAGAATGTCCCGCACCACGTAGGCGGCGAGCAAGGCGACGGCGAGGAACCTGGCGCCGAGCGCGGCGAAGTACCACCCGGTGCTGATCCCGGCGTAGCCGGTGACCGGGTTACCTCCGCTGGCGAAGATAAAAATGAGGTAGCCCCAGATACCGAAGAAGTAGGCCACCTCGGCCAGCTGCCAGAGCAGGTAGGGCCACAGCCGGGGCCGGGCCAGCACCGCCAGCGGCACCAGCCAGACGACATACTGCGGCGACCAGACCTTGTTCGTCATCAAGAACGCGGCCAGCACCAGGAAGCACAGCTGCGGCAGCCGGGGCCGGCGGGCCGCGGCCAGCGCGAGCACGGCGATCGCGGCGCAGGCGGCGATGAAGAACGCCGCTGACATCTCGTTCAGCGCACTGAGCTGGCTGTTGCCCAGCACCGGCACGTTGAAGTGCTCAAACATGTACCAGACCGAGCCCCAGTCCGCGCCCCGGTCCTTGCTGAAGGTGTAGAAGTAAGCCCAGCCGGACGGCGCGACGATCATCACAGGCAGATCGACAAGCAGCCAGGCGGCCACGGCGGCCGCCAGCGTCTTGCCGAACTCGCGCAGCTGACCGCCCCGCAGGCAGAGCACGAGCAAGGGACCGAAGACCACCAGCGGGTAGAACTTGGCCGCGACCCCGAGGCCGAGCAGGACCCCGGCCCACCCGCCGCGGCGCGCCGCCCAGGCGGCGATGCCCAGCGCCGTCAGCGCGAGCGCGATCAGGTCCCAGTTGATGAACGCGGTCAAGATCAGCGCCGGGGACAGCGCGACCATCAGCGCCTGGGCCCGGGCGCCCGGGCCGGCCGCCCGCGCGGTCGCCAGCACCCCGGCCACCGCGCAGACCGCGAGCAGCAGCACCGTGACGTCGAAGAACTCCCGGCCCCTGATCACCGGGCTGACGTTCCTGACCAGAGCGGCCGCGGCCTGCATGGCCCCGCCGATCAGGACCGGGTACTCGACCGGATGACCGGCGTAGGGGACCTTCCCGGCCGACAGCCCCTCGTTGTAGTACAGCGGGTAGATGTCGGTGTAACAGCCGTCCTGGAACTGCGCGGCGTAGGAATTCCAGGCCCCCGACCGGCACGGATACTTCTCCGCGAACGCGAGCACCATGCCGAGCACCGAGGCGGCGGCCAGCACCACCGTGCTGCCGAGCGCGACCGCCAGCCCCGGACCCGCCGCGCGGCCGGTGAACCGCGTGTTCATCGAACCCGGGGCGTCTTCCACCCCCATATCTAACCGCGCCCTGGACCTCGTTTGCGCATCCGGCGGCGCACCCACAGGCCGGTCGCCGGCAGGCCGGCCACGATGCCGCCCGCCGCGCCGCCGACCCGGGTGGCGGACACGCTCTGCCCGAAGCCGGTGGGCCCGCCGCAGGTCACCTGCGAGGGATCACAGCTGTAGGTGGGGAACGGGGTGGGGTTGCCCGGCGAGGTCGGCAGGCCGGTCGTCGGGTTACCGGTACGGCCGTGCTTCTTGACCTTCTTCTTCGGGGCGACCCGCAGACCCGGCGGCACCTCGTTCCACTTGGCCCCGGTGAACACCGGGGTAGGCCACTGCTCCAGGCCCATCGGCACGAACTCGTTCTCGGCGTAGGTGTGCCAGATCGAGGCCGGCCAGGTACCGCCGTAACCGCCCTGGGAATTCCCGCCCAGGTCGCTCGGCAGGAACTCGTCGGACCGGTCGGTGAACATGCCGACCGCGAGCGCCTGCTGCGGGATCGCGCCGATGAAGAACGCCGACTGGAAGCTGGTCGTGGTGCCGGTCTTGGCGATGATCACCTGGCCGTTGCTCAGCGCCGCGGTCGGCGCGGTGCCGTACGGGGCGGTGTCCTCCGACATCGCGTACTGCACCTGCGTCGCCTCATCGGAGTTCAGCGTCGCATCAGCCGAATTGAATACCGGGTACGAGGTGACCTTGATCGGCGTCGGCTGCGCGTTGGACTGGGTGATCGACGAGATCACGTGAGCGCTGTGGTACACGCCGCCGTCGTCGATGGTGGCCAGCATCGTGGCCTGCTCGCTGACCGTCAGCGAGGCCTGGCCGAGCGCGATGCCCGCCTCGTTCTCCATGCCGCCGGGACCCGTGATCCCGGCCGAGGTGGTGTTCACCCCGAACAGCTTCGCCATATTGGCCACGGCCGCGCCGCCCACGTGGTGCCACAGGTCGGTGTACGCGGTGTTGATCGACTCGGCCATCGCCATCTGCGCCGTGAACGGCCCGTTCTCCGCCGGGGAGTCGTTGTTGACCTGGTAGTAACCGAGCGCCTTGGCGTTGGCGGGCGCGGCGCTTGTGGAGAAGGTGGCCGACGGCATGGTGTCCGGCGGGATCCACAGCGGGTCGAAGCCGTTCAGCGTGCTCGTCTGCACGTTCATCCCCTGGGAGACGGCCGTCGCCAGCACGTACGGCTTGAACGAGGAACCGACCTGCTCCCGGTTGTACACCGCCATGTTCACTTCGCAGTGCAGCAGCTTGCACATCTTGACCGTCATCGTGTGCTTGGCCCCGTTGTGGTCCACGTAGGTCGATCCCGGGTAACCGGGGCCCGGGTACATGGCCTCGATCGCGCCGGTGCCCGGATCCTCGAGCACCGCGCCCACCTGCGCGTCGCTGGGCAGCGGCACGCCGCCGGAGACCATCTGGATCTCGTTCGCCTGGACCGCGGCGTAGAGGGCTTTCATCTTCGCGTCATCGATGGTGGTGTGGATGACGTAGCCGCCGTTGTAGAGCTGGGACTGACTGAAGTGGTAGACGTCCTCAAGCTCGTTCCGCACCATGTCGAGCACGTAGGGATCCCAGTTGTCGCTGCCGACGGACTGCGGGACGTAGTCCTTGGGGGCCGGGAACGTCATCGCCGACGCCTGCGCCTGGGTCAGGTCGCCCATCTGCACCATGCCGGTCAGCACGGCATGCCAGCGCACCTCGAGCTGAGGGCGGTACTGCGGCAGCGGGTACGTGCTCGGCTGCTGGATGATGGCGGCGATCACCGCGGCCTGCCCGGCGGTGAGCTGGGAGACCTGCTCGCCGTAATACGTCTGCGCTGCCGCGCCGACCCCGTAGGCCCCGTCGCCGAGGTAGATCGTGTTGAGGAAGTTGGTGAGGATCCACGGCTTGGATTTCTCCTTGGCCACCTTCAGCGCCACGAAGATTTCCTTGATCTTCCGGCTGAACGTCTGCTGGGTGCCGATGCCTGCGTAGTACTGCCGGACGAATTCCTGGGTGATGGTGGAGCCGCCCTGCAGCGAGCCGTCATTGCCCTTGGCGTCCTCGTAGGCGGCCCGGATGATGCCGGTGGGCGAGATGCCGCCCTCGTTGTAGAAGTTGTGGTCCTCGATGCCGAGCACCGCGTCGATGATCCACTGGTGACCCTGCGCCAGCTGGTTGTACGTCAGCATCTGCCGGTCGGTGGTACCGAACCGGCCGATCAGGGTGCCGTTGCTTGAGTAGACCACCGACTGGGAGAACGCGGTGGCCGCCATCGCCTCGGTGGGTACCGGCGTCTCCTGGTAGACCACGACCACCGCGATCGCGCCGAGCACGACGGCGGCACCGATGATCGCGAGCAGCAAGCCGAGCACCTTGCGCAGCGTCCAGTGCCGCCACCAGCTGCCCTTGACCTTGGGCCGGTTCCTGCCTCGCCGGGCCGGCCCGCGCAGACCGTCCGGGCCTGGCGGGCCACCGGGGGTGCCTGGGCCGGGCGGACCGCCCGGGCCGCCGCTGCCGCGTCCTTTGCCCCGGCGTCCCCGGGCCCCCCGAGTTCCCTGGGCTCCTTGGGGCGGTGCCTGCGGGGCCAGGAAAGCCGCGCGCCCGGTGGAGTCCAGGTCCCAACCCGTCGCTCCCATCGCCTGGGTGGGCGGTCCGCCGTCCAGCTCGTCGTGGTAGCCGCCGGACGGGCGCCCGTTGGCCCGGTACCCATTGGCCTGGGGGGGGCCGGCCTGGTGGGCGCCGGACGGGCGCGCGTGGCTGCCGTCCCGCCGGCTCCCGAGCGCGCGGTCACGGCCGTCGCTGCGCCGGCCGTCGCTGTGCCGGCCGTCGGCGGCGTGCTCGCCGCCCGGCCGGACCGCCGTGCCTATGCTGGCCAGGTTCGGGCCGCTGCGGTCGGCCTGACCAGCCTCCTCTTGGTCTTGGTAGCCGGCCTCCGGGCTGCGGAAACCGTTGGTGTCCCAGCCGTTCGCGGCGTAGCCAAGGTCGTAGTCGACCGCTCCCCCGTAGCCGCCGTTTCCGGGGTGGTCGTAACCGTTTTCCCCCGCACCGCGATACCGAACGTCAAAGTCATCAGCTTTGCTGCTCACGCGTCCTCGCTGGTGGCTCGGAGGTCGCGATTGACGGAATGCGACCTCTACCCGGAAGGCGGGGCCGCCAATCCGGGGGACCCGCCGAAGTCAAACGTTACCTCCTGGGACACATGTTTACTGGCTAGACCGCGCACGCCGCCTCCGGCGTGCGGTCGGCTCGCCAGTGCCGAGAACGTAAGAGGAAGCGAGGTGGTTCCACCCGCAACTCTGACAGACTTCGACCACATAGACCCGGAATTCGCCGTATTCGGCGGCCATCTCCGCGAGTTCGCGTGCTTGCTTAACCCGTCCCTCATACTGGCCGAGCTCGTCACCGTACACATAGGTGACGTGGGTCAGATTGGTTTTCCGGCAGATCGGGCAGCGTTCGCCGGTGGGCTCACCGTGGAACTTAGCGGCCCGCAGCAGGTACGGATGGGCATCGCAGACATCGGTGACGGTGGTGCGCCCGGCGAAGACGGACGCGAGCGTGGCCCGGCGGGCCAGCCCGTAATCCACGACGGAACGCCTTGACGTCATATCCGTCAGCGTACGTCGGAACCGCCCGTGAGCCGAGACCCAGATTCGATCATCTTTGCCGACCCGGCCCGTCCCGGGCCCGTCCGGGCGGGTCGGGGCCGGTCCCGGGGCCCGTCTGGGCCGGAGAAAACGGCTTCCGCTTGCGGCGGCACGATAGACCGCATACGATCTTCATATATCGGCTCGATACATCGTAGCGATCTAACAAGTGAAGATATCGATACGAGGCATCGGACCGACACATCATAGTGATACATCCACCTTCTGGGGGAAGCGTGGGACGCAACCGCTCCGGCGTACTAGAGCTAGCCGTGCTCGGCGAGCTCCACGGAACACCGATGCACGGGTACGAATTGCGCAAGCGCCTTTCTACCGTCCTCGGCGCCTTCCGCGCGCTTTCTTACGGGTCGTTGTATCCGTGCCTGCACGAACTCCTCGCCGCGGGCCTGATCGCGGAGGAGCATGACGAGACCGAGCCGCGACCGGGGCGCCGGTCGCTGAAGGTCTACCGGCTGACCGCGGAAGGCAAGGAACGGCTGCAGGAACTCCTCGGCGAAGGCGGACCTGCGACGTGGGAGGACGACGGATTCGGCGTTCACTTCGCGTTTTTCGGGCAGACCAGGGCCGACGTCAGGCTCCGGATCCTGGAAGGCCGTCGCAGCAGGCTTGAGGAACGCATGGAGGCCATCCGGGCGGCCTTCACGCGCACCAGGGAACGAGTAGACAGCTACACCCTGGAATTGCACCGTCACGGCCTGGAATCAGTGGAGCGGGAAGTCCGCTGGCTCAACGAGCTGATCGCATCGGAGCGGCAGGCCGGCGGACCCGACAACATTTCCGAGAAGGAGTCGTCCTGATGGGTAAGGTGCGCATCGCCATTGCGGGGGTGGGTAACTGCGCTAGTTCCCTCGTGCAGGGACTGGAGTATTACAAAGATGCCGATGACGGCGTCCGGGTGCCCGGCCTCATGCATGTCCGGTTCGGGCCGTACCACATCAGCGATGTGGAGGTTGTGGCCGCGTTCGATGTGGATGCCAAGAAGGTCGGCTGCGATCTGGCCGACGCCATCACCGCGAGCGAGAACAACACCATTAAGTTCGCCGAGGTGCCGCTGTCCGGGGTGACCGTCCAGCGCGGCCCGACCCATGACGGCCTGGGCGAGTACTACCGCGAGATCATCACCGAGTCGGACGAGCCCGCCGTGGACGTGGTCCAGGTGCTGCGGGAAACCGGGGCCGACGTCCTGGTTTCCTACCTGCCCGTCGGTTCGGAGCAGGCCGACAAGTTCTACGCCCAGTGCGCGATCGACGCCAAGGTCGCCTTCGTGAACGCGCTGCCTGTGTTCATCGCCTCAGATCCGCAGTGGGCCGCGAAGTTCACCCAGGCCGGCCTGCCGATCATCGGGGACGACATCAAATCCCAGGTCGGCGCCACCATCACCCACCGCGTGCTGGCCAAGCTGTTCGAAGACCGCGGGGTCGAGCTGCTCCGTACCTATCAGCTCAACTTCGGCGGCAACATGGACTTCATGAACATGCTGGAGCGCAGCAGGCTCCAGTCGAAGAAGATCTCCAAGACCCGCGCGGTCACCTCGCAGATCCCGCACGAGATGGAGCGGGCCGCCGTGCACATCGGGCCGTCCGACCACGTGCCGTGGCTGGAGGACCGCAAGATGGCTTACGTCCGGCTGGAAGGCCGCGCGTTCGGTGATGTGCCGCTGAGCCTGGAGTACAAGCTCGAGGTCTGGGACTCGCCCAACTCGGCCGGAGTGATCATCGACGCGGTACGCGCCGCGAAGATCGCGCTCGACCGGGGTATCGCCGGGCCGGTGACCTCGGCCAGCTCGTACTTCATGAAGTCGCCGCCCGAGCAGTACGGCGACGACGTGTGCCGCGATCTCGTGGAGAAGTTCATCCTCGGGGAGGTTGCCCGCTGACGGGCAACCGCTAAGACTGGACGGATGGGCCGTCAGCGGGGTGACCAAGGCTCCGTGCTGGCCGACCTGCGGGCGGTCCTGGCCGGGCGGGACTTCCGCCGTCTGTTCAGCACCCGGCTGATCTCGCAGGCCGGCGACGGCGTCTTCACCGCCGGGCTCGGAACGTACGTGTTCTTCAACGCGGAGACGTTTCCGAGCCCGGCGGCGGGAGCGGCGGCGTTCGCGGTCCTGTACCTGCCGTACTCGCTGATCGGCCCGTTCGCGGGTGTCTTCATCGACCGCTGGTCACGCCGCCAGATCCTGGTCTGGTCGGCCCTGCTGCGGGGTGCCTTCGTGGCGCTGACCGCGGTGGTGATGGCGCTGGGCAACCGCGGCGCACTGCTCTACGTCGCGGTGCTGCTCGTGCTGGGCGTGAACAGGTTCTTCTTGTCCTCCCTTTCGGCTGCGCTGCCGCACGTGGTAGCGGACGACAAGCTGGTCATGGCGAACTCGATGTCGCCGACGCTCGGCGGCCTGATGGCGGCCCTGGGCGGCATTATCGGCCTGGTCGTGAACGCGGCCACCGGCGACACCAGGCGGGGCGCCGCCGTAACCCTGCTCGTCGCGGGCGCCTGTTACCTGGGGGCCGGCCTGGTCGCCGCCACCATGCGGCGTGACCTCCTCGGCCCGGCCCGCGGGCCGGCCGAGCGACCGCCCGCACGGCTGCGGGCGGAGATCGCCTCGGTCGCGGCCGGCCTGAAAGAGGGCGCGCGCTACCTGCTGCGCCGCCGCGGCCCGATGTCCGCACTCGGGGCGACCGGCGGCAACAGGCTGCTGTACGGCGCGTTGTTCCTGATGTCGATCCTGCTGTACCGGAACTACTTCTACCGGTCGAGCGTGACGACAGCCGAGGGACATTTCACCGTGCTGGTGACGTTGTCCGCCGTCGGCTACGGCTGCGCCGCGCTGATCACCCCGGCCGCCACCAGGCGGCTGGCCAAGCCCGCCTGGATCACCCTGCTGCTGGCCGCCAGCGCCGTGGTCACGGGCGTGATCGGCGAGACCTTCAGCCCGGCCGCGTTCCTGGTGCTGGCCTTCATCCTCGGCCTGAGCGCCCAGGGGGTGGCCATCTGCTCGACCACCATCTTGCAGGAAGAGGTGGACGACGCCTACCGGGGCCGGATCTTCGCCTTCTACGACATGATGTTCAACGTCACCTATGTGCTCGGCGCCGCGCTGAGCGTGGCCTTCATGCCGTCCGACGGGCGTTCGCCGGTCCTGATCGTCGTCGTCGCCGCCGGGTACGCCATCGTCGCCGCCGTCTACTGGCTGGTCCAGCGGCGAGGTCAGCCCGCGCCAGGCCCGGATCCGGGCGGCGGGATAATCCCCTCGCCCGCCGCCCAGCGCAGCAGTTCCTGAACCGCCCGGTCCCGGCCGAGTTCACCCTCGGCGATCCGCAGCTCGAGCAGGAAGTTATAGGCCTTGCCCACCATCGGGCCTGGCGGCACGCCGAGCACACGCATGATCTCGTTGCCGTCCAGTTCCGGCCGGATCCTGGCCAGCTCCTCCTGCTCGCTGAGCTCGGCGATGCGCCGCTCGAGGCCGTCGTACGCGCGGGCCAGCCGCTCCGCCTTGGCCCGGTTCCTGGTGGTGCAGTCAGCCCTGGTCAGCACGTGCAGGCGAGTGAGCAGCGGCCCGGCGTCCCGGACATAGCGGCGGACCGCGGAGTCCGTCCATGCTGCCTCCGGGGGGGTCGACCCCGAGCCTCCCCGATCAGATCTGGCGTCGCCCTCCCCATAGCCATGGAACCGCAGGTGCAGCTCGACCAGCCGGGATACGTCCTTGATCACGTCGTTCGGGAAACGCAGCGCGGTGAGCCTGCGCTTGGTCATCTTGGCCCCGACCACCTCGTGCAGGTGGAAGCCAACCCGGCCGCCGGGCAGCAGGGACCGCGTCTTCGGCTTGCCGATGTCGTGCAGCAGCGCGGCCAGCCGGACGGTCAGGTCGCCGTCAAGCCCGTACCCCGGCTCCAGCGCGATGGCCTGCCGCAGCACGGTCAGGCTGTGCTGGTAGACATCCTTGTGCCGATGGTGCTCGTCGGCTTCCATCCGCAGCCTGGACACCTCGGGCAGCACCTGCTCGGCCACCTCGGTCTGGACGAGAACGTCGATACCGAGCGCCGGGTCAGGCGCCAGCATCAGCTTGGTCAGCTCGGCGGTGATGCGCTCCGCGGACACGATCTCCAGCCGGTCCGCCTGCTCGGTCATGGCGGCCCGCACGTCCGGCGCCACCTCAAATCCCAGCTGGGCCGCGAACCTGGCCGCCCGCAGGATCCGCAGCGGGTCATCGCCGAACGACCGCTCCGGCGGACCCGGAGTCCGCAGCACCTTCTCCTTGAGCGCGTCGAAGCCGCCGAACGGGTCGGCGACCTCGTACCCGGGTAGCTGCGCCGCCATCGCGTTGATGGTGAAATCCCGCCGGCTCAGGTCCTCCACCAGCGACTGACCGTAGGCGACCTCGGGCTTGCGTGAGGTCCGGCCGTATTGCTCGCTGCGGTACGTCGTGACCTCGAAGAGCGAATGTCCCTTGCGCAGCCCGACGGTGCCGAAGGCGATACCCACCGTCCACGTCTTGTCGGCCCAGCCGGACACCATCGCCAGCACCTGCTCGGGCGTCGCGTCGGTGGTCAGGTCGAGATCGCCGGGGGTGCGTCCCAGGAACACGTCTCTGACCGGGCCGCCGACCAGGGCAAGCTCATGACCATGGGCGGCGAACCGGCGGCCGATTTCGGCCACCTCGGGAACCCGCGCGCGGATAAGCGCGGCCGCCGCCTTCCGCTGGTCATTGTTCATGGGCATGGCCACCGACATTATCGACAGCACGGCCCCGGCGCGAAACGGCAATAACATTCCAGGTGTGCACGGCGTGCTAGGAGCGAGGGTGAAGCGGCGGATACTGTCCCTCGCTGCCGTCTGCTCCGTGTCCGCCATCGTCGCCGTCCCGGCGGCGCTGGCCCAGGCCAGCCCGGTCCAGGCCGGGGCCGGCCAGGCCGGGGCCGGCCGGGCCGGTCCTGGCCGGGTCGCGGTGACCATCAGCTCGATGAACCCGCAGTACGCCGAGCCGGGCCGAACGGTCACCATGACCGGGACGGTCACCAACGGCACCGGCCAGACGGCGGCCGGACTCGACGTGCAGCTGGCCATCTCCTCGACGCCGTTCTCCACCCGCGACGGCATGGATTCCTACCTGGCCAACGGGATCAACAGTGGCCTGCTCCCGGCTGGACGCCCGTACCTCCTGCCGGCCAGCGTGGCTCCCGGCGCCAGCGTCCGCTGGAGCGCTTCGTTCCAGATCAGCGCCCAGCCGATCAGCGCGTTCGGTGTCTACCCGGTGGCCGTCTTGGTGCAGGACGCCGTGGGCACCACGCTGGCCTCCGAGCCGACGCTGCTGCCGTTCTGGCCCGGACAGCGGGCGGCGGCCCTGCAGGCCCCGCTGAACATCTCCTGGCTGTGGCCGCTCATCGATCAACCGCACCACCAGGTCTGCACGGCCCTGACGAACAACGACCTGGCCGCCAGCCTGGGCCCGGGCGGCCGCCTGTCGACCCTGCTCACCGCCGGGATGAGCCACGCCGGCGCCGGCCTGACCTGGGTCGTCGACCCGGCGCTGCTCAGCGACGTGGCCACGATGACCAAGCCGTACCCGGTCGGGGGTTCCAGCTCAAGCTGCGAAGGCGCCCGGCCCCAGCCGGCCAGCCAGGCGGCGGTGAGCTGGCTTTCCTCGGTCAAGACGGCCACCTCGGGCCAGCCCACGCTGATCACCCCGTACGCCGATGTGGATATGACCGCACTGATCCACCAGGGGCTGAACGCCGACCTCGCCACGGCCTACCGCACCGGTGACGCGGTGGCGGGCAGCATCCTCGGCCGGGTGTTCAAGCCGGCCACCGCGTGGCCCCCCGGCGGGACCGCTGACCTCAGCGTGCTCACCAGCCTGGCGGTCACCGAACATATCGCGACCGTGGTCCTGAACAGCAGCGAGATGCCACCCTCGGGGACCGGGTTTCATCCGGACGACGCGGTGACCTCGATCCCGACGGCGGCGGGTACCACGATGAACGTCCTGCTCGCCGACGACACCCTGACCTCGGTGCTGCGAGCGGGTAACACGAGCTCAGGCGCGTTGTCGCCGAGCACCGAGTTCGCCGTCAAGCAGCGTTTCCTGGCCGAGACCGCGATGATCGCCGCCGAATCCCCTGATTCGACCCGCTCGGTCGTGGTGGCACCTCCGGCTGGCTGGAGCCCATCGGTGCAGCTGGCCGGCGACCTGCTGGACGAGACCACAGGCACGCCGTGGCTGAAGCCGGCCACGCTGCACAGCCTGACCACGACGCCGGACACCGAACGCAAGGTAGCCCGGCAGCCGCCGCCCGCCAGCCAGGCCAGCCCGGACGAACTCAGCCGGAGTTACCTGAGCCGGGTGAGCCCCATCGGCACCCAGCTCAGCGTGTACAAGTCCATCCTGGTGGCGCCGTCCTCCTACCTGCGGTCGCTGGACGAGGCGCTGGCCGCCACCGAGTCGGCGGCCTGGCGCGGCGGCGGGGAACCGCAGGGCGTGGCGCTGCGCAGCAGGTTGCATGGTTACCTCACGTCCGCGGAAAGCAAGGTCAAGATCATCACGTCGGCCGAGGTGCCGATGGCGGGCGCGTCCGGGCCGGTGCCCGTGTCCATCCAGAACGGCCTGCGCGAGACCGTCGAGGTCAGGCTCAACGTCATCGTGGTAAAAACGCCGAGGGCGACGTCTCCGCTGATCATCGGCCCGTTCAAGGAGCCGGTCATCATCCCGCCCGGCGAGGCGTCCGCACCGGTCCGGCTGCCCGTCCGCGCGGCCCCGCAAGGAGCCAGCGTCCTGCAGCTCAGCCTCAGCAGTCCTGACGGCACACCGCTGACGTTCGCCCCCCCGGTCCAGCTCACCGTGCAGTCGACGAGGTACGGACGGGCGATCCTCTTCCTCATCGGCGCCGCGATCGGCGTCTTTGTCCTGACTTCTATCTACCGCGGCGTCCGGCGGCGGCTGCGTGACGACTCCCACGTCGTCAACGAAGAGGGCGGTGCACCAGGTAGCGTCGTGACTGGCACCAGCGCGCGACACCCGACGGAGGCACCGGATGACCTGGCCGATGCACGGCGCTGGGCCGACGATGCCTGACCCGGGAGGAAACGACCCCCCGGACACGCCGCGGCGTGACGAACCGCGGCGTGACCGCCGGTGGCCCGAGCCCCCGTGGAACGAGCCGCCGCGGTCCGAGGAGCCGGAGGGTGATGAGGCCGACCGGACCATACAGCTGTCACCCGTGCCCGGCCCCGGCCGCCGCGGCCGGCGTTCCGCGCCCGACCCGCTGCCCCCCATCGAGGGACCGATGCCCGGCGGCGGCCCGACCCCCGCCGAGACCACCCTGCCGCTGGCCCTGAGCTGGCCCGCGCCGCCGACCCGGGGACCGCGCCCGGCCTGGACCCCCCCGCCAGGGCCGCCGGAAGGTCCGGGCGGCTGGCGCCGGGTGCCGCGGCCCGACGAGCGCCCGCCCCCCGGCCCCGTCCCGCCTCGCTATCAGCCGCCCGGGTACCGGACGCCGGGTGCTCCTGGACCGTACCGGCAGTCCCCTGACCCCCGCGGGCCTGGGGAGCCGAGCGGCCCAGGCGGGCCAGCGGGGACGGGCCGACGGGGTACCCGCCGGGCGGGCGAAGCGGCGCAGACGGCCAGCCCGCGCTCCAGCCTGGTGCGGTCAGGGGCCGGCATGGCGGTGGGCACCCTGGTGTCCCGCGGCACCGGGTTCCTGCGCACCCTCGTCCTGGTGGTCGCCATCGGCCTTGGCCCGCTGGGCGCCGCCTATAACAACGCCAACACGCTGCCGAACACCGTCTACTACCTGATGCTCGGCGGCATCTTCACCGCCGTGGTGGTACCGCTGCTTGTCCGGGCGGCCAAGCGTGATCCTGACCGCGGCGAGGCGTACACCCAGCGGCTGTTCACGCTGGGTGCGGTCGCGCTGCTGGTGATCACGATCCTGGCCACGCTGGCCGCTGGACCGCTGGTCGACCTGCCCGCGGGGACGATTAACGGCCCGGCCGGGAGCCATCTGGCCGCCGAGCACCAGCTGATGGTGGTGTGGGCCCGCTTCTTCATCCCGCAGATCTTCTTCTACGGCATGAGCTCGCTGATCGGGGCGGTGCTGAATACCCGCGGCCGGTTCGCGGCGCCGATGTGGACCCCCGTCATCAACAACCTGGTCGTGATCGTCGTCGGTGTCCTGTACGTGGCCACGGTGAGCGGGGCCAAGCAGCCGTGGACCATCCCCTCCTCCGAGGTCGACCTGCTCGGGATCGGCACCACGCTCGGCGTCGTCGCGCAGACCGTCGCGCTGTTCCCCTCGCTGCGAGGGGCCGGGTTCCGCTGGCGGCCTACGCTGGCCTTCCAGCGGGCCGAGGTCTCGGAAATAGGCCGGATGGCCAGGTGGATGCTGGTCTACGTGACCTCCCAGACGGCCGGCAACCTGATCGCACAGCGCGTCGCGAACACGGCCTCGGCCGGCGAGAACGGTTATTCCGCGTATTCCATCGCCTGGCAGCTGTTCCAGCTGCCGTACGCGATCGTCGGCATCTCGGTGATCACCGCGCTGCTACCCCGGATGAGCGAGCACGCGAACGCCCGCAGGTATTCACTTGTCCGGGACGATTTCTCGATCGGCGTCCGGCTGGCCGCCGTGATCGTGGTGCCGGCCGCGATCTACCTCGGGCTGCTCGGCGGGCCGCTCGCCGAAGTCCTGTTCTCGTACCGCACCACCGACGCGGCGCAGGCCAGGTACGTCGGCGAGACCTTCGGCCTGTTCTCCCTCGGCCTGGTGCCTTACATGATCACCCAGCTGCAGCTGCGGGTGTTCTACTCGTTCCAGGACAGCCGGACCGCCGCCTTCGTCGGCGTGCTCACCATGTGCGTCAGCATCGTGGCCGCCTACATCACGCTGGCGGTACTGCCGCACCCGGATGTGGTGGCCGGGCTTGGCGTCGCCTACGGGGTGGCGAACCTGGCCGGCACCGTGGCCGGCTGGTTCCTGCTCTGCCGGCGGGTCGGCAGCCTGGACGGCTGGGCCATCGCCAGGAGCCTGGCCAGGATGCACCTGGCCACCGTGCCCGGGCTGATCTTCGCCTGGGCGGTCATGATCGGTACGGGGCACCTCGTGCACAACCCGAGTTCGCTCTACGGCCTGCTGGTGACCGTCATCGGCGGCGGCGGCGCGGTGCTTCTTTACGCCCTGTGCGCCCGGGCACTGCGGGTGACGGAGTACGGATACCTGGCCAAGATGGTGGCCGCCAAGTTCGGCGGCCAGCGTGGGCGGCATTAGCATGGGTGGCAACCTATGAGCACATACACGTCGGAACCAGGAACCCGGCTGGCGGGGCGCTATCGCCTCGTTGACCAGGTGAACGCGGGTGCCGGCTGGACCTACTGGAAAGCCACGGACGAGACCCTCGCCCGCTCGGTCACCGTCCTCACCTTCGCCCCCGGCTTCCCCCGGGTCGCTGCGGCGGGCGCCGCGGCCAGGGCGGCGAGCAGGCTCAATGACCCGCGTTTCCCGCAGGTATTCGACGTGGAGGACGCCGAGGAGCCGCCCTACGTGGTGATGGAGTGGGTGGTCGGCGATTCGCTGCTCGACATGCTCTCCGAAGGTCCGCTCGAACCGCCGCGCGCGGCCGCGCTGATCTCCGAGGCGGCCCGGGCGATCACCGCCGCGCATGCGGCCGGCCTGGCCCATCTGCGGCTGGACCCGGCCTGCCTGCACTGGACCCCAGGCGGCGGGGTGAAGATAGCCGGGCTCGGTATCGACGCCGCCCTCACCGGCCCGGACCTCACCGGCCCGGACCTCACCGGCCCGGACCTCACCGGCCCGGAGCTCACCGCCCCGGACCTCGCCGGTGAGGATGCGGAGGCCGACCCGGTCGCCGGGGAAGACCCGGCGCTCACCGATACCCGGGATCTGGCCCGGCTGCTGTACGCCGCGCTGACCGGCTACTGGCCGGGACAGCGCCGGTCAGAACCGGGGTTGCTGCCGCCCGCACCCCAGACCGACGGCACCTTGTGCACACCACGCCAGGTGTCGGCCGGCGTCCCCGCGAACATTGACGCCGTCACCTGCCAGGCACTGTTCCAGCGCCCGAGCCGGTACGGCCCGGCGCTCAGCACTCCGGCGGCGTTCGCCGACGCCCTGGCCAGCGTGGCCCCGCCGGACCCGCTTCCGCCCGCGGCCACGTTGGCCGGCCGGACGACGGCCGGGACGCGCCGCAACCCGGACTGGTCCACCAACTCCTACCCGCCCGCCGCCGCTACCGCCGCGCAGTCCCGCGTCGGCAGCGGCAAGCCGCCGGCCGGCGAGCGGGGGAACGCGACCCGGGTCATCGTCGGCATCGTGACCGTGCTCGTCCTGGCCGCGGTCGGCTTCGCCGCCTGGTCATTCAGCCGCCACCCGCAGCACTCGTCGGTCACCCCGCCGCCGCGCCCGCACTCCTCGGCTCCGGCGGCAACGGCGGACGTCCAGCTCAAGCCGGTCAGCGCCAGCAGCTTCGACGTCCTCGGCGGCCCGGGCAGCAGTGAGGATCCCGGCGGCGCCCAGTACGCGATCGACGGCAACGCGAGCACCGCCTGGCACACCAGCTACTACCTGGGCTATTCGGTGTTCGGGAACCTCAAGAAGGGCACCGGCCTGCTTTTCGACATGGGCAAGCAGGTCCAGCTGAGCCAGCTGAGCGTCCAGTTCGGCACCAGCTGCTGCACCCACGCCGAGATCGAGATCGGCAACACCAACACGGCTGACGCGGCGGGCTTGAACACCTTCACCGAGCTGCAAAGTTCCACGACGGCTCAGGGCGTCACGACGTTCGACGTGACCAAGAAGACGACCGGGCGTTACGTGCTGCTCTGGATTACCGACCTGCCGCCCCTGGCCGGCAGCACAGGGGAATACGAGGCTTTCGTTTACAACGTGAGCATGCGCGGATCCGCCGTGGGCCAGTCAGGTTGATGCGGCGTGGGGGACGTCGGCGAGCAGTGGCCAACAGATGCCGAACTGCTCCGGCGGCACGTGGCGGGAGATAGCGAAGCGTTCGGCGAGCTGTTCCGGCGGCACAGGGACCGGCTGTGGGCGGTCGCGCTGCGCACCGTCTGCGATCCGGAGGAGGCCGCCGACGCGTTGCAGGACGCCATGGTTTCCGCGTTTCGCCGGGCCGCTGATTTTCGCGGCGAGTCGGCCGTCACCACCTGGCTGCACCGGATCGTGGTGAACGCGTCCCTGGACCGGCTCCGCCGCCGGGCGGCCAGGCCGGCCGTGCCGGCCGATGAGCAGACGTTCGAGGCCCTGGCGGCCCAGGACTCCGATCCCGTGCACGCCACCGACACCAGGCTGGACGTCGACGCGGCGCTCCGCACCCTGCCGCCGCAGCAACGGGCCGCGCTGGTGGTCGTCGACATGCTCGGCTTCTCCGTCGCCGACGCCGCCGTCATCCTCGACGTTTCCGCGGGCACGGTCAAGAGCCGCTGCGCCCGCGCCCGCGCCAAGCTGCTTCCCCGGGTAGCGCACCTGCGAGGGAACCGATCACCCGGCGAGAGCGTCTCACCTGCGCAGGGAGGAGACCCATGAGGGGGTACATGACGCATCCGGACACTGATGTGCTGGCCGATTACCTCGCGGGACTCGTCACCGGGCGGCGGGGCGCCACGATCACCGCGCACCTGGCCGGCTGCGCTCGCTGCGTAGCGGTGGCGGACGAGCTCGCCGGGGTTTCCGCCCTGCTCGCGGCCGTTCCGGCACCGGCCATGCCGGACCGGGTGGCCCACCGGCTTGACACCGTGCTCGCGGCCGAGGTGGCTCACCGGGAGGAGTCCGAACGGGCCCGTGGTGTCCGCCCGCAGGAACGTCCGGCCCGCCGCCGGCGGACCGGAAGCGGTGGTTTCCGCTGGATGTCCCCCCGCGTGCTCGCCCCGGCCGGCGCAGTCGTGGCCCTGGTCGCCGCGGGCGGGTACTTCCTGAGCAGCCACGGCAGCCCCCCGCAGCTGCAAGCCGCGGCCGCGTCCGGGTCGGCCGCGGCCGCGCAGCCGGCCTACGGCCGGGCGGCCCAGCCGAAGGCAGTGGCGGGACCGGCGCAGGGCACGTCCCCGCTGATGGTGCCGGACGAGTTGCCCGTCGTGGTCAGCCCGGTCGATTTCCTGCCCGGTTCCCTCACCCAGCAACTGCAAGCTGACCTGCGGGTGCCGGTAACGGCGCGGACGACACGTGCCGCCAGCACGACCGTCAAGGCGTGCGTGCAGCGGGTGGCCGGCCGCGCCGTCGTGCTGCGGATCGAAAGCGCTCACTACGAAGGTCAGCCGGTCACCGTCGTCGTCACCCGCGCGGGCGCCGGTGATGAGGTGCAGCTGGCCGGCCCGGGCTGCTCGGCCACCGGCAGTCAGGTGCTGGCAACCAGGACAGTCCCGGCGGGAATCTTCGAGCCTTAGGATCGGTTCACTGGAGTGCCAGTCAGATGAGGGGTTGATAACGGTTGGCAGAGGTGAACGAAGTCCGGAACGTCATTATCATCGGGTCCGGCCCGTCCGGTTATACGGCGGCACTTTACTCGGCTCGCGCTGAGCTGAAGCCCTTGGTCTTCGAGGGCTCGGTCACGGCGGGCGGTGCGCTGATGCAGACCACCGAGGTGGAGAATTTCCCTGGCTTCGCCGATGCCGTCATGGGTCCCGAGCTGATGGACTCCATGCGTAAGCAGGCCGAGCGGTTCGGCGCCGAGCTGGTGGCCGACGACGTGGTCGCGGTCGACCTGACCGCGGACCCGAAGGTGGTCAGGACAGAGACCGAGACGTACCTCGCCAAGGCCGTCATCATCGCCTCCGGCTCCAGGTACAAGGAGCTCGGGGTGCCAGGTGAAAAGATGCTTGGCGGTCACGGCGTGTCCTGGTGCGCCACATGCGACGGGTTCTTCTTCCGCGGTCACGACATCGCGGTCATCGGCGGCGGCGACTCCGCCCTGGAAGAGGCCATGTTCCTCACCCGGTTCGGCAAGTCCGTAACGGTCGTCCACCGGCGCGACACGCTCCGCGCCTCGAAGATCATGCAGGATCGCGCGCTCGCGAACCCGAAGATCGAGTTCCTGTGGGACAGCGAGGTGGCCGAGGTGCTAGGCACCGATAAGGTCACCGGCCTGCGGATCAGGAGCACCAAGGACGGCACGGAACACGTCCTGCCGGTGACCGGCGTGTTCGTCGCCATCGGTCACGACCCGCGTTCTGATCTGTTCTCCGGCCAGCTCGCCACCGACCCCGACGGATACCTGCTGGTGGATGAGCCGTCGACGCGCACGGGTATCGAGGGCGTCTTCGCCTGCGGTGACGTCGTCGACCGCACTTACCGGCAGGCCGTCACGGCAGCAGGAACGGGCTGCGCGGCGGCGCTTGACGCCGAACGCTGGCTCGCCAGCAAGGAACTCTGACGCCCCCGTGGCGCCACCGGAATTATTCGCCCGCAAATCAAAGGGATGTGACCGAATGGGCGCGACCAAAGTCGTGACGGAAGAGACCTTCGAGGTTGAGGTCCTCAAGAGCGACAAGCCGGTCATCGTGGATTACTGGGCCGAATGGTGCGGGCCCTGCCGCATGGTCGCCCCTGTCCTGGAGGAGATCGCGACCGAGTACGCCGACAAGATCGGCGTGGTCAAGCTGAACATCGACGAGAACCCCGCCGTGTCGCAGCGTTACGGGATCATGGCCATTCCCACCATGAGCGTGTTTTCCGGTGGTCAGGTGGTCAAGCAGATCGTCGGCGCCAAGCCGAAGTCGGCCCTGCTCCGCGAGCTGGCCGAGTACATCTGAACGGGCGCCGGTTTTCTGGCTGGCCGACCCGTTAGACAGGTCGCAGGGCCCCTTGCGGGGCTGACGGGACCATCGGGTTCATGGAGCCGAGGAGGCGCTCAAGCGCCACCTCGACATCCTCCCGCCAGGTCAGGACGGTTCGCAGGTCCATGCGCAACCGCGGGTAGTGGTGGTGCGGCCGGATGGTCTTGAATCCGACCGAGAGCAGGTAATCCACCGGCAGGATGCAGGCGGGCGATTCCCACCGCCGGTCGCCGAAGGCTTCGATCGCCCGGACCCCGCGGCGGGTCAGGTCCTTGGCCATGGCCTGCACCAGCATCCGGCCGATGCCACCGCCCGTGAACTCGCTGAGTAGGTGGGCCGTCATGAACAGCACCGCATCGGCGCTTACCGGGCTGGTGGGAAAGGCTATCGAGCGGGGAACGTACTGCGGCGGGGCGAAGAGCATGTATCCGGCGGGTACTCCGTCGACGTAAGCGATTTTGCCGCAGCTTCCCCACTCGAGCAGGACGGAAGAAACCCACGACTCCTTTTCGAGTTCCGGGTCACCGCTATCTTCGGCGCGCGCCCGGCTGACCGGGCCAAGCTCCCAGAAGACGCATTTCCGGCACTTCGTCGGCAAGTCGCCGAGGTTATCTAGCGTAATATTGGCGATACGTCGCGACATCCTGCTCCCCGGCTGAATCCACGAGCGTTCCCGGGAGATACCCCGTATCCTAGGAATGGTACTCGGCCTGCAGGCATTCGCGAGGTGCCCTGCGGAGTTACCCCCACGGACCTCCGGGGTCCCTTTGGGACCCCCCGGGGGTCTGGGGGGAAGGTTCCCCCCAGAACGGGGGGCCGAGGGGGTCTGGGGGAAAAGGTTTTCCCCCAGAACGGGGGGGTCTGGGGGGGTCGTCCCCCCGAGAGTAAGGGAGATTCATGACCGGCGAACAGCAATCGGCAGCGCAGCCACAGCGAATTGACCGCTACGTCGGCCAGTACGCCGCCCGGGCGGTGGACATGGTGGCATCGGAAATCCGCGCCCTTTTCGCTGTGGCCGCCCGGCCCGAGATTGTTTCCCTGGCGGGCGGCTCGCCGTATGTCGCCGCGCTGCCCCTTGATGTCGTCGGCGAGATGATCGGCCAGCTGATCGCCAACCACGGCACGACCGCGCTGCAATACTGCACGGCGCAGGGCGATGCGGGGCTGCGGGAGAAAATCTGCGACGTGATGGCGCTCGAGCAGATTGCCGCCCACCCGGACGAGGTGGTGGTCACCGTCGGCTCTCAGCAGGCTCTTGACCTGCTGACCAGGATCTTTATCGATCCCGGAGACGTCGTGCTGGTCGAGGCGCCGTCCTATGTGGGCGCCCTGGGCGCCTTCGCGGCCTACCAGGCCGACGTGGTGCACGTGCCGATGGACGACGACGGGCTGATCCCTGAGGCTCTGGAGGAAGCCATCAAGCGCACCGCGGCGGCCGGGAAGCGAGCCAAGTTCCTCTACACGGTGCCGAACTTCCAGAACCCGGCCGGGGTCACCCTCGCCGCCGGACGGCGGCATCAGATCCTCGACATCTGCCGTCGGGTCGGCCTGCTGGTCGTTGAGGACAATCCGTACGGCCTGCTCGGCTTTGACGGCGACCCGATGCGGGCGCTGCGGGCCGATGACGCGGAGGGGGTCGTCTACCTCGGCACGTTCTCCAAGACCTTCGCCGCGGGCGTGCGGGTGGGCTGGGCGGTGGCGCCGCCGGCCATCAGGGACAAGCTCATCCTCGCCGCCGAGTCAGCCGTGCTGTGCCATTCAAGCTTCTCGCAGCTGACCGTGCGCGAGTACCTGAACACCCAGCCGTGGCAGGAGCAGATCAAGACCTTCCGCGAACTGTACCGGGAGCGCAGGGACGCGACCCTGACCGCCCTGTCCGGGATGATGCCGCCCGGCTGCCACTGGACCCGGCCGGCCGGCGGCTTCTACGTCTGGCTCGGGCTTCCCGACGGGATCAACGCCAAGGCCATGCTGCCGCGGGCGATATCGTCCCGGGTCGCCTACGTACCGGGAACGGGCTTTTACGCGGACGGCTCGGGTAGCCAGTACGCCCGGCTGTGCTACTCCTTCCCCGACCCGGATCGTATTGCCGAGGGAATCCGGCGGCTCGCCTCGGTGATCGAGAACGAGGTCCAGCTCCGGGACGACTTCGGCCCGTCCACCTTCGAGCGCAGCTGATAAGCCATCGCTCCTCACGGGAAACAAAACTAGAAATCATGCGCGACCTCGAACGTGTCGTCATACTCGCCGGTGGCCTGTCCGCCGAGCGGGAAGTTTCGCTGCACTCCGGATACCGGGTGCGCGACGTGCTGGCCAAGGAAGGTATCGACGCCGTCGTCGCCGACGCCGACTCGGGCCTGCTGGCCCAGCTGCGCACCGCGCCGCCCAGCGTGGTGTTCCCGGCCATCCACGGGGCGTGCGGCGAGGACGGGGCGATCCGGGAGGTGCTCGGCCTGCTCGGCGTGCCGTATGTCGGCTCGGTCGCCAGCGCCTGCCAGATGGCCTTCGACAAGCCGACGGCCAAGGCCCTGGTGACGGCGGCGGGCCTGATCACGCCGCAGTCGGTGACCCTGCCCCGGGAAACGTTCCATGACCTCGGCGCCGCCGCGGTCATCGACCTCATCGTGGCCAAGCTCGGCCTGCCGCTGTACGTCAAACCATCCCGCGGCGGGTCCGCCCTGGGCGCCAGCCCGGTCCGGACCGCGGCCGAACTGCCCGCCGCGCTGCTGAGCTGCTTCGCCTACGGGAATACGGCGCTGATCGAACGGCTCATCTCCGGCACCGAAGTGGCGGTCGGGGTGATAGATCTCGGTGACGGCCCGCAGGCCCTGCCCGCGGTCGAGATCGTTCCCGGCGAGAACGGGTACGACTACTCAGCCAGGTACACCGCGGGCAAGACAGAGTTTTATGTCCCGGCCCGGCTGTCCGGCGAGGTCGCGAGCGAGGTCGCGAGGATCGCCGTCACCGCGCATACGGCCCTGGGCCTGCGCGACCTGTCCAGGACCGATCTCATCGTCGACGACACGGGCGCGGCGTACTTCCTTGAGGTCAACGTGGCACCCGGCATGACCGAGACAAGCACGCTGCCGCTCGCCCTGGAGGCCTCGGGCCGTACGTTCGGCAGCACCTGCGTGGGCCTGCTCGAGTTCGCGGCCGCCCGCGGCGCCTAGGGCGGCCCGCAGCGCCTCAGGGCCGCTTGCGGCCCCTAGGCTCGTGCCATGACACAACGCAAGAGCTTCGGCAGCGATAACCACGCGGGCGCGCATCCGGAGGTGCTGCGCGCGATGATGGATGCCAACTCGGGCGATGCGGTGGCCTACGGCGCCGATGAATGGACCGAGCGGGCGGTCGCCGCGCTGCGCGAGACATTCCACGCCGATGACGCCTTTCTCCTGCTGAACGGCAGCGGCGCCAACCTGCTCGGCCTGAGCGTGCTGCTGCGCCGGCATGAGGCCGTCATCTGCGCCGAATCCGCGCACATCAACACCGATGAGTGCGGTGCGCCCGAGCGACTGCTCGGGACCAAGCTCCTCCCGGTGCCGGCTCCGGACGGGAAGCTCACTCCCGAGCTGATCGCCCCCCGACTGTCCGGTCGCGGCGACGACCACCTCGCGCAGCCAGGGGTGGTGGCCATCACCCAGTCGACCGAGCTCGGCACCTGCTACTCACTCGCCGAGTTGCGGAAGATCGCCGACTTCTGTCATGCCAGTGACCTGCTCGTGTACCTGGACGGAGCCCGCCTGGCCAATGCGGCTGCCTTCCTCGACTGCTCCCTGGCCGAGCTCGCGGAGTGCGCGGACGTGCTCAGCTTCGGCGCCACCAAGAACGGAGCGATCGGCGCGGAAGCCCTCATCGTCATGCGTCCCGGTCTCTCCGCCGACCTGCCGTACCTGCGTAAGCAGCAGACCCAGCTCGCCTCCAAGATGCGATTCGTCGCCGCTCAGTTCGGCGCCCTCCTGCACGATGATCTCTGGCTCGCGAGCGCCGCCCGGGCCAACGTCATGGCCCGGCGCCTGGCCGTCGGCGCCGCCGCCATCCCGGGCGTGGAGATCGTCTACCCCGTTCAGGCCAACGCCGTCTTCGCCCGCCTGGACCCTGGGCACATCGCCGCCCTGCAACGCGACTGGTTCTTCTATGTCTGGGACGAGAAGACGTCGGTGGTCCGCTGGATGGCCGCCTTCGACACCACCGAGTCCGACGTGGACGCGTTCCTGGCCAGCATTCGCGCCACGGCAACGCGTTAATTACATCGGTGTGGTTTCACGTGAAACAGGCTCGGCGGAGAGGGTGGTCCGCGGGGGTGTTTCGGCGGGCGGGTGCTAAAGGGCGAGCACCCGAACGCCCGGCGTAACACCCCTCGGGACCCCCTCACCGAACCGGTGCCTGCGCACTCCCTCCGGGTTTGCGCCCATGATGTGGCTCGTAGAAGGGGGCGGGGCAAGGGTGGCGAGCGCTGGGCTCTTTGATGGAGGCTGCGTGATACCTGCGGGTGGGAGCGGCACCTGCGGTTATCGACCTGCTCTGGCATGGCGCCCGCTGCCGACCTGGAGGGTAACACAATCCCCGTTATGCCCACTTATGCCCGGATTTTGTTGCGGCATCTGGATCCGCATCATGATCGTGGCCAGTTTTGGGTGATATGGCCGCGTCAATAAACAAAGTACTGGTTATAATTTCGAAGTTTGGAGCTGGCCAGTACTCCGATCGGTTCAAATCGTCAACTTGTTCTCCGACGTGGCCTATTTGCCCGTCTCTGGCCACGATCATGAAACAGGCTGAGCTGAAGGCTCCTTGCAGGCGAGGAGAGGACAGTGGGTCCCTAACCGCCCGCGCTCCTGAGTCGGCGACGCCGGTCGGGGTGATACCGCGCTTGGGACGGGCCGTCCGGCCAGGCCCAGAAACAAGAAGAGTGCGGCGAGCGAAGGATCGTGGATCGCTATTGCCACGGCAGGTAATGTTCGCCCCGCTTACAGCCGCCGTCGGCCCGGGCCCGGCCACGACGATGGTCCGCTGTTGCGGGGGTTCGCTGGTCTGGCTCCGGCGGCGGGTCCATCGCGGTCGTGCTGGTGGCGCGGTGGCTGTTGGGGGTGGTGATGCGAGGTGTATGCCGTGCCTGGTCCGGCCCGGCGTAGTGCGGGCCGGGCCGCCGGTTTCGCGTGGAAGATCGGGCTCCCGCGGATAATTTTGTACCCGATAGGGTACCAAAGCTTCCAGGTAAGCCGAATATTCCACGATCTTTTTCGATGAACGTGACGGGTGGGTTCCGGGTGCGGGGAGCGGCGGGAGTGGCGGCTGGGGTGCGGCGCTTCGGGCCTTCAGGGCGTGACCGCCCCCTCGGTCGTGAGCCGTCGCGCGGGCCGGTGTTCATGGGTCGGCATAGCGCACGGAAACGACAACGACGGAACATCGTGGCGCCTCGCGAGCGGGAGCGGGGCAGCACGGGTGTGCAGGACGGCCAGTCGTCGCCCGGGCGTGACCCTTCGGCCCCACGGCACCCGGTGGGACCTCAGCCGGCGCGGGGCAGAGCTTAGCGAGAGTCCGCGGACGGCGCTTCTCGGGCGGGGCCCATCATCTGCACGATGCGTTCTAGGTCGCCTGTCGTCGCGAACTCGACGACAATCTTGCCTTTGTGCCGTCCCATCTCTACTTTGACCCTGGTCTCGAAGAGGTCGGAGAGGCGGTCGGCGAGGTGGCGGAGGCCGGGCGCGGTGGGCTGGCGAGCCGGAGTCGAGCGTTTCTTGGGAGTGTCGCCATCGCCGAGAGAGACGATCTCCTCGACGGCCCGGACGGAGAGGCCTTCGGCGACTATCCGGTGGGCCAGGTGTTCCTGCGCCTCGTGATTGTCCAGGCCCAGCAGGGCACGGGCGTGGCCGGCGCTGATGACACCCGCGGCGACACGTTTCTGCACGGCCGGGGGGAGGTTAAGGAGCCGGAGGGTGTTGCTGATATGCGGACGTGAGCGGCCTATCTTCTGCGCCAGCTGCTCGTGGGTAGCACCGAAATCGTCAAGCAACTGCTGGTAGGCCGCTGCTTCTTCGAGCGGGTCGAGCTGCTGCCGGTGCAGGTTCTCGATCAGGGCGTCTCTGAGCAGGTCGTTGTCTTGCGTCTGTTTGACGATGGCGCCGATGTCGGTGAGACCGGCACGCTGTGAGGCCCGCCACCGGCGCTCACCCATGATGAGCTCGTACTGGCCTGGCCCCGCCTCGCGTACCACCACGGGCTGCAGCAGGCCGACCTGCCTGATGGACTCGGCCAGCTCGTCGAGGGTGTCTTCGTCGAAGGTCCGCCTGGGCTGCCGTGGGTTCGGGCTGATGGCCGAGACCGAGATTTCCTGGTAGTGAGCGCCGGGGACCTCGACCGGAGAATCGGCTGAGGGGACCGGCGTGTCACTGGCCGTCCGGACGGTCGTCTCCGTGCCGCGCGCGGCATCACCATCGGCCGGGCGCGGGGATTCCGGGATGAGCGCCCCGAGTCCCCGTCCGAGACCACGCCTCTGCTGAGCCACTGCCTCTCCCTGATCTCGGCCTGCTACCGGGTGCCCGCTGACTGCATCGCCAGCTCATGCGCCGCTTCGGTGTACGCGATCGCGCCGCTCGAGGCCGGGTCGTAGGTAATCACCGATTGCCCCCGGCTCGGCGCCTCTGACACCCGGACGCTCCGCGGGATGATGGTCTTCAGCACGGAGGCACCGAAATGCGCGCGGACGTCATCGGCCACGTCCGAGGCCAGCCGGGTGCGCCCGTCGTACATGGTCAGCAGGACGGTGGAGACGTGCAGTCCCGGGTTGAAGTTCACCCGGACCAGCTCCGCCGTGTTCAGCAGCTGCTGGACGCCCTCGAGGGCGTAGTACTCGCACTGGATCGGCAGCAGCACTTCCTCCGCGGCCACCAGCGCGTTCAGTGTCAGCAGCCCGAGCGACGGAGGGCAGTCCACCAGCACGTAGTCCAGGTCCGAGGTGTCGTAGGCCCGCAGCGCCTTGGCCAGCCGCAGCTCTCGCGCGACCACCGGCACCAGCTCGATTTCCGCCCCGGCGAGATCAATGGTGGCGGGAACGCAGAACAGCCCGGGCATGGCTCCGGCCGGCTGTACCACATCTGCCAGCGGCCGGTTGTCGACCAGCACGTCGTAGACGGACGGAGTGCCGGGCCGGTGATCGACGTCAAGCGCGGTGGACGCGTTTCCCTGCGGATCGAGGTCCAGCACTAGGACACGGGCACCATGCTGAGCCAGGCTGGCGGCCAGGTTGACCGCCGTGGTCGTCTTCCCGACCCCGCCCTTCTGGTTCGCGATGGTCATCAGCCGGCAGTGCGGTGGCTGCGGCCACGGCTGGCGGTCATTCATGCCCCGGACGACAATGGCGGCTGCTGCGGCTCGTGCTATCGGGGTCTCCGTCGGGTCGGGTGGAATCTCCGGGATAACCACCGGTCTCGTTTCACGTGAAACGACCGCCGCGACCGCTGGCTCCGGGTGCTGGCCATCAACCTCTGGATCCCCGGAAGTCCCGGAGCCCGCAGCGGCGTCAAGAGTGTCGGCGGCTTTGCGGCCGCCGGCTTTAGCTCTGCCATCGTTCACCTGAACGCCTTTCGATCCCCGGCCAGCGCCCGGCCAGCCCAGGCCCCCGACCCTCGCGGATGGACCCGTCCACGCGGCGCCAGGTAGCCCGTCCACCAGCGACTCCTCTGGCCATCCCAGGCCAGCTGCGGTCAAGCTCTCCGGGCCCAACGTAGCCGTGCCCTGCCTGCCGTAGCTGAGCCCCACCAATGTCCTGCCTCACCTAGCGAAGAACCGCACGACAGTTGTCGCAGGAATGACCTTACCCTGCCCCGCTCGCACAATCTCGGCACTGCGAACCCCGAGGCGGCGCAGCACTGGTTTAGCCTTCTTCAGTTCGTCCGCAGCCGTCTGCCCCTTGATCGCGAGCACCATTCCGCCCGGTCGTACCAGCCGGACAGCAAGCTCCGCCAGCCGGTCAAGCGGCGCTAGCGCTCGGGCGGTGGCCACATCCGCGCGCAGCACGGTGTCCTCAGCCCGCCCGCGCAGCACGGTGGCGTTGCCGAGGCCGAGCTCGGCCACACAGTCGGACAGGAACCGGCAGCGCCGCTCCATCGGCTCGAGCAGCGTGACGCTCAACTCTGGGCGCACCATGGCCAGCACCACACCTGGCAACCCGGCACCCGAGCCGATGTCAACCAGCGTCCGGGCTGAGGGGTCGACGAGTTCCGCCACGACCGCGCAGTTGATCAGGTGCCTGTCCCACAGCCTGGGTACCTCGTGCGGTCCGATCAGCCCATGCTCAACTCCGCGCGAGGCCAGCATCCGCGCGAACGCTTCAGCGCCGGGAAGCGCGGACCCGAAGACCGAGGCCGCGCTCTCCGGGGGCGGCGGAGGACCGGCCGGCGGTGGTCCGTCGGGAGCTGATCCGGCCGGGTCCGGCGGTGCCGCCGGAGCAGGCTGATCCCCGGAGTCCCCGATCGCGGCAGGGCGGAACGTCACCGGGCGGGGTAGACCACCACACGCCGGTTGGGCTCTTCACCCTCCGACTCACTACGCTGGCCCGCCGCCGCGACCGCGTCGTGCACGATCTTCCGCTCGAACGGCGACATCGCGGCGAGTGTCTTCGGCTCACCGGTCCGCGCAACCTCCTCGGAGACCGTCCGACCGTAGTCGGCCAGCTCCGAGCGCCGTCGCGCACGGTACCCGCCGATATCCAGCATGAGCCTGGCCCGCGCACCGGTCTGCCGGTGCACCGCGAGCCGGGTGAGCTCCTGCAACGCCTCCAGCACCGCGCCGTCGTCACCGACCAGTTCGTCCAACGTCGCGCCGACGACCGACACGATGGCCCGGTCACCTTCGACGTCCATGTCGATGTCGCCATCGAGGTCCGCGATGTCCAGCAGGCCCTCGACGTAATCCGCGGCGATGTCGCCCTCGAGCTCCA
>JBEKGC010000019.1:0-32736 GCA_050013055.1 Streptosporangiaceae bacterium
GACACGGACGTGGACCTGATCGCGTTGTCCCGCCGCGCCGATCATGCCGGGCTGCGCGACATGGCCGTGTTTGACGCCGTGGTGAACAACGCGGACAGGAAGATCGGTCACCTGCTGCCGGTCGCCGACGGTCATCTGTACGGCTGCGATCACGGGGTGTGCTTCGCCGAGGATTACAAGTTGCGCACCGTGCTGTGGCAGTGGCGGGGCAAGACACTGCCCAGGCGCTCGCTGGAGGCACTGCGCCGCCTGCACACGGAGTTCACCGAGGGCGGCCTGGCCGACGAGCTTGCCCCGCTGATCAGCACGAGCGAAATCGACGCCACCAAGATCAGGATCGGTACGCTGCTGAAGCATCGTGTCCATCCCTATCCGCCCACGGACTGGCCAGCCGTTCCCTGGCCTCCAGTCTGAGCCTCCCGGGGTCAGATACCGTCGGGGCCGAGCGACTCTCCGCCACCGTGCCGGCGGAAATAACGCTCGAACTCCCGGGCGATCGCGTCCCCGCTCGCCTCGGGCAGCTCCATTGCGTCCTTCGCCTCTTCCAGCGTCCGCACGTAGTCGGCGACCTCTGAATCCTGCTGGGCGAGCTCATCCACGCCGCGCTCCCAGGCGCGGGCTTCCTCCGGCAGGTCGGCCAGCGGCAGCGGTGCGTCCAGGATGTCCTCGACCCCGCGCAGCAGGGCCAGCGTGGCCTTCGGGCTCGGCGGCTGCGCCACGTAGTGCGGCACCTGGGCCCACAGCGAGACGGTCGGGATGCCCGCCCCTGTGCAGGTGTGCTGGAGCACCCCGACGATCCCGGTGGGCCCCTTGTAGTCGACCCGGCCGACGCCGACGTCCACGGCCAGGGCCGTATTGGACGCGCCCACGGACACCGGCACCGGGCGGGTGTGCGGTGCATCGGCGAGCAGCGCGCCGAGCAGGATGATGAGATCCACGCCGAGGCTCTCCAGACCCTGGACCAGTTCCTCACTGAACGCCCGCCAGCGCATGTTCGGCTCGATGCCGTGCACGAGGACGACGTCCCTGGACAGGCCGGTCGGCGGCACGGTCGGGTCGGCCGAACGGGCGCGGGCCAGGGAAATCCTGGTTGTCGGCCAGATCAGGCGCTGGGTGTGGCCGTCCTCGATCTCGACCACCGGCCGGTTGACCTGGAAGTCGTAGAAGTCCTCGGGGTCGATGGCGCCAATCGGGGTCGCCTGCCAGGCGATGCCCAGGTGATTGACCACCCCGCTGGCCGCTTCCCCCGCGTCGTTCCAGCCTTCGAAACCGGCGATGGCGAACGGAGAAGTGAGTTCGCCGATGTCGTTGAACTCGATGAGTCGCCACCTCCCCGGCGGATCGCAAGTCGTCCGGTAATAGCCTACGTGCTCAGCCCTGCTCAGTGGGTGATCGGTCGTTACGAGGGCCGTAACGCGATCCTGCCATCATCGGGTACCAGCCCGAGGCGAGATACTTCAGCGTATGAGTGATGCCGCCGCCGTGCTGTTCGACATGGACGGGCTGCTTGTCGACTCCGAACCGCTGTGGCTCGAGGCCGAGACCGCGGTCATGGCCAGGCTCGGTGCTGACTGGACCACGGCGGACCAGCGGCAGCTGCTCGGCGGCAGCCTCGGCCACACGGTGCGCTACCTGCTCGCGAAGGCGGCCAGGCCGGTGCCCCCCGAGGTGGTCGGCGAGTGGCTCATGTCCGAGATCGCCGGGCGGGTCCGCGACCACGGCGTGCCGATGCGGCCCGGCGCGCGCGAGCTGCTCGCCTCGGTCGCGGCGGCGGGCCTGCCGCACGCGCTCGTGACCTCTTCCGAGCGCCGGTTCATGGACGCGGTGCTGGCCAGCACCGGCATGCGGTTCGACGCGCTGGTGTGCGCCGACGACGTCAGCGCGACCAAGCCTGACCCCGGGCCCTATCTGCTCGCGGCCAAGCTGCTTGAGGTGGAGCCGGGCCGCTGCGTGGCCCTGGAGGACTCGCCCAACGGCGTGGCCTCGGCGCAGGCCGCAGGATGCCGCGTCATCGCCGTCCCGTCGCTGATCCCGATCGAGGCGGCAGCTGGCCGGATCGTGGTGCGTTCGCTGCTCGATCTTCAGGCGGGCCCAGCAGGAGTGTGGGTGAAGGGCTAAATCCGGGGGCCGCCCCCAGGCCGGTTAGGGGGCTAGCACCAGAGCCTTGCGCGCCTGGCACGGCTTAGACTGCAAGCAGAACCGCGGGAGGCGCGCATGTCCACTTACGACAAGATCGCCTGGCTGCCACTGTGCGGGGGAGTGACCGGGCTCGGCCTGGTGCTGAGCTACCTTGCGATGCGGCGGCGCGGCATCAGCGCAGGCCTGCGCGGAGCGGGCTGGTCGTTGCTGCCGCTGGCCGCCTATCTGACCGGCGCGATCGAGATGTTCTGGAAGATGGGCATCGCCATCGGCGACTTCGCGACCGGCTTCGTGTTCTCCGCCCGGGTGTGGTCAGGGATCGCGCTGGCCGGGGTGGCGGTGCTTCTTCTCTTCGTGTCCGGCGGCCTGCGACGGCGCCGGGGCACCAAACGCAAGAAGGAAACGCCGGCCGCCGGCCCGCTGCCCGCCGCCGGATCGCGGCAGCTGGCCACCAGGACTCCGGGGGCTCCCGGGTCTTCCGGGGCTTCCGGGATGCCGGCCGCGGTGCCCGCCCAGGCTCCGGTCAAGGCGCGCAAGGGCAAGGCCGCGGCCCGCGACGACGATGACGATCTCGGGGACGTCGCGGACATCTTGCGCCGCCACGGCATTACCTGAGCCGAAGTTTTCGTTCGTCGGCCGTTTCCTCCGTTATTTGCCGGTTTTCTGTGCGCCGGTCGGGATGCGCTACTTCAGCCCCGGTAGCACCGCTGACCCATCCAGCCACCCACGCATCGAATGTCACACTCGATGACAAAACGGCACGAGTTTAATCACGATCGAGCTACGAGTGCCGCGCGGGGCTGGTACCTATGCGCGAAATAGCGCAACCTCACTAGGTATAGGCCGAGGCGTCCATGGCGGTGCACGGGGAGACTTGCTAGCGGGGGTCGCTGCGGTGGACGCCTTTAATCCGAGCAACAGATAGGTTTTACGATGGCCGTGCCCATTGACGTCTCGACAGGTCCCGGGGGTCCCGGGAAGGGGTCGCCTGTCGCGACCAAGGACATCGTCGGGCGGTCGCTCGGACAGATCGCCTGGCTGCGGCTGCGCCGGGACAAGGTGGCGATGGGCGGCGGCATCGTCGTCATCTTCCTGATCCTGGTCGCGATCATCGGCCCGCACGTGGTGCAGAATCCGGATACCTACAACTCCAGCTTGATCAACCCCACCTACTTGCGCCCCAACGGCGCGTTCGGCGGGATCAGCCTGGCTCATCCGCTCGGGGTGGAGCCGGAGACCGGGCGGGATGTCCTCGCCAGAATCGTGGTCGGTTCCCAGTATTCCCTGCTCATCGCCTTCCTGGCCACCGCCCTCGCGGTGAGCATCGGCACCTTCTTCGGCGTCATCGCCGGCTACTTCGGCGGCTGGGTGGACGCGCTGATCGCCCGGGCCATGGACGTGTTCCTCGCCTTCCCCCTGCTGGTATTCGCGCTGGCGCTGGTGGGCGTCATCCCGAGCAGCGCATTCGGGCTGTCGGGTAACTCACTGCGGATCGCGCTTCTCATCTTCGTGATCGGCTTCTTCAACTGGCCGTACATGGGCCGGATCATCCGCGGCCAGACGCTGTCCCTACGCGAGCGGGAGTTCGTCGACGCGGCGCGCAGCCTCGGCGCGCGCGGCCCGTACATCTTGTTCCGCGAGCTGCTGCCGAACCTGTTCGCGCCGATGCTCGTGTACGCGACGCTGCTGATCCCGACCAACATCTTGTTCGAGGCGGCCCTGGACTACCTCGGCGTCGGGCTGTACGTGCCCACCCCCACCTGGGGACAGATGCTCTCCAGCGCGGTAACCAACGGTTACTACTACATCGATCCCGAGTACATGCTCGTGCCCGGGATCGCGATCTTTATCACGGTAATGGCATTCAACCTATTCGGTGATGGACTGCGCGACGCACTGGATCCGAGGAGCCGGTGACAGTCAGTGCGCAGCCTGACGTGAGTGAGTACGGGAGGCGTTCCACCATATGAAGAGACGCAGGATTATGGCCACTACGGCCGTCAGCGTCGTCGCAGCACTCGGGATCGCGGCCTGCAGTAGCAGCAGTAGCAGCGGCGGTTCGTCACCGAGCGGGACGACGGCGGTGTACAACGCAGGCACGGCCCAGGTGGTCAACCCCTCAACCACCAAGGGAGGGACGCTCACCTTCGACGACAGCAGCACGCCGGACTCCTTCGACCCGGGCAACACGTACTACGCGTGGGTGCTGAACTTCGACCGGCTGTTCGCCATGCCGATGTTCACGTACAAGTCCTGCCCGGGCACCTGTGGCCTGCAGCTTGTGCCGGACTTCGCCACGGACATGGGAACGACGAGCGACAACGGGCTGACCTGGACGTTCCACGTCCAGTCGGATGTCAAGTTCGAGAACGGCACGGTCGCCACTTCCCAGGACGTGAAGTACGCGATCGAGCGCACCTATGACCGGTCGGTGATGGCCAACGGGCCGACCTACTACCAGGTGCTGCTCGGGGACCCGAGCTACCCGGGCCCCTACAAGGACCGCGCCAAGAACATCATGGGCCTGACCTCCATCGACACGCCGAACGCGACCACGATCGTGTTCCACCTGGTGTCCCCGTTCCCTGACCTGCCCTACGTGCTCGCGTTCCCGAACAGCGCTCCGGTCCCGGCGGCCTCGGACACCGGCAGCAACTACCAGCTGCACCCGCTGTCCACCGGTCCGTACAAGTTCCAGAGCTACGCGCTGAACAAGCAGCTCATCCTGGTGCCGAACACCGAATGGAACCCGGCGACCGACCCCAACGCCAAGCAGCTGGCGAGCAAGATCACCGTCAACCTGAACGTGAACCAGGCTGACATCGACAACCGGCTGCTGGCCGGCGACATCGACCTGGACCTGGCCGGAACCGGCGTCGCGCCCGCGGCGCAGGCTCGGATCTTGTCCAGCCCGACGCTCAAAGCCAATGCCGACAACCCGTTCACCGGGTTCGCGTTCTTCGCCTACCTGGACACCAAGGTGGCGCCGCTGAACAACCTGCACTGCCGTGAGGCGGTCGAGTTCGCGGTGAACAAGCAGACCACCGATGACGCCTACGGCGGTCCCGTCGCGGGCGGGGCCATCGCGAGCACCATCATGCCGCCCAACATCATCGGCTACAAATCGTTCGACTTGTACGACGCGCTGTCCAAGCCGACCGGCAATATCACGGCGGCCAAGCAGCAGCTGGCGCTCTGCGGCCAGCCCAACGGCTTCAGCACCAGCCTGGCCTACCGCGCCGACCGGCCGAAGGAGACCGCGGCCGCTACCGCGATCCAGGCCGCACTGACCGCGGTCGGCATCAAGCTGACGCTCAAGGGGTTCCCGTCGGGCAGCTACTACACCGACTTCGCGGGGGCGCCGGCGTACATGGCCTCGCACAAGATCAGCATCGCCATGGGCGGCTGGGGCGCCGACTGGCCGAACGGCTTCGGTTTCCTCGACGAGCTCGCCAACGGGAACGCCATCGCTCCCACCGGCAACACCAACATCTCATCGCTCAGCGATCCGGTGATCAACAGCGACTTCGCCAAGTCGTCGACGCTCACCGGCGCGGCCAGGACGGCGGTCTGGCCCACGGTCGACCAGCAGATCATGAGCGACGCCGCCATCGTGCCGCTGATCTACGCGAAGGCGCTGCTTTACCGGCCGTCGGCGCTGACCAACGTCTACTGGCAGGCGTACTACGGCATGTACAACTATGCGGTGCTCGGCGCCAAGTCCTGACCCGATGGCACCGGGGCATAGCCGGGTGCGCCCGTTCCAGCAGTCCGAGTAGCAGAGAGCAGGTGAAGTCGCCGTCGCCGGCCGGGGAACATCCAGCCCCGGCCGGCGGCGGCGCCACACGCGATGATCTTTTTCATCATCCGGCGCCTCATCATGACGGTGTTCTTGCTGATCCTGGTCAGCATGATCACGTTCGCGATCTTCTTCCTCGTGCCGCGGCTGGCCGGGCAGACCGCATACCAGCTCGCCGCGCAGTACGTGGGGCGCAACCCCATCCCCTCGGAGATCAAGGCGGTCGAGGTCAAGCTTGGCCTGAACGCGCCGCTATACCTGCAGTACGGCCGTTACATCAAGGGGATCGTGTTCGGTGTCCACTACAGCGACGGCACGAACGTCAGCTACTGCCCGTTCCCGTGTTTCGGGTATTCGTTCCGCAACCAGCAGCCGGTCTGGCCGCAGCTGGTCAGTGACGCTCCGGTCACGCTCTCGCTGGCCATCGGGGCGGCCATTCTCTGGGTGACCGGCGGGGTGTCCATCGGTGTGCTGTCCGCGCTGCGCCGCGGCAGCTTCTTCGACCGGTTCTCGATGACGATGGCGCTGGCCGGGGTGTCGCTGCCGGTGTTCTTCACCGGGCTGATCTCCCTGGAGCTCTTCAGCTACAAGTGGGCGATCTTCCCCAACGTGCATTTCGTCGCCATCACCGCCAACCCGCTGCTTTGGGCGCGTAATCTCGTCTTGCCCTGGCTCACCCTGGCCTTCCTTTACGCGGCCTTGTACGCCCGGCTGACCAGGGCGGGCATGCTGGAGACCATGGGGGAGGACTACATCAGGACGGCCAGAGCCAAGGGGGTTCCTGAACGCCGGGTGGTGATCAAACACGGGCTGCGGGCCGCGCTGACGCCCATCGTCACCATCTTCGGCCTGGACCTCGGCCTGCTGCTCGGCGGTGCGGTCCTGACCGAGTACACCTTCTCGCTGCCGGGCCTCGGCGATTTCACCATCCTGGCCATCCAGAACCAGGACCTGCCCGAGATCATGGGCGTGGTCATGATCGCCTCGCTGTTCATCGTGCTGGCCAACATGATCGTGGACATCCTGTACGCGGTCGTCGACCCGAGGGTACGGATCTGATGCCCGACGCCCTGATCGAACTGCGCGACCTGCGCATCCACTTTCCGACCGACGACGGCATGGTCAAGGCCGTCGACGGTGTCTCGTTCAGCCTGGAACGCGGCCAGACGCTCGGCATCGTCGGCGAGTCGGGCTCAGGCAAGAGCGTCACCAGCATGGGCATCATGGGCCTGCATCAGGGGACCAGTGCCCAGATCACCGGCTCGATCAAGCTGGACGGCGAGGAACTGGTCGGCGCGAGTGCCGCCCGGATACGTGAGCTGCGTGGCAGCAAGATGGCAATGATCTTTCAGGACCCGCTGTCCGCCCTCCACCCCTACTACACCGTGGGCAACCAGATCATCGAGGCGTACCGGATCCACAACAAGGTCAGCAAGGCCGAGGCCCGCAAGCACGCCGTGGACCTGCTCGGCCGGGTCGGGATCCCGCAGCCGGCCGTCCGGGTGGATGACTATCCACATCAGTTCTCCGGCGGCATGCGGCAGCGGGCGATGATCGCGATGTCGTTGTCCTGCGACCCGGAACTGCTGATCGCGGACGAGCCGACTACGGCCCTCGACGTCACGGTGCAGGCGCAGATCCTCGACCTGATCTCTGACCTGCAGTCGGAGTTCGGGTCGGCGGTCATCATCATCACCCACGACCTCGGCGTCGTCGCCGAGCTCTCCGACGACATCCTGGTGATGTACGCGGGCCGGGTAGCCGAGTACGGCACCGCCAAGGACATCTTCGGCCGCCCCGGCCATCCGTACACCTGGGGGCTGCTGTCGTCGATGCCGCGGATGGACCGGGAGCGGACCACCCGGCTCATTCCTATCCCCGGCACGCCGCCCAGCCTGATCAGGATCCCGCCCGGCTGCCCGTTCCATCCGCGCTGCCAGTACACCGGCCTGACCGGCGGACGTTGTGACACCGAGGTACCTGTGCTGCACCAGGTGGCGAGCCTGGGACACGAGGCCGCCTGTCACCTGACCGCGGACGACCGGGTCAGGCTCTGGGCCGAGCTCGCGGCCGGGGAGGTCCCCGAGGAGGCCAGGCAGATTCCTGACCAGGCCGGGGCCCTCCCGGTCGCGGTGGCCGATCCGGCCGGCGAAGCGAAGGAAGCCGTGGCGCAAGGCGAACTGGGCGGGGTGGAAGCATGACGGAGCAGACCCAGACGCCGCCGACCGCGCCGGCCGGCGGTGCCGCACCGGCCGGTGACACGCTGCTTCAGGTGACCGACCTGATCAGGCATTTCCCCGTGACCCGGGGAGTGGTGTTCCGGCACAAGGTCGGCGAGGTGCGCGCCGTGGACGGTATCGACCTGTCGGTAACGCGCGGCCAGACCCTCGGGCTGGTGGGTGAGTCCGGTTGCGGCAAGACCACCACCGGGCGGCTGCTGGTCCGGCTGGACGAGCCGACCGGCGGCCAGATCGTGATCGACGGCCGCGACGTCACGCACATGCGCCAGGGACAGATGCGCCCGCTGCGCCGTGAGATCCAGATGATCTTCCAGGACCCGTATTCCTCGCTCAACCCCCGGCACACGGTCGGCGCCATCGTCGGCGCCCCGTTCCGGCTGCAGAAGGTCAAGCCGGCGGGCGGGCCCAGGCGCGCCGTGCAGGAGCTGCTCGAGCTCGTCGGCCTCAACCCCGAGCACTACAACCGCTACCCGCACGAGTTCTCCGGCGGCCAGCGGCAGCGTATCGGGATCGCCAGGACCCTGGCGCTGCGGCCCAAGCTGATCATCGCCGACGAACCGGTCTCCGCGCTTGATGTGTCGATCCAGGCGCAGGTCATCAACCTGCTCGAGGACCTGCAGGACCAGCTGGGCCTGACCTATGTGGTGATCGCGCACGACCTATCGGTGGTCCGGCACATCAGCGACAGGGTCGCGGTGATGTATCTCGGCAAGATCGTGGAGATCGCCGACCGGGACCAGCTGTACGCCAAGCCCCGGCACCCGTACACGGTGGCGCTGCTCTCGGCGGTGCCCGTGCCCGAGCCGATCAGCAGCGACTCGGGCCAGCGGGAACGGCGCCAGCGCATCAGGCTGGTCGGCGACGTGCCGAGCCCGCTCAACCCGCCGCCGGCCTGCCGGTTCCACACCAGGTGCTGGAAGGCGCAGGAGATTTGCCGGACGCAGGAGCCGCCGCTCGCCGAGCTCGCCTCGGGTCACCGGGTTGCCTGCCACTTCCCGGAGAACACCCCGGCCAAGGTCGAGACCGCCGCGGCCCCGTCCTAGTACCGCGGCAAGTAACGTCCGCCCCGCTTCCAGCCGCCGTCAGCCCCGGGCCCGGCCACGACGATGGTCCATTGTTGTTGCGGGGACGACAACGGTGGAACATCGTGGTGCCTCGCGAGGCCAACGCTCATTGATGCGGTATAGGGCAGTCCCGTCCTAGGGCGTGGCCGGGGCCCGCCCGGGCAGCGGTGGCGGGGTGCCGCCGAACTCGGGGCAGAGCGCCTTGTGGTTGCACCAGTCGCACAGCCTGCTCGGCCGCGGCCGCCAGTCGCCCGCCGCCGCGGCCCGCTCGATGGCCTGCCACAACGCCATCACCTTCCGCTCGGTGGCGAGCAGATCGGATTCGTCAGGCGCGTACCGCAGTACCTCCCCCTCGGCGAGATACATCAGCTGAAGCAACCTCGGCACCTGGCCGCGTAGCCGCCAGATCACCAGCGCGTAGAACTTCATCTGGAACAGCGCGCTGGCCTCGTAGGCCTCCCTGGGCGCGCGGCCGGTCTTGTAATCCACGATCCTGATCTCGCCGCCGGGGGCCACGTCGAGCCGGTCGATGTAGCCGCGCAACCGCAGTCCCGAGTCCAGCGTCGTCTCCACGTAACACTCGCGCTCGGCGGGTTCGAGCCTGCGCGGGTCCTCCAGGGTGAAGTACGCGTCCAGGATCGCCGTCGTGGACTCCAGCCAGCTGTCCCGCTCGGCCTCGTCGGGAAACAGCGCGGCCAGGCCGGGCGCGTCCGACGCCAGCCGGTCCCACTCCGGGATCACCAGCGCCCGCGCCGCCTCCCGGGTCCGGTCCGCGGCGGGCAGGTCGAACAGCTTCTCGAGCGCAGCGTGCACCAGCGTCCCGCGCGCGGTCGCCACCGTGGGCGGCTCGGGGAGCCGGTCGATGACCCGAAACCGGTAAAGCAGCGGGCAGGTCATGAAGTCAGCCGCCCGGGAGGGCGACAGAGCCGGCCCGCGCGGGAGCTCGGCCGCGGGAAGCTCGGGGGAGCCCAGGGGGGCGTCGGGTTCGGCTGCCGGGGCCAGCACTACCAATTCGTCCACAGCGCCACCGTAGGGCACGGCACCGACATTCGGGGGGATCTCCCGGTTCAGGCGTTCAGGGGTTCAGGGGTTGAGGCGCGCACCGACCCGAGCGACCGGATGGGCACGTAGCATCGGTGTGTGGCCAGCATGACGCCAGAGAAGCCGCCCGCGACGCCTGAGACGCCGCGGCGCCGCGAAGCCGGTCCCGGGATCGTCATCGCGCGCTTCTTCGGCATCCCGGTGTACATATCGCCGTACTGGTTCGCCATCGCGGGCGTCTTCATCCTCATCTACGCCAACGAACTCGCCGCCACCCTGCACGGCGCGTCCAGGTTCGTGGTGGCGGCGGCGTTTGTCATCCTGCTGTACGTGTCGGTCCTGGTCCACGAGCTGAGCCACTGCGTGGTGGCCCGCGGGTACGGGCTGCCGGTCCGCCGCATCCTGCTCTACCCGCTCGGCGGGTTCTCCGAAATCGAACGGGAGCCGCAGACTCCCGGCCGGGAGTTTGCCGTCTCGGCGGCGGGCCCGGCGCTCTCGCTGGTGCTGGCCGCGGCCGGCTACGGCCTGATGCGCGTGGTTCCGCCCGGTACCGTCGCGGGCACGCTGGTCAGCCAGCTCAGGTGGGCCAACCTGGTGGTCGGGATCTTCAACCTGCTCCCCGGCCTGCCGCTGGACGGCGGCCGGATGCTGCGCGCGGTGATCTGGAAGCTGACCGGCCGCCCGGCCACCTCGACCATCGCCGCCGCCTGGGCCGGCCGGGTGATCGCCGTGGCCCTGTTCGCCATCCCGTTCGTCACCGGGCGGGTGAACGGGAGCGGCGGGGGCCTGGTCACCGTGGTCTGGCTTGCGGTGATCGCCGCGTTCATGTGGACCGGGGCCGGGCAGGCCATCAAGGCGACCAGGTTCCGTGAGCGGCTGCCCACGCTGCAGGCCAGACGGCTGGCCCGCAAGGCGGTCTCGGTGGCCGCGAACACCCCCGTGGCCGAGGCGATCAGGCGCGCCGAGGAGAGCCAGGCGAGGGCCGTCGTGGTGGTCGATCACGAGGACAAGCCGATCGCGATCGTCAACGAGACCGCGGTGATGGCGACGCCGCCGCAGCGCCGCCCGTGGATCGAGGCGGGCTCGCTCGCCCGGACGCTCGAGCCGGACCTGGTGCTGTCCGCCGACCTGTCAGGCCTGGCGCTGCTTGACGCGATCCGCCGTGCTCCGGCCACCGAGTACCTGCTGGTCGAGCCCTCCGGTCAGGTTTTCGGCGTGCTGGCGACCCGGGACGTGGACCACGCCTTCGCCGGGGTATAACCGAGGATGACCAAACCACGGCACGGCCCCCCATGAAACCGCTGACGCCAGGTGAGCCAGTGCAGCTGACCGACCCGAAGGGACGCAGTCACCTGATCACCCTGCGGGCGGGCGCGACCTTCCATACCCACCGGGGCACGCTGAACCACGACGACATCATCGGCGGCCCCGACGGGAACGTGGTGACGTCAGGCGGCGGCACGCCGTACGTCGTCTTCCGGCCGCTGCTCGCCGACTACACGCTGGCGATGAAGCGCGGCGCGGCGGTGGTGTACCCCAAGGACGCCGCCCAGATCGTGGCCTTCGCCGACGTTTTCCCCGGCGCCCGCGTGCTTGAGGCCGGGGCCGGCTCGGGCGCGCTCAGCTGCTGGCTGCTGCGCGCGGTCGGGGAGCAGGGCACCGTGACCTCGTTCGAGCGCAGGCCCGACTTCGCCGAGGTGGCCCGGCGTAACGTGGAGCAGTTCTTCGGCGGCCCGCTGCCGTCCTGGCAGCTGGTGGTCGGCGATTTCGGCCGGCCGGAGGAAGATCCTTCTCTGTCGGACTTCGACCGGATCATCCTGGACATGCTGGCCCCGTGGGAGTGCGTGGACGCCGTCGCCTGGGCGCTCGCGCCCGGCGGCCTGGTCTGCAGCTACGTCGCCACCACGACCCAGCTGTCGCGTATCACAGAAGCGCTGCGCGGCCATGGCGGCTTCGACGAGCCCGCGGCCTGGGAAAGCCTGACCCGGGGCTGGCACGTGGAAGGGCTGGCCGTGCGGCCCGAGCACCGTATGGTGGGGCACACGGGCTTCCTGGTCACAGCCCGCCGGCTGGCGCCCGGAGTCGTTCCCCCGCCGCGCAGGCGGCGTCCGGCCAAGGGCGCGCAAGAAGAAGATCACCAAAAAGATCATTGATCCGAACGGCCGTGTGTGTTAAGCCCGGAGTGCGTGGTTACTTCTCGCGATGCTGTTGTGACGATTGGTTGTGACGCGATCAGCAAAACAGCGTGTATCCGTCATCAGCAGGTTAGGGAAGGCTCGCGAATAGGTAGAGTCCAAGTTAACGGTGCAAAGGGAGGTGAGGGCCGTGGCCACCAGAGATGAAAGCGGGCGGGCTTCGCGGCACGAGGATGAGGTGAAGAGCCTTACCGCTCAGATCTCCTTCCTTGATGAGGAGATCGCGGTGCTTCGGCGCAGGCTAGCGGACTCGCCGCGGCAGGTCAGGTTGCTTGAGGACCGGTTGCGCGAGACCGAGGGAAGTCTGACCGGGGTCACCGCTCAGAACGAGCGGCTGGCCGCGACGCTGCGCGAGGCCCGCGACCAGATCGTCGCCCTGAAGGAAGAGGTCGACCGGCTGGCGCAGCCGCCGTCCGGTTTCGGCGTCTTCCTGAACGCTAACGAGGACGACACATGCGACGTGTTCACAGGCGGCCGCAAGATGCGGGTGAACATTTCCCCGAACGTCGAGCTGAGCGAGCTGCGCCCGGGTCAGGAAGTGGTCCTGAACGAGGCGCTCAACGTCGTCATCGCCCAGTCCTACGAGACGGTGGGCGAGGTCGTCATGCTCAAGGAGGTGCTCGCCGACTCCGAGCGGGCGCTGGTCATCTCGCACGCCGACGAGGAGCGGATCGTGCGGCTGGCCGATCCGCTGCTGCACCAGCCGCTGCGGGCCGGTGACTCGCTGCTGCTCGAGCCGCGGTCGGGGTACGTGTACGAGCGGATCCCCAAGGCGGAGGTGGAGGAGCTCATCCTGGAGGAAGTGCCGGACATCTCCTACCACGACATCGGTGGCCTGGCCGGGCAGATCGAGCAGATCAGGGACGCGGTCGAGCTGCCCTACCTGCACGCCGACCTGTTCAAGGAGCACAAGCTGCGGCCGCCCAAGGGCATCTTGCTCTACGGGCCGCCCGGCTGCGGCAAGACGCTGATCGCCAAGGCAGTGGCGAACTCGCTGGCCAAGAAGGTCGCGGAAAAGTCGGCCGATGGCGGGGCCGGCAAGGAAGGCAAGAGCTTCTTCCTCAACATCAAGGGCCCCGAGCTGCTGAACAAGTACGTCGGCGAGACCGAGCGGCACATCAGGCTGGTGTTCCAGCGGGCCCGCGAGAAGGCCAGCGAGGGCATGCCGGTCATCGTGTTCTTCGACGAGATGGACTCGATCTTCCGCACCCGCGGCTCGGGCGTGTCCTCCGACGTGGAGAACACGATCGTGCCGCAGCTGCTGTCGGAGATCGACGGCGTCGAGGGGCTGGAGAACGTCATCGTCATCGGCGCCTCCAACCGCGAGGACATGATCGACCCGGCGATCCTGCGGCCAGGGCGGCTCGACGTCAAGATCAAGATCGAGCGGCCGGACGCCGAGGCGGCCAAGGACATCTTCTCCAAGTACGTGCTGACCGAGCTGCCGTTGCACCCCGACGACATGACCGCGAACGGCTCATCGGCCCAGGCATGCGTCGACGCGATGATCCAGCGCACGGTCGAGCGGATGTACACCGAGTCAGAAGAGAACAGGTTCCTCGAAGTCACCTACGCCAACGGCGACAAGGAAGTGCTGTACTTCAAGGACTTCAACTCCGGCGCGATGATCGAGAACATCGTCGCCCGGGCCAAGAAAATGGCCATCAAGGAGTTCCTCGAGACCGGCCAGAAGGGCATCAGGGTCAGCCACCTGCTGGCCGCGTGCGTCGACGAGTTCAGCGAGAACGAGGACTTGCCGAACACCACCAACCCCGATGACTGGGCCCGTATCTCCGGCAAGAAGGGCGAGCGCATCGTCTACATCAGGACCTTGGTCTCCGGCAAGACAGGCACCGAGGCGGGCCGTTCGATCGACACCGTGGCGAACACCGGCCAGTACCTTTGATGGCTGTTCGCGGCAGGGAACCGTGTCCGCGTGCTGTCGTCGCCCATAACGGCATTAGGCTGAATTACATGAGAGAGCTGAAGGCGTCCCGCAGGCGAGCGGAACCATGAGCGTGCCGCAGGGACGCGGGGGTGACACCTCATGAGCGTTCTGCGCGTGATGGGCACGGAGACGGAATACGGCATCTCTGTGCCCGGCCAGCCCGGTGCTAACTCGATGGTGACATCGTCCCAGATCGTCAACGCTTACCAGGCGGCCACCGCCGCCAAGGCCCGGCGGGCACGCTGGGACTTCGAGGAGGAAAATCCGCTCAGGGACGCGCGGGGGTTCGACCTGACCCGCGAGGCAGCGGACTCCTCGCAGCTGACCGACGAGGATCTCGGCCTGGCCAACGTGATCCTCACCAACGGCGGGCGGCTGTATGTCGATCACGCCCACCCCGAGTACTCCTCTCCCGAGTGCACGAACCCGCTGTCCGTGGTGATCTGGGACAAGGCCGGCGAGCTGGTGATGGCCGAGGCCGCGGCCAAGGCCGCGACGATACCTGGCAGCTCGCCCATCCAGCTCTACAAGAACAACACGGACAACAAGGGCGCCTCCTACGGCTCGCACGAGAACTACCTGATGCGGCGCAATACGCCGTTCGCCGACATCGTCAGGTTCCTGGTCCCGTTCTTCGTCTCCCGTCAGGTGATCTGCGGGGCCGGCCGGGTCGGCATCGGTGCCGACGGCCGGGGCACCGGCTTCCAGATCAGCCAGCGGGCCGACTTCTTCGAGGTCGAGGTGGGCCTGGAGACCACGCTGAAGCGGCCCATCATCAACACCAGGGACGAGCCGCACGCCGACCCGGAGAAGTACCGGCGGCTGCACGTGATCATCGGCGACGCGAACATGAGCGAGGTGTGCACCTACCTCAAGGTCGGCACGACCGCGCTGATCCTGGCGATGATCGAGGACAAGTTCCTCGGCACCGACCTGTCGGTCGAGGCGCCGGTGGCCGAGCTCCGCGCGATCTCGCACGACCCCACCTGCCGCCGCCTGCTGACGCTGAAGGACGGCAGGAAGATGACCGCGGTCCAGTTGCAGGCCGAGTACCTGGAGCTCGCCCGCAAGTACACAGAAGACAAGTACGGCCACGACGTCGACGACATCACCACCGACGTGCTCAACCGGTGGGAATCGGTGCTCAACCGGCTCGCCGATGACCCGATGCTGCTCTCCAGGGAACTGGACTGGGTGGCCAAGCTCGAGCTGCTCGAGGGCTACCGGTCCAGGGACGGGCTTGCCTGGGATCACCCCCGGCTGCAGCTCGTCGACCTGCAGTACTCCGACGTACGGGCCGATCGCGGTCTGTACAACCGGCTGGCGGCCCGGGGCCGGATGGTGCGGCTGACCGACGACGCTACCGTCGAGCGCGCGGTCGAGAACCCGCCCGAGGACACCAGGGCCTACTTCCGGGGCCGCTGCCTGCGGCAGTACCCGGATTCCGTCGCGGCGGCCTCGTGGGACTCGGTCATCTTCGACATCCCCGGACGGGAGTCGCTGCAGCGGGTGCCTACCCTGGAACCGCTGCGCGGCACGAGGGCGCACGTCGGTGAGCTGCTTGACCGTTGTCGTAACGCGGCCGAACTGGTCGCCGCGCTGACCGGGCATGAGTAGCTGACCGGCCTCCGGATCGCGAGTTCGTACCGATTTCGGCCCGATGGGATTGGCCGGGACTGCTACGGGTGACGATAGCGTTGGGACTGACGGAGGTAGCGACATGGAAAAGAAGGACACTGGCGGCCAGCGGCAAACCACGCGGCGCGCCGAGGAGACCGAGCAGGACGAGGCCGGGACCACCGAGGAGAGCAGGGAACGGCACGAAAAGCTCTCCGACGACGTGGACTCGATCCTCGACGAGATCGACGAAGTGCTCGAGGAGAACGCCGAGGAATTCGTCCGCTCTTACGTGCAAAAGGGCGGCCAGTAACGACGGCGTCCCGTAACCCCCGCGGCACCGGTTCGCCGTAGGCGGACGCGCCGGAGTGCGGGCGGGTACCTGCCGCGCTCTGGGGCGGCAGTAGGGTCAGGTGAGAGCAGCGCTCGTCCCGGGGTCACCCGGGATCTGGCATTGCTGACTACCAGTGGAGGAGGTCCGCGTTGGGCTCGTACTACGACGGCAGCCAGCCAGGTCCGCACACCGGGGATCCTCGCATTGCCGGGCGAGCCGGCGGCGCCGGGGGCCAAAATGGCCTGCGGCCAGCCGGTTTTATGGGCCTGCAGACTTCCTCGTTCGCCGATGCCCTCGCCGCGCATTCGCCTGGCCTGATGCCGGGCCGGCCGCCGGGCGTGGCCGGCGACGCGACATCCGGGCAGGCCATCCGGGATCTGCCGCACGCCACCACGATCGTCGCCGCGGTCTGCGATCACGGGGTGGTGCTGGCGGGGGACCGACGGGCCACCGCCGGAAGCATGATCGCGAAGCGGGACGTGGAGAAGGTCTTCCGCAGCGACGAGTTCTCCGCCATGGGGTACGCGGGCACCGGCAGCGTGGGGATCGAGTTCGTCCGGCTGTTCCAGGTCGAGCTCGAACACTACGAGAAGATGGAAGGCCGGCCGCTGTCCCTGCAGGGCAAGGCCAACCGGCTCGCCTGGATGGTCAGGGGGAACCTGGGCGCGGCCATGCAGGGCCTCGTGGTCGTCCCGCTCTTCGTGGGATACGACGAGGACGCGGGTCACGGGCGGATCTTCAGCTACGACGTGGCCGGCGGCCCGTACGAAGAGCACCGCTTCTTCTCCATCGGCTCGGGGTCCTTGTTCGCCCGGGGCGCGCTGAAGAAGCTCTACACCGACGGCATGTCGGCCGATGACGCCGTGCTGGCCTGCGTGCAGGCACTGTACGACGCCGCCGACGACGACTCCGCCACCGGTGGCCCTGACCTGACCAGGCGCATCTTCCCGATGGCCGCCACGATCACGGCCGACGGTTTCAGGATGCTGCCGGAAGCCGAGACTGAGGAAATCTCCCAGCGGGTGGTGCAGAGCCGGATGAGCCGGCCGGACGGCCCGACCGCCCCGCTGCGAAACGGCTAGTGCCCGCAGCCAAGTCCCCGGCCGGCTCCATCCGTCCCATCCGACCAAAGGTAAAGGAAGCGTCCTCGGTGTCGATGCCGTTCTACGTCTCACCAGAACAGCAAATGCGGGACAAGGCCGACTACGCGCGGAAGGGCATCGCGCGCGGCCGTAGCTGCGTCGTGGTCCAGTACGCGGGCGGGATCTTGCTGGTGGCCCCCAACTCCTCGAGCGCGCTGCACAAGATCAGCGAGATCTACGACAGGATCGCCTTCGCCGCGGTCGGCAGGTACAACGAATACGAGAACCTGCGCAAGGCCGGGGTGACCTACGCGGACATCACCGGCTACCAGTTCGACCGGCGCGATGTCACGGCGCGCGGCATCGCCAACTACTACGCCCAGAACCTGGGCACGATCTTCACCGAGAGCCCGAAGCCGTGGGAGGTGGAGATCGTCGTCGCCGAGGTCGGCGAGCGGCCGGACGGTGACCAGATCTACCGGATCACGTTCGACGGGTCGGTCACCGATGAGCCCGGTTTCGTGGCCTTCGGCGGCCAGGCGGACCAGGTGTCGGCGGCCCTGAAGGAACGTTACTCCGACGGCATGTCCCTGGCCGAGGCGTTCAGCGCCGCCCTGGACGCGCTGTCCGCGCCGGGCAGCAATGGCAGCAGCGAGATCACGGCCTCCCAGCTCGAGGTGGCTATCCTGGACCGGACCCGGGACCACCGGGCCTTCCGGCGCGTCCGCTCCGCCCGGCTCGAAGAACTCATCGGCGAAAGCCGCGCGGTCCCCGCCCCCGCCGACGCCGCAGACACCGAGCCCGAGACCCCCGCGGGCGACGACACCTCGGCTGGCTCGGGCACCCCCGACTCCTAGGGCCTCACAGCGGGATGTTGGCGTGGGCGCCCTTCTGCTGGGGGGCTTCGGCGATGGCGCGCGCCAGTTCCTGGCGAGTCTCCCGGGGCGTGATCACGGCGTCGATGACCCCGAGGTCGAGGGCACGTTGCAGACCGCCAGCGGTTGCCTCGTGCTCGAGGGCCAGTTGCGTCTCGGCCTCATGGAGTTCCTCGGGCGGTACCGACGCGAGCGTGCGCCGATGCAGGATGCGGACGGCAGCGACGGCGCCCATGACGGCCACCTCGGCGCCGGGCCAGGCGAAGACGCGCGTCGCGCCGAGGGAGCGGGAGTTCATCGCGATGTAAGCGCCGCCATACGCCTTACGCGTGACCAGCGTGACGCGAGGGACCGTAGCCTCGGCAAAGGCGTGCAGCAGCTTGGCGCCGCGGCGGACCACGCCGTCCCATTCCTGGCCGACGCCGGGCAGGTAGCCGGGCACATCCACCAGCACGATGAGCGGCACGCCGAAGGCGTCGCACATCCGGACGAACCGCGCCGCCTTCTCCGCTGACGCGGAGTCCAGGCAGCCGCCGAGCCGCATCGGGTTACTCGCGACCACGCCGACCGTCCGGCCGGCCAGCCGGCCGAGGATCGTCACGATGTTCGGCGCCCACCTCGGGTGCAGCTCGACACCTGGCGTATCAAGCAGCCTGGCGGTCAGCAGATGGACATCGTAGGCCCGGCGCTTGGCTTCGGGCAGCACGCCGGACAGGTCGCGGTCCTCCGCGTCCTCGGAGATCTTGCCCTGGTCGCTGAGCATCGCCGCGAGCGCCCGGGCCCGGTCAAGCGCCTCCGCGTCGGTTTCTGTCACCACGTGCACGACACCGGAACGACGACTGTGCGGCTCGGGACCGCCGAGCCGTTCCATGTCCACGTCCTCGCCGGTGACCGACCGCACCACGTCCGGGCCGGTGACGAAGATCCGCCCCTGGCCAGAAAGGATGACGATGTCGGTCAGGGCCGGACCGTAGGCGGCGCCGCCTGCCGCCGGACCGAGGACCACCGAGATCTGCGGCACCCGCCCCGAGGCCGCGGTCATCGCCGCGAAGACCGTTCCCACCGCATGCAGGCTGGCCACGCCCTCCGCCAGCCGGGCGCCGCCCGAATGCCACAGCCCGACGATCGGGACTCCGCGCGACATGGCCTCGGCGTACGCCCCGACGATCGCGGCACAGCCCGCCGTCCCCATCGCGCCGCCCTGCACCCGGGGATCGGAGGCGAAGGCCACCACCCCGGCGCCCTGGACCAGGCCGACCCCGGCCAGGGCCCCGCTGCGTTCCTCGCCGCTGGCGGGCAGGAGTTCCAGCGTGCCCGGATCGAACAGGGCCGCCAGCCGCGCCCTCGGGTCCCGCGGCAGCCGCGCCGGGACGGCGGGGGCCGCGAGCGCCAAGCCCGCCGCTGCGGCAGGCGGCGTTATCGCCGCACTCGCTGGGTTCGCATCAAGTCCGGTCATCTAGTCTCCTCGGTCAGGTCACCCCGTGAGGCGTCAGGCGGCGGTGAACACCAGCGACACGTTGTGGCCGCCGAACCCGAACGCGTTGTTCAGCACCGCCATCGGCTCGGAGCCGCGCTTGCTGAGCGGCCTCGGCTCGGTGGCGACATCAATGGGTGCGTTGTCGTCGAGGTCATCGAGATTGATGGTGGGCGGAGCCACATGCTCCTTCAGCGCGAGGATGGCGGCCACCGACTCGATCGCGCCCGCGCCGCCGAGCAGGTGCCCGGTCATCGACTTGGTGGACGTGACCACCACCCCGTCCATGGCCGGTCCCAGCGCCCTGATCAGTGCCTGTGCCTCGAGCGCGTCGCCTTCCGGGGTCGAGGTGGCGTGCGCGTTCACGTGCACCACCTGAGTCGGGTCCACCCGCGCATCGGCCAGCGCCCGGGTGATCGCCGAGGCCACTCCGGATCCGTCGGGTGCCGGGTGGGCGATGTGGTGGGCGTCCGAGGAGTACCCGGCCCCGGCCGCGATGGCGTATACCATCGCGCCGCGCTGCCGGGCGTGCGACAGCGATTCGAGCACCAGCATGCCGGCCCCCTCGCCGAGCACGAACCCGTCTCTGCCCTTGTCGAACGGCCGTGACGCTCGTTCGGGATCATCGTTACGGGTGGACATGGCGCGCATCACCGCGAACGCGCCGATGTTCAGCGGCAGGATCGCCGCCTCGGTGCCGCCCGCCAGCACCACGTCAGCCCGCCCGGAACGGATCATGTCGATGCCGTACCCGATGGCCTCCGCGCCGGACGCGCAGGCGCTGACCACGGCGTGAGCTCCGGCGCGAGCCCCGATTTCCATGCTGATCCAGCCCGCGGAGCCGTTCGGCATCAGCATCGGCACCGTGTAAGGCGAGATACGCTGCCAGCCCTTCTCCCTCAGGATGTCATAAGCCGCCAGCGTCGATCCGATGCCGCCGATCCCGCTGCTGACCGCCACCCCGAGCCGCTCCGGGTCCAACTCCGGGGTTCCCGCGTGGGCCCACGCCTCACGCGCGGCGACCAGCGCCAGCTGCTCGCAACGGTCCATCCGGCGTGCCTGCACGCGGCCCACCAGCTCGACCGGGTCGGCCGCGGCCGGGGCGGCGATGCGGACCGGCAGTTCCTGCGCCCATGGCTCGGTGAGGCGCCGCACGCCGCTGCGCCCGGCCAGCATCCCCGCCCAGGTCGACGCGACGTCCCGGCCGAGCGGGGTGATCGCGCCGAGCCCGGTGACGACGACCGGTTCGCGCTCTGCGGTCACGCTGTACTCCCGGCATTCTTAGCGACGAACGTCACCACGTCCTGCACTGTGGTGAGATCCTTCAGCTGGTCATCGGGGATTTCGACGCCGAACTTGTCCTGCGCGGCGACGGCGATCTCCACCATCGACAGCGAGTCGATGTCCAGGTCGTCGACGAAGCTCTTGCCCGGCGTGACCTCGTCGGCCGGGACGCCCGCGATCTCTTCGACGATTTCTCCGAGCCCGGCGAGAATCTCCTGGTCATTCATGGTGCTTACTCCTTCATCAGTGTTGCGTGGTCTGCGCCCCGATGACGGGGCGGCGTCCTGTCCATGCTGTGCCGCACGCCGGCCGGCCGGCCGGCGGGGCGCGGCTAGGGTACCGTGATCACCTGCGCCGCGTAGCACAGTCCCGCGCCGAATCCGAGCAGCAGGGCCGCAGACCCCGGTTTCAGGTCGCCACGCTCAGCCATCCGTGACAGCGCCAGCGGGATGGACGCTGAGGACGTGTTGCCCGCGTGCACGATGTCGTCCGCCAGGCGCTCACGGGGGACGCCGAGCTTGCGTGCGATGGTCTCGATGATCCGCAGGTTCGCCTGATGGGGAACGAACGCCGCCAGGTCGCTCACGGCGACACCGGCCCGCTCGCACGCCTGCGCCGCGATCGGGTGCATGGCCGTGGTCGCCCAGCGGAACACCGCCTGGCCTTCCTGATGAAGCGAGGAGTTACGGTCAGCGATCGTGATGTTCTGCGCCAGGTCTCCCGAGCTGCCCCACACGACCGGGCCGATGCCGGGTGCCTCACCGTCCGCGACCGGGCCGACCACCGCGGCGCCCGCACCGTCGGCGAAAATGATGCAGGTGGACCGGTCGGTGAAGTCAATCCACGCGGTCATCTTCTCGGCCCCGATGACCAGCACGTGCCGTGCGGTACCGGCGCGGATCGCGTCCGAGGCGTTGGCCAGCGCATAGCAGAATCCGGCGCACGCCGCGTTGATGTCGTAGGCGCCGGGCGCGATGATCCCGAGCCGGTGCGCGGCCACCGCGGACACGTTCGGTATCGACGCCTCGGTGCTGCAGGTGGCCACGATGACCAGGTCGATGTCGGTGGGGGACAGGCCGCTGCCGGCCAGTGCCTTGCCGCCGGCCACGAACGCCATGTCCGTCACGCTCTCGTCCGGCCCGGCGACCCGGCGGCTGATGATGCCGACCCGGCTGCGTATCCATTCGTCGCTGGTTTCGACCGCGGTGGCGAGGTCGTCGTTGGTGACGATGTTGCCGGGCTGGTAACCGCCGAACGACAAGATGCGGGCGCCCGTGGCGGGCGCGAAAGGGCCAACGGTCGGGGCGGGGTAGGAGGATCTCATACGCCTTCCCCTCCTTCCGGGGCGGACCATCCCGCCGGCCCCCCCTGGGGCTGCACGCGGACAAGAGGCTGACCTTCGCTGACTGGATCTCCGTCTTCCACCAGCCATTCGATGATCTCGGCGGGCCATGGCGCCGTGACCGCGCGTTCGCCGCCGCGGGCGAGGACCGTGCCGAGATCCGCGGTATGACCAACGGTCGCGCCGGCCTGCCTAGGGCCGGCGTTCTCCACGGCCGAACGGAACCGGCCCGAGGTCGGCGAGACGATCAGGCGCCACTCCGGCATGTGGTCGTTGCCGGAAGCCGGGTCGGACAGATGTTCCTCGATCAGCTCGTGCGCCGCGTCGAGCTGGTCCGGGGTCTTGATCGGCAGCCGGACCACGCCGGGGAGCGCTCGCCGGGCCAGCCCGGTCAGCGTGCCCGCCGGGAGCAGCTCGATCATCGCGGTCACGCCGAGTCCGGCCATGGTCTGCATGCACAGGTCCCACCGCACCGGCGCGGCGACCTGGGCGACGATGTGCTCGAGCCACTCCTTGCCGGTGGTGACCGCCGCGCCGTCGGCGTCGGAAAGCAGCGGGATCACCGGATCGTGCACCGCGACCTCGGCGGCCGCGTCGTGCAGCGCTGCCACGGCCGGCGCCATGTACCTGGTGTGGAAAGCCCCCGCCACCTCCAGCGGGCGCAGCCGCGCGCCGGCCGGGGCCGCGGCCGCGAAGGCGTGCAGGTCGCAGATCCGGCCGGCGGCCACGATCTGTCCTGCGGTGTTGATGTTCGCGGCGGTGAGATCGTACCTGGCCAGGGCGGCGAGGACGTCGTCGGAGTCGCCGCCGAGCACAGCCGTCATCCCGGTCGGCTCGGCCGCTGAGGCCGCCGCCATCGCGGTGGCGCGCACGCGCACCAGCCGCAGGGCGTCATCCGCGCTGATAACCCCCGCGATGACCCCGGCGGCGAGTTCACCGACGCTGTGGCCCGCCGCTGCGTCGGCGGGAAGGTCGCTGGCGTCGCCTCCCGCCAGGGCCCCGGCGGTGACGAGAGCGGCCGCCACGAGCAGGGGCTGGGCGACCGCGGTATCCCTGATCTCATCGGCGCTCGCGGTGGTGCCGCACCTGATGAGGTCGCAGCCCACGAGCTCGGAGGCAGCACCGAGTCGTTCGGCGACGCCTGGCAGTTCAAGCCAGGGAGCCAGGAAACCCGGTGTCTGTGCGCCCTGCCCGGGCGCGGTGATGATCAGCATCCTCCTACCCTGCCCTGTAGAAGTCCGCCAGCTGAGTGTCAGACGCTACGAAGTTGACCCTCGGAAATTTGTAGCTTCTATCCAAGTGACGTTCACCTAGATGTCATCTTTGCCAGGGTTCCCCCTACGCGGGGTAGCGTCGCGTTCCTTCGGCCCGCCTGGCGGCCAGCCGTCCCAGGACGATGGCGACCCACAGGGTAAAGCCGTCCCGGCCGGCCGAAGGCGTGTACGTGGTGAGCTCGGTGATCCGGCGCAACCGGTAACGGACCGTGTTCGGGTGAACGAACAGCAGCCGTGCGGTGGCTTCCAGGGACGAGCCTTGCTCCAGGTAGGTGGTCAGGGTTTCCAGCAGCGTGTGCCCGCCGCCGATCAGCGGCTGGTAAACGTCGCTGATCAGGGCGGCCCTGGCGTCCTCGTCGCCGTCCAGGGCGCGTTCGGGCAACAGTTCGTCGGCCCCGGTCGGCCGGGGCGCGTCCGGCCAGGCGGGAGCGGCGTGCAACGCAGCCAGAGCGGCCCGTGCGGAGGCAGAGGCGGCGCGCAGGTCCCGGACCAGCGGGCCGGCGATGACCGGTCCCGGCCCGAACCGGCCGGCGAAACGCTCGGCCGCGGCGATCGGGTCCTCGGCGCCGCCGAGGACCAAGATCAGCCGGTTTCCCTGCACGCCGGCCAGCAGGTCGAGCCGGGCGCGCTTGGCCTGAGCCCGGAGGTCCTCGATGAGCGGCTCGGGCCCGGTACTTCCCGTGCTCCCGGGGCCGGCTGAGCCGTCGTCGTCGGCGATCGTGCCGACGACGACCACGACGGGGGAGGATGACCAGTTCAGCGCGGAGGCCCACGAGTGCATCGAGTCCTCGGTTTCGCCGCGCACCAGGGAATCCACGACGAGCGCCTCGAGCCTGGCGTCCCAGGCGCCGCGCGCCTCCGCCGTCCGCGCGTACACCTGCGCCGCGCTGAACGCGATCTCCCTGGCGTAGGTCAGCACCGCCTCGCGCAGCTCTGCCTCGCTGCCGGGCACGGCCAGTTCGTCCACCTGAGCTTCCACCGCGTCGATGATGACCCGCACCATCTCGACCGCGTGCTGGAGGCTGACCGCACGGGCCAGTTCGCGCGGGGCCGTGCCGAACACTTCGGTCACCGCGGGCCGGTTACGCTCCGGGTGCCTGATCCAGTCGAGGAACGCGGCGATGCCCGCCTGGGCGACCAGGCCCAGCCAGGACCGGTTCTCCGCGGACATCTTCCGGTACCAGGGCAGCCGTTCGTCCATCGCGGCGATGGCGGCCGTGCCGAGCGCCCCGGTCGCCCGCTCCAGCCGCCGCACGGTCTCCGGGTGCACCCGCGGCCTGGACCCCGTGGACCCCGTGACCCCCCTAGACCTCCTCACCTGCTGCTTCGCCGTCACCCTTCCACCCTGCCACGTTCCGGTCCCGAATCGGGCGTGAGACCAAAGGAGTCGCGCGCGGGTTTACCCGAGAGCCTCGCTGACCGGGAGGTCGAGGCGGTACCTGGCGATGGCCTGGGCGGGGATGTCCGGGGCCACCGCGCCGGCCTGGGCCAGCTCCCAGAGCACCGCGACCGTGATCGACTCGGCATCGACGTGGAAGAACCGCCGGGCCGCCGGCCGGGTGTCGGAGAAGCCGAACCCGTCGGTGCCCAGCGACGTGTACCGGCCAGGTACCCACCGGGCGATCTGGTCAGGCACCGCCTTAATCCAGTCCGACACCGCCACGATCGGGCCGGCCGCGTCGGCCAGCGCCGCGGCGACATACGGCACCCTGGGCTCCTCGCCGGGGTGCAGCATGTTCCACGCCTCGCAGGCCAGCCCGTCCCGGCGCAGCTCAGTCCAGGAGGTGGCCGACCAGACATCGGCGGATACGCCCCAGTCCGTGGCCAGCATCTCCTGGGCGGTCAGAGCCGGCCGCACCGCTATCCCCGACGCCAGGATCTGGGCGCGCGGCGCGTCAGGCGCGGGCCGTTCGGCCTCGTCATGGCCGTCGTCCGAAGCCGCCTGGCTCTCGCCGGCGGGCCCGGTCGCACCGAGAGCAGGCGCGTACAGGTACAGGCCGCGCAGGATGCCCTCTTCGAGCGCCGCGGTCCCGCCGGGGAAGTTCACCGGTTCACCGGGCTGCGGGTAGGGCTCGTTGTACAGGGTGAGGTAGTAGAAGACGTTCTCGCCGTCCGGGTGCTCCGGGGTGGCCTCGTACATCCGGCGCAGCGCGTCCCGCATGACGTAGGCCAGCTCGAACGCCCATCCGCAGTCGAAGGATACGCACGCCTCGCTGACCGAGGCCAGCAGCAGCGAGTGCCCGTCGTTGTGCTGCAGTCCCTCGCCGGTCAAGGTCGTCCGGCCGGCCGTCGCGCCGAGCAGGAAACCCCGCCCGAGCTGGTCGCCGAGCAGCCACATCTCATCGCCGGTCCGCTGCCAGCCGAACATCGAGTAGAACACGTACACCGGGATCATGTGCGTGCCGTGGGTGGCGTATGAGGTGCCGGCCGCGATCACCGAGCCCATCGCGCCTGACTCGCTGATCCCCTCGTGCAGGATCTGGCCCTTCTCGGACTCCTTGTAGGACAGCAGCAGGTTCCTGTCCACCGCCTCGTAGGTCTGCCCGTGCGGGGAGTAGATCTTCGCGGTCGGGAACAGCGAGTCCATGCCGAACGTCCGGGCCTCATCCGGGATGACCGGCGCGAACCGCTCCCCGATGGTCGGGTCCTTCATCAGCTCCTTGAGCAGCCGGACGAACGCCATCGTGGTGGCGACCGCCTGCTTGCCTGAGCCCTTGCGCAGCTCGTCGTACACCGAGTCGCTGGGCAGCGACAGCGGCTTGGCCCGGACGACACGGCGGGGGAGTACCCCGCCGAGCGCGGCCCGCCGCTCGCGCATGTAGCGGATCTCGTCGGAGTCCTCGCCCGGGTGGTAATACGGCGGGAGCTCGGCCTCCAGGGCCGAATCTCCGATCGGCAGGTAGAGCCGGTCCCTGAACTCCTTCAGCTCGGCCACGGTGAGCTTCTTCATCTGGTGCGTGGCGTTGCGGGCCTCGAAGTCCTTGCCCAGCGTCCAGCCCTTGATCGTGTGCGCCAGGATGACCGTGGGCTGGCCGGTGTGCTCGCGGGCCGCCTTGAACGCCGCGTAGACCTTGCGGTAGTCGTGCCCGCCGCGGGACAGGCCGCGCAGCTCGTCGTCGGACAGGTGGGCCACCATCTTGCGCAGCCGCGGGTCGCCGCCGAAGAAGTTCTCCCTGATGTAGGCGCCCGACTCCACGCTGTAGGTCTGGAACTGGCCGTCCGGCGTGGTGTTCATCTTGTTGACAAGCACCCCGTCGGTGTCCTGGGCCAGCAGCGGGTCCCAGTCGCGGCCCCAGATCACCTTGATGACGTTCCAGCCCGCGCCGCGGAAGTACGCCTCGAGCTCCTGGATGATCTTCCCGTTGCCGCGCACCGGCCCGTCCAGGCGCTGCAGGTTGCAGTTGATGACGAAGGTGAGGTTGTCCAGTTCCTCGCGGGCGGCCAGCCCGATCGCACCGAGCGCCTCGGGCTCGTCCATCTCGCCGTCGCCGAGGAACGCCCACACGTGCGAGCGTGAGGTGTCGTGGATCTCACGGGCCAGCAGGTAACGGTTAAACCTGGCCTGGTAGATCGAGTTCAGCGCGCCGAGTCCCATCGACACCGTGGGGAACTCCCAGAAGTCGGGCATCAGCCGCGGGTGCGGGTAGGACGGCAGCCCGCCGCCGGGATGGGACAGCTCCTGCCGGAACCCGTTGAGCTGGTGCTCGCTCAACCGGCCCTCGAGGAAGGCGCGAGCGTAGATGCCCGGCGCCGCGTGTCCCTGGAAGAACACCTGGTCGCCGGATTCGCCGTGGTCCTTGCCGTGGAAGAAGTGGTTGAAGCCCACCTCGTACAGGCTGGCCGCGCTGGCGTAGGTGGCGATGTGCCCGCCCACGCCCATGCCGGGGCGGTTCGCGCGGGACACCATCACCGCGGCGTTCCACCTGATGTACGCCCTGATCCGGCGCTCGACGTGCTCGTCGCCCGGGAACCAGGGCTCGTGCTCGGGCGGGATCGTATTGATGTAGTCGGTGCTGCGCAGACCGGGGACGCCGACCTGCTGCTCGCGCGCCCGCTCGAGCAGGCGGAGCATCACGTACCTGGCCCGGGTCCGCCCTCGGGTCCGGACGACCGAATCGAATGACTCGACCCATTCACGGGTTTCGTCCGGATCAATGTCGGGCAACTGGGTCGGCAACCCGTCGCTGATGATGGGAAATTGCTGACGTCCGGAAGCCACGGGGTAGCCTCGCCTTCCGCAATTGGTCGGGCGGCCGGTCGGCCGCGTCCTGGCTGAGCGTTCGGGTCCTCGATGTGTTGTCCAGACCAATCGTCGTACGAACTGGCGCTGAGCGCATCTCTACTCGACGGTAACCGCTGCGCCCGGGATGTCTGGAACCGGCCGGCGGGAAGAAAGCCCGACGGTGCCCAGTTTCGCCGAGAGCGGATCTTTTCGTTACTCTACGTAAGAGTAGCTCACCTAATTGACCTATTCGGGGGCCGGGCAGGTCAATTTATGGTGGTGGTTTTCGTACCGGGGGCGATTGCCACTTGCGCGCAGGGCCAGGCCAGTGTGAACTGTCCCAACAAGAAGTGCTGACGCTGTCATCGTCGTCAGGGGGGCCCCGGGTCCCGCGAACGCCTCGCGGCCCCGGGCGACCCGCGGGCGTGCGGTGACGCGGGGAGGGATTCGAGGAGGACTTCAGTGAGCGCGACCGCGGGCCAGGCGCAGGACGAACGCGGCCAGGCCGAGCGGCTCGGTATCAAACCGGGCCAGGTGGTGCAGGAGATCGGCTACGACGATGATTGCGACGAGCAGCTGCGCGGCGCCATCACCAAGATCGACGGCGTGGAGCTAGTCGACGAGGATTACGAGGATGTGGTCGACGTCGTCCTGCTGTGGTGGCGGGACGGGGACGGAGACCTCGTGGACGCCCTGGTCGATGCCCTCACGCCGCTAGCCGACGGGGGCTATATCTGGCTGCTCACGCCGAAGGCGGGCAGATCAGGCCACGTTGAGCCGAGCGATATCGGCGAGGCCGCGCCGACGGCCGGCCTTTCCCAGACCTCGAGCGTGAGCGCCGCCCGTGACTGGTCAGGGTCACGCCTGGTCGCGCCGAAGGCGCGCCGGTGAGACGCCGCCCCGGCGGGTGCTGACGGCCGGGTCCGGCCGGTACGCCTGTCTTTTTGCCAAACGGTCCGTGGCTCGCCATCCACGGTCAGGTGGCAGACTTGAGTGGTGCACGGGAACCTCCCGGCACACGCGAACCAAGTGAAAGGATCAGGCATGGCGGTTGAAGTAGGCGAGCAGGCGCCCGACTTCGAGCTGGCCGACCAGCACGGCACTCCCGTGCGGCTCTCGGGCTTCCGTGGCGTCAAGAACGTCGTGCTGATCTTCTACCCGCTGGCCTTCAGCGGCGTGTGCAGCGGTGAGATGTGCGCCATCCGCGATGAGTTTCCCGAGGTCAACCGGGACGACGTCGAGCTGCTCACGGTGTCGGTTGACTCCATGTTCACGCACCGGGCCTGGTCGGACTCCGAGCACTTCGAGTTCGGGCTGCTGTCTGACTTCTGGCCGCATGGAGCGGTGGCCAAGGAGTACGGTGTGTTCGACTCCGACCGCGGCGTGGCGACCCGGGGCACCTTCATCATCGACAAGGACGGCGTCGTGCGCTGGAAGGTCGTCAACCCGATCCCGCAAGCACGCGACCTGGCCGACTATTCACACGCGCTCGCCGGGCTCGGCTAGCGCCCCTTCCTGAGCTGCGGAGGCCTGGGGGTTCATGAGTTTTATGGTGGTCCATGCCCTGTTACCGATGCGGCGTGCGGCAGACCGACCCGGAGCGAGGTAAGAGCCCGTGGCGACGCGGTGTCCGGCATGACCAGCTTGTGCTCATCTGCCCGGCGTGCCAGGAATCCGGCGACTGGACGGCTGACTTTGAATGCTGCGCCAGGTGCAGCAGCGTGCACCTGATCCGCCGGCTGGGCCAGGTCGAGTGCCTGGACTGCGGGCTGATCCGTGAGCCCGCCTCGGTCCTGGTTCCGTCCCGGGCCGGGGGTTCTGGGGAGACTGCGGGCGACGCCGCGTTGGCCGAGGAGGTCGGGCGCGCCCTGGACCGCCTGCTCGGCCGCCGCTGACCCGTTTAGGACCGGTCCTGGCTGGTAGCCCCATGGGGGATGGTACAGACGTGATCCGCGACCATTCCGGGAGGCACGACGTCATGGAGATCCAGCACGTCACGGAACCCAAGGTGCGTGACGTGATGACGCCCGGCCCCATCGGGGTGGACTACTACCAGAGCATCGGGGAAGCGGCCAGGATCATGCGTGACTGGGGCGTCGGTGCCGTCCTGGTCGTGAACGACCAGGCGCTCTACGGCCTGATAACCGACCGTGACCTGGTGGTGCGGGCGGTCGCCGAAGCCAAGGGCCCGGATGAGGCGGTAGGCCCGCTGAGTACCGCCGACCTGATCGGCGTGGACGTGGACGCCGGTACGGCGGAGGCGGCGCGGCTAATGCGGGCGAACGCCGTCCGCCGGCTACCCGTCATCGAGGACGGACAGGTCACTGGCATCGTGTCGCTGGGCGACCTGGCCATGCCCGACGACGCGGCCCAACCCCTAAACCCCCTGGCCACCGTCGCGGGCGCGCGCGCCAGCCGCTGACCAGCTCACCGCGGACCGCCGCCTGCACCCCGGACCCGATCCGCCCGATGCTCCTCCGCGGCCTGGCCCCGGCCCCTTAAACTGCCCCACCAGCTCGCCCCGCCCCTTTTCGATCACCAGTACGATTATAGAGCATTTCTTGTGGATGATTCGGCTTTAGTGGAGAAAAAGGTGCCCTATCGGGTACCAAATCTTCCGCAGCGGCCGAATCTTCCATGATCTTTTATCGGTCCGGCGCACCACTGGGGCGCGGGGGCCGGATGGGGCATGGGGTCGCGTCGTCCGCTACCGGGGGAAGTCACTGACACCATCGAGATCACGAACTCAAATCTCCCGAAATGGTCATAATTCCTGAAACTTAAGGGCAGCGCCCGGGCCAGATGCCAAACGATTCCTCGAGAACGCGAACCGCCCGGCGTGGCGCGACGTATTCTCCGGCAGACACCTGCCGCCTACCGAATCCGCGGCACAAAGGAGAGCCCAGATGTCCAGCCGAATGCATCTGCAAGACCGCCCCGTGCTCACGGCGACACGGCCGTCCACACAACCGCTCATAACGCGCATCCTTGGCTTTTTTGACTCGACCACTAAAGTGCTGCTTGCCGTCGGCGGTCTCATTGCCGCATCGATCGCGCTGTGGGCTGCGCTGACTTCGCTGGTTTCCCCGGGTAGCGCCGCCGGTACCCATGCACCATCGTCGCCGCCCGCGATCCACGCGACGGCCGGCAATTCCGCCAGCACTAACGGCAACGAGAACACCACCAATATCAATGGCAGCGGCAACTCCGCCAGCACTAACGGCAACGGGAACACTACTAATGCGCGTGGCAGCGGCAACTCCGCCAGTACCCACGGCAACGGGAACATCACCAATATCAATGGCAGCGACAACACCAGCACCATTGGCGGCTCCTGACCAGGCCCGGGCTGGCTGACCGAGGTGCGGCTGCCTGCCGACGCCCCGGACCTCAACCCTGCGGGGCCTCTGGGCGAACATGAAGAATGGCTTGGGCGACCTCGCCGTCCGCAACGTGGACCAGCTGGCCGCCGTCGTCAAGAACCGGCTCAAGCGATCCGCTGGGACGTGCTCTTCGCGCGGCTTGCCCCAGGCCCCGAGGTAAGCATCAGCTCACCCGCGTCGTCGTTTGCATACTGTGGCGGCGGGTAACGCCAGGAGGTGACTGTGACGAGAAAACTACGCGAAATCATGTCGCCCGCGCCTGCCTGCCTGGCTTCCACCGAGACCGTCCTGGCGGCGGCCCGGGGCCCGGACGACGACGTCAACCAAGCGGCGCGGCTGGTCCGCGAGCGCGTGGTGCGCCGCATTCCGGTTCTGCAAGACGGCATCCCGGTGGGGGTGGTCGCCGTCGGCGACCTGGCCCCAGAAGCCCCGGAGGCCCCAGAAGCCCCGGAGACGGGCGAGAGCGTCCCGCTCCCCGCGGTCCAGGCTGTCACTCCGGACTCCTGACCGGGGGCTCGATATGTCCGGGAAGCCAGAACTGATCGTGAAGGAACTGCTCCAGCGGTGCGGGTCGCTGTACGCCGAGGAGGCTGGCATCAAGCTCGCCGACCGGCCCGGTCCGCTCTACCAGGTGCTCGTGCTGGCCACGCTGCTCAGCGCGCCGATTCCGGCGGAAACCGGGGTCGCGGCCGCGCGCGAGCTGTTCGCCGCCGGCTACCGGAGCCCGAAGGCTATGAGTGAGGCCAGCTGGCAGGACCGGGTGGACGCGCTCGGGCGCGGCCACTACCGGCGTTATGACGAGCGCACCGCGAGCATGCTGGGTGATGGTGCAGAGCTGCTGACCAGCCGCTGGCACGGTGACTTGCGCAGGCTGCGCGACGAGGCGCACGGCGACGCTGACCGCATCGCCGCTCTGCTCGTCGAGTTTCCCGGCGTAGGACCGGCCGGCGCCAGTATCTTCCTGCGCGAGATTCAGGACACCTGGGCCGCGGTCGCGCCTTACGTAGACGCGAAGGTGACCAGCGGCGCTCGCCGGGTGAGGTTGCCGTACGACCGCGATTCGCTGGCCGGCCTGCTCGCCAGCAGCGGTCAGCCGGCCCGGCTTGCCGCTGCCTTGGTGCGCGTTTCGCTGAGCCAGCGTGCCGCCAGCGAAGTCACCGCCGCTGTCCCTGACTGAGCTGGCTGGGGGGCCGGTGCCGTTTGCCGCCGATCGACCCGGGTAGGCGAGGCCAGCGCACCGAGATGATGACGGTGCCGTTCCTCCGCTGGCGCGGACAGGTACGGCAACGGCTCGTCCGCCCGGATGTGCTAAGAATGAGCAGGGACGGAGGATCTGGTGCCGATCGAGCAGCTCGGGCATGAGGCAGCGGAACTACTGAGCCTCACCGGCGGCGGAGAGGCCAGGTCGCTGAACAAGCTCGCT
>JBEKGC010000020.1:0-32741 GCA_050013055.1 Streptosporangiaceae bacterium
ATGATGAGACCGCCTCCGACTCCAGATTCGCTCACTTATGGAGAAAGTCAACACCCTTCGATTAACATTTGTCCGGTGAAAGGCCAGCTCGGCGCACGACGATGGGCTTTCCGCAAGTGCGGCATCGTCGAACAGCGCCCGTGCCGACCCTGCTGGAGCGTCGGCTATATGTGGTATTCGGTGGGAATGGTAATGAAGATCTGGCCGGCCGGGGTTCGCCATTTCATGACGCCTGGTTCTGGCTGCTCTAGGTGCCATCCTTGGGCTTGCTTACACCGGTGATGATGGCGACACAGGGGGGCCAAATCGCATTCGCAGGTGATCCCGCCCGCGTCCCAGGCGAGGGTGTGGTCCAGGTCGCAGCGGGCGGCGGGGCGTCCGCAGCCGGGGGCGGTGCACCGGGCGGACCGGGTGGTGATCAGGTGCCTAGCGGCCGCGGGCGATCGGGGTGAGCTGGACGCGCAGGCCGCGCAGGTAGTCCCGGGCCCGGCCGCCGGGCGTGCCGGGTGGTGCGGGGCCGCCGGGCGTGCCGGGTGGTGCGGGGCCGGGTGGTTCCGGGCCCGGAGGCGCGGGGTGCCGACCGGGGGCACAACCGTGGGCGGCGGCGGTTCCGTCGGGGTGCAGCGCGGTCACGCACCAACGGGTGCGCGGGTCCCGGGCGGCCGCGGCGACCAGGTCCCGGGCGCTCTGAGCGTCCAGCAGCCCGAACCCGGCGGCCTCCCCGGGAATGTCCGAGAGGCCCAAGCAGGTCGTCAGCGGGACCGTGAGGTTCACCAGCGCCGCCAGGCTCGGCCCCGTGCTGGGTCCGGTCCCAGGACGGCCGCCCGGCCCGCCGTTCCCGCCCGGCCCGCCATTCCCCCAGGGTCCGCCGCCTGGGCCGCTGTTTGCTCCGGATCCGTCCGGCGGCGCGGGCAGGGTGTCCCGGCTGTCCCGTTCCTGCAGCAAATCGAGGTAGGCACGGACGCGAAGCTCGCGCAGGGTGCCGGGGACCCCGGCGGCGCGCAGGTCCCTGGCCCGCTGGTCGACATGCTGCCAGGAGGCGAGGACCTCGTCGGAGGGCAGTTCCCTGGCGGTCATCCCGGCGTTGCCTGAGTCTTCCCGGAACGGCCGCACGTGCGCTTCCTTCCGGCGGGCCTGCTTGCGGCGCTCCGCCGAATCCGGGTCGAGCTTGAGGGCTAGCCGCGCGGCGGCGGCGCGGAGCTCGCCGTAGGTCTTGACCTGCGCGGCGGCGGCCAGCACCGGGTCGGCCTTGGCCGCATCGGCCGCGGAGAGCACATCGGTCTGCTCAAAGATGATCTTAGCGTGCACCGGGTCGATCAGGCCGCCGCCCAGCGCGGCGAAGGTGACCGGCAGCCGCCCCGCCAGGTCGCACGCGTACCCGATCCGGGCCGCCGCCGCCGCCCAGGTCATCCGCAACCCGAACGCGACCTCGTCGGCGGTGAACTCGCTGACCTGCACCCGCCCGTCCGCAGCCGGCTGACCCTTCCCGCCACTCGGCCCGGTGCTGGCGGTCTCGGTGCTGGCGGTGCCTGTGTCGCCCGGCCCGCTGCTGGCGGTGCCTGTGTCGGCCTCGGCCCGGCGATCCGGGTTGGCGGGGCGGCGCAGGGCCAGCTCCCGCAGCGCGGACAGCTCGAGCCAGGTACCCCAGGAAGCCATCCGCCGGCCGGCCGCGATCACCGCGAACACGAAGTCATCGGAGGCCTGGGTCAGCCCGGCGCCGTCACCCCCCGCCACCGCAACGGTCAGCCCGGCCAGCAACGGCCCCGGCGCTATCGCCGGAGCCCCGCCATCGCCGGCGAACCCGGCCAGGTCCGCGTTCCCGGCCGGCACGGACAGGAACAGGCCCTGCTCCGGGCCATAGTCCGGGGGCAGTTCCTCCCCCCAGTCATCCTCAGGAGGATCGCCGCAGCCGCCGTCGTCCCCGCGCCCCCGGCCGGCGCCATGAGGACCGTCTCCGATGCCCGGCGGCAGCGAGGGGCCCTCAGTCTCCTCGCCGTCATCCCCGCGGCCGCGGAACGGTCCTTCGGACATGAGCCACCCTTCCTACGGGAGAACGATCTCAGTGACGCATACCGGTATTCTATCGAACTCATGCTCGATTAGCTACCTCATTCCCCCCATCCTGGGAAAAAACTGCTCAAGACAGAGGCGGCTGACCTGACTGTTGGCTCGGGAGCCGACGGCGGATGCTCGCCAAGCACATCAGGCCCAGGGCGTGGGCGTCAGCCTTGGGCCAGCCGGCGCAGGGCCAGCTCGGCGTAGAGCGAGGTGCCCTCCACCAGCGCGGCGTCGTCGAACCGCGCCCGCGCCGAGTGGTTCGTGGGCGCGGTCTCCGGGTCCTGGTCAGGCGGGCACGCGCCGAGGAAGACGAACGCGCCTGGCACCTGTTCGAGCACGAAGGAGAAGTCCTCCGCGCCGGGGATGGGGAACCGCGCCGTCTCGCCCCGGTCCGGGCCGAACGCGGCCGCGATCGTCTCGGTCGCAAACGCCGCTTCGGCCGCGTCGTTGACGGTCACCGGGTATTCCGTCGCGTACTCGGCGTCGGCGGTCAGCCCGTGCGCGTGCGCGATGCCCTGGATCAGCTCGGGGACGCACTTGGCCAGCGTGCTCTGCGCCCGGGCGCTGTAGGAGCGCGCGGTGGCCAGGAACGTGGCCTGGTCACCGATCACGTTGTCTGTGGTGCCTGCGTGCATGCTGCCGACCGTGATGACCACCGGGTCGAACACGTCGAACTTCCTGGTCACCAGGGTCTGCAGCGCGAGCACCATCTCGCAGGCGGCCGGGATCGGGTCGGCGGCCAGATGCGGCTGGGAGGCGTGGCCGCCGCGTCCGTGCACGGTGACGGTGATCGTGTCGGCGGCGGCGAGCATCGGGCCGGGCCGGGTGGAGAACGCGCCGCACGGCAGCCGGTTCGCCGTCACGTGCAGGCCGTAGGCCGCGACCGGCCGCGGGCCCGCCGCGTCGAGCACGCCCTCGCCGATCATGTGCCGGGCGCCGGCGTAGCCTTCTTCGCCCGGCTGGAACATGAAGATCACGGTGCCGGGCAGCTCGGCCTGCCGGGCGGACAGCAGCCGGGCGGCCCCGGCCAGCATCGCGGTGTGCAGGTCGTGACCGCAGGCATGCATCGCGCCGGGAATCTGCGACGCGTACGGCAGCTGCGTTTCCTCGGTGACGGGCAGCGCGTCCATGTCGCCGCGGAGCAGGACCACCGGGCCGTTCCTGGCGCCTCGCAGCACCGCGGTCACCGAGCTGAGGCCCTGGCCCGTGCTGATCTCCAGCGGCAGCCCGTCCAGGGCGGCGAGCACCTTGGCTTGCGTCTTCGGCAGGTCCAGGCCGATCTCGGGCTCACGGTGGATGGCATGCCGCAGCCCGGCGATCTCATCCGCCAGCAGCGCCGCTTCCTGTCGTACCTGCACTGGTACCTCCTCCGTGGCCGGCCACGTCCACTGTAACGCCAGCTTCCTGGCACCAGCCGAGGGATCGGCGGCGAGGAACTCCGGTGCGGTCCAGCCGTGCCGGGCGAACGCCGCGGTGACCGCATCGCGGACCGAGTCGCCGTCGGCCGCGCGCGCCAGTGCCAGCACCGAGCCGCCGAAGCCGCCGCCGATCATCCGGGCACCGAGCGCACCCGCGGCCACGGCCGCCTCGACGGCCGCGTCCGCCTCCGGCCAGGAGATCTCGAAATCATCACGCAGGGAGGCGTGCGCCTGGGTCAGCAGCCGCCCGATCTCGTGGTAGGTATCCGGGCGGTCGGGGGCGGCCCGGAGCAGCTCGACGACCCGCAGGACCCGCTGGTTGTCGGTGACGACGTGCCGGGCGCGGCGCCGCAGCACGGAATCGGGGAGCCGGGCCGTGTCAGCACTGTCCGTTAGGTATCTCAGTGATGGGATGCCGAGCAGGCGGGCGGCTTCCTCGCACTCGGCCCGCCGCCGGCCGTAGCCGCCGTCGCTCAGGTTGTGCCTGGCCCTGGTGTTGACCAGCAGCAGCCGCGCACCCGCCGCGGCCGGGTCGAACGGGACCTGGGTCGTCTGCAGCGAGCAGCAGTCGAGCAGCAGCAGGTGGCCGGCCTGGGCCAGCAGCGACGCGGACTGGTCCATGATGCCGGACGGCACCCCGACGAACTCGTTCTCCGCCCGGCGGGCGATCGCGGCGAGCTCGGCCCGCGGCACCTCCAGCCCGGCCAGCTCGGTCAGCGCCAGCGCGGTCGCGCACTCCAGCGCGGCCGATGAGGACAGGCCCGCGCCCGCGGGCACGTCCGAGTCGATGGCGATGCGGGCACCGGGAACCTGATAACCGGCCTCGTGCAGCGCCCAGGCCACCCCGGCCGGGTAGGCGGCCCAGCCGGTCAGCTGGCCGGGGGCCAGCCCGTCGAGCGCGATCTCCACCGTGGCGTCCGGTTCCTGGCGGGAGCACAGCGTCAGGGTGCGGTCTGGCCGCCGGGCCGCCGCCGCCGTGGTGGCCTGGCCGAGCGCGAACGGCAGCACGTACCCGTCGTTGTAGTCGGTGTGCTCGCCCATCAGGTTGGCCCGCCCCGGCGCCAGCCACACCCCCTCAGCCGCCCCCCCAAACAGCTCAGAAGCCTTCACTGGAGACTGCGGGCCTGGGTGAACTGCCAGGCGTCGGCGGCCATGGCGCGCAGGTCCCTGGTGGCGTGCCAGCCCAGCTCGGAGGAGATCCGGGCGGACGAGGCGACCAGGACGGCCGGGTCGCCGGCCCGGCGCGGGCCCACGTCGGTGCCGATGTCGGCCCCGGTGACCTCACGGCAGACCTCGATCACCTCGCGGACGGAGAACCCGGCCCCGCTGCCGAGGTTGTAGACGCGGTGCTGGCCGGCCCGGCAGGCGGCCAGCGCGCGCAGGTGCGCGTCGGCCAGGTCCGCGACGTGAATGTAGTCCCGGACGCAGGTCCCGTCCGGGGTGGGGTAGTCGTCGCCGAAGATCTGCACCCGGCGGCCGTCGGTCGCCCCGGCCAGCACGTTCGGGATCAGGTGGGTCTCCGGCTGGTGGCGCTCGCCGAGCCAGTGGCCGTCGGCGCTGCGCTGGGCGCCCGCGACGTTGAAGTAGCGCAGGCTGACCGCGCCGAACCCGTGCATCCGGCCGAACTCAGTCAGCGTCGTGTCCACGGCCAGCTTGGTCGCGCCGTAGGGGCTGGTCGGCCGGGTGGGGTCGGTTTCTTCGATCGGCGTCCGCTCCGGTTCGCCGTAGACGGCCGCGGTGGAGGAGAACACGATCGTCCGGACGCCGATCTCGCGCATCGCCTCGAGCAGCGCGAGCGTGCCGCCCAGGTTGTTCGACCAGTAGCTGGCCGGGTCCGCCACCGACTCGCCGACCAGCGACTTGGCCGCGAAGTGCAGGACCGCCTCGATGTCGTCGCTGAGCACCTCGGCCGCGCAGTCGCGCAGCGTGCCCCGGACGAACGTGGCGCCGTCCGGCACCGCGTCTGGGTACCCGGTGGACAGGTCGTCAAGCACGGTGACCTCGTGCCCGGCCGCGATAAGCTGCGCGGCGACGACGCTGCCGATGTAGCCGGCGCCGCCGGTGACGAGCACTCTCATCAGGCCTCCCTGAGCCGTTGCGCTGCGTATTCCGGGACGATGTCGTTGCTCCAGACGCCCATCCCCGATTCCGTCCCGGCCAGGTACTTTAGCTTGCCCGCCGCACGCCGGACCGACAGTACCTGAAGGTGCGCGGCGAACTGGCGGCGCGTGACCTGGTCGGACACCGGAGCCTGATGCCACCCGGCGATGTACGGCGCCGGCTGGCCGAACAAGGCGTCGAACCGGCGCAGCACCTCCAGGTACAGCGGCCCGAAGGCCTCCCGCGCCGCGTCCCCCACGGCCGGCAGGTCGGGTACCCGGACGACCGGGAAGATCCGCACCTCGTACGGCCAGCGCGCCGCCTCGGGCACGAACGCGATCCAGTGCTCGTTGCGGACCACGATCCGCGTCCCGGCCCGCAGTTCGGCGGCGACCAGGTCGTCGAACAGGTTGTCCCCGTTGTAGCTGCGGGCCTGCGCCACCATCCGCTCGGTGCGCGGAGTGACGAAAGGGAACGCGTAGATCTGCCCGTGCGGATGGTGCAGCGTGACGCCGATCTCCTCGCCGCGGTTCTCGAAGATGTACACCTGCTCGGTGCCTCCCAGCGCGTTCAGCGCCTGGGTGCGGTCCACCCAGGCCTCGAACACGGTGCGGACCCGGGCCGGGCTGAGCTGGGCGAAGGAGGAGTTGTGGTCGGCGGTGAAGCAGACCACCTCGCAGCGTCCGAGCGGCTCGGCCAGCGACGGAAACCTGTTCTCGAACACCACCACGTCATAGCTGGGCGCCGGGATCTCGGTGAGCCGTCCCGGTGCCGACGGGTCGAGCGGGCACTGGTCGGGCGGCGGCAGGAAGGTGCGGTCCTGGCGGGCCGCCGCGATCACCACCCACTCGCCGGCCAGCGGATCCCAGCGGATCCCTGATTCGGCCGACCCGACAGGGAGCGGTGGACCTGGCGGCTGCGGCGGCAGGTTCCTGGTGTCGGGCACCAGCTCGCGGCCCAGGCCGGGCGACTCGTCGAAATAGATGATTTCGCGCCCGTCCGCCAGCCGGGTACTGGATTTCCAGATTGATTGTGTGCCCACGGAACCCATACGTTACCCGTCTAGACTGGCCGGAAAGAGGACCTCGGGGGTTCAGATCCGTACCATCGGTACCCAGAAGCCGGCGATCGCGACGTGAGCAAGGTCGTGGTCGAGATCATCGTCGTGCTGGTCATCGCCTGCATCGGGGGTTTCTTCTCCGCCTCGGAGATGGCCCTGGTGTCCCTGCGCGAAGGCCAGGTCCGGGAGCTGGCCCGGCGGGGCAGGCGCGGCCAGCGGGCGGCGAAGCTGGCCCTTGACCCGAACCGGTTCTTCTCCGCCGTGCAGATCGGCGTCACCCTGGCCACCTTGGTCACCGGCGCCTACGGCGCCGACACCCTGGCCGGCGTGCTGAAGTCGTGGCTGATCAAGAGCCAGCACATGTCGCCGGGCTGGGCGAGCCCCGTGGCGTTTTTCGCGGTGACGATCGTCATCACGTTCTTCAGCCTGATCCTGGGCGAGCTGGCGCCCAAGCGAATCGGGTTGCAGCGGGCACCGGGGCTGGCGTTGCTGGCCGCGCCGCTGCTCGACCGGATCGCCACCTTGGCCCGGCCGGTCGTCTGGCTGCTGATCCAGTCGACCAACCTGGTCGTGGCCATCCTCGGCGGCGATCCCCGGGTCGGCCGCCAGGCCATGACCGAAGCGGAGCTGCGCGAGCTGGTGACCGGCGCCCAGACGCTCAGCCAGGACGAGAGGCACATCGTCGGCGAGGTCTTCGACGCGGGCAAACGGCAGATCCGCGAGGTCCTCGTGCCCCGCACCGAGGTGGTGTTCCTGGACGAGCAGACGCCGATCGCCGAGGCCGCGGCGATAGCCGCCCGCGAGCCGCATTCGCGGCTGCCCGTGTACTCGGGCACCTACGACAACGTGATCGGCTTCGTGCACGTGCGGGACCTGTTCGGCCCGGGGGAGGCCAAGCGCACGGGCCCGGTCAGCGGGATCAGCCGGCCGGTGAAGTTCCTGCCGATCAGCAAGACCGTGCTCTCCTCGCTGTCCGAGATGCGCCGCGAGCGGGCCCACCTGGCCATCGTGGTCGACGACTACGGCGGCACCGCGGGCATCGTCACGCTGGAGGACCTGGTCGAGGAGCTGATCGGCGACATCCAGGACGAGTACGACCTGGAGCAGGCCACCTCCACCACGCTGCGCGGTGGCGAGGTCGAGGTCGACGGCCTGCTCAACCTGGACGAGTTCACCGAACAGACCGGCGTCGAGCTGCCCGAAGGCCCGTACGAGACCGCGGCCGGGTACGTCCTGGCCGCCTTTGGCGACCTGCCGTCCGACGGCGACAGCGTCCAGGTGGCCGGCCGCACCATCACCGTCACCGAACTTGACGGCCGCCGCATCGCCCGCCTGCGCGTCTCCCAGACCCCGGTTCCCGCCGGTCTAGACTCGAAGGCCCCAGAGAAGGCCCCAGAGAAGGCCCCAGAGAAGGCCCCAGAGAAAGGCGACTGACGTGCCCGGTGGTTTCGACACTGTTCTGGTCGTTGACTTCGGCGCGCAGTACGCCCAGCTGATCGCGCGCCGGGTACGTGAATGCCACGTCTACTCCGAGATCGTCCCCTCGACCATGCCGGCCAAGCAGATGCTGGCCAAACGGCCCAAGGCGATCATCCTCTCCGGCGGCCCCTCGTCCGTCTACGCCGACGGGGCCCCGCCCGCGCCGCCCGGGCTGTTCGACGCGGGCGTCCCTGTGCTTGGCATCTGCTACGGCTTCCAGCTCATGGTGACCGCCCTGGGCGGCACCGTCGAGCGCACCGGCCTGGCCGAGTACGGAGCCACGGCGCTGCATCTCCTCGGGGGGGACGACCCCCCCCAGACCCCCCCCGCTCATGGGGGGGAACCTTTCCCCCCATACCCCCCTGGCCCCCCTTCGGGGGGAATGCTGCTGGCCGGCTTGCCGGCCAGCCAGCGGGTGTGGATGTCGCACGGGGATACCGCCACCGAGGCGCCACCCGGCTTCACCGTGACCGCACGGACCGCGGGCACGCCGGTGGCCGCGGTGGAAGACGCGGGCCGCCGGATGTTCGGCGTCCAGTTCCACCCCGAGGTGATGCACACCGAGCACGGCACCCGGCTGCTCGGCCGTTTCCTCGAGCTGGCCGGCTGCCGGCCGTCCTGGACGATGGTGAACATCGTCGAGGAGCAGGTGGAACGGATCCGCGAGCAGGTGGGCGGCGGGCACGCGATCTGCGGGCTGTCCGGCGGCGTGGACTCCGCGGTCGCCGCCGCGCTCGTGCAGCGCGCCATCGGTGACCGCTTGACCTGTGTCTTCGTCGATCACGGCCTGCTGCGCCAGGGCGAGGCGGAGCAGGTCGAGCAGGATTTCGTGGCCGCGACCGGGGTCCGGCTCACGGTGGCGGACGAGGCCGGCGTGTTTGCCTCGGCGCTGGCCGGGGTCACCGACCCCGAGAAGAAGCGGAAGATCATCGGCCGGGAGTTCATCCGCGCCTTCGAGCGGGCCGCCAGGGAGATCACCGCCGAGGCCGGCGAGCACGGCGAGGCCTGCGAGTTCCTGGTGCAGGGCACCCTGTACCCGGACGTGGTGGAGTCAGGCGGCGGCACCGGCACGGCCAACATCAAGTCGCACCACAACGTCGGCGGGCTGCCCGATGACCTGAAGTTCCAGCTGGTCGAGCCGCTGAGGCTGCTGTTCAAGGACGAGGTCCGCCGGGTGGGGGAGGAGCTCGGCCTGCCGCAGGCGATCGTCCGCCGCCAGCCGTTCCCCGGCCCGGGCCTGGCCATCAGGATCATCGGCGAGGTCACCGCCGAACGTCTCGGCATCTTGCGCGCGGCCGACGCCATCGCCCGCGAGGAGATGTCCGCGGCCGGGCTCGACACCCTGGTCTGGCAGTGCCCGGTGGTGCTGCTCGCCGACGTGCGCTCGGTCGGCGTGCAAGGCGACGGCCGCAGCTACGGCCACCCGGTCGTGCTCCGCCCGGTCACCAGCGAAGACGCCATGACCGCCGACTGGGCCCGCCTCCCCGACGAGGTCCTGGCCCGGATCTCCACCCGGATCACCAACGAGGTCCCCGAAGTCAACCGCGTGGTCTTGGACGTCACAAGCAAGCCCCCCGCCACCATCGAGTGGGAATTATCTCCCGAACGGCCGCCCCCGCTCGCCCGCCCACCCCTTTCACCGCCCACCCCTTTCACCGCCCACACCTTGCGCCCCACCCGCACCTTCAGCCCCGCCTCTAGCCCATGTTGCGGATGGCCCACAGGTCGGGGAAGGTGGGTTTGCTGAGGGTGGTGGTGAGGTAGCGGGCGCCGGCCGAGCCGCCCGTGCCTGAGCGGGTGCCGATGGTCCGCTGGACCATCTTCACGTGCCGGTAGCGCCATTCCTGCATGCCCTCGTCGATGTCGACGAGCAGCTCGCAGATCGCGGCGGCGTCGGTGTCGTCGTCGTAGACCCGCTTGAGCACCTGCTGGATCTCCTCCGAGGGCTCCAGGGGCTGGCTGACGTCCCGGTGCACGATGTCCGCCGGGATGTCGTAGCCCTGGCCGGCCAGGTACCCGACGAAGGAGTCGAACAGGCCGGGCCGTGACATCGCGGCCACGATGCGGTCCCGTTCCGGCCCTAGATGCCGGGTGGCCATCATCGGGTCGCGGCGGCCGAGCACCGCCTCGAGCTCGCGGAACTGCGCGGACTCAAAGCCGCTCGAGGTGCCGAGCTCGTCGCGGAACCGGGTGAACTGAGCCGGTGTCATGGTCTCGAGCACGTCGAGCTGGGCCACCATGATCTTCATGATGGCCAGCGCGCGCCGCAGCGTACGCATGGCGTGGGTGGCAGTGCCGGAGGACAGTTCGGCCTGCAGCTTGCCGAGCTCGTGCAGCAGCTGCTTGAACCACAGCTCGTAGATCTGGTGAATGACGATGAACAGCATCTCGTCGTGCTCGCCCGACCGCGGCTGCTGAGCCGTGAGCAGCTGATCGAGCCGCAGGTAACCGGAGTAGGTGACGGGTTCAGCCATGGGTTCCCCTTAGCGGCTTTGCTCGAGGATGTCGCGGGTGGTGCGGACGGCCCGCCAGACGTCGGTGAAGCGGGTGGTGAGCGGGGAGGGGCCGAGCCGGAACCGGTTCGGGGTCCGGTAGTCGGTGATGACGTTGGCGGCGGCCAGCTGACCGACAAGCTGTTCGGCGCGCGGATGGCAGAAGGTGACGTGGCCGCCGCGGCGGCCAGGGTCAGACGGCGTGGCCAGCGTGCAGCCAAGCGGGATGAGCCAGGCCTCGGCCAGGTCGATGAGGTAGCGGGTCAGCTGCATGCTCTTGGCCCGGATCGGCCCGATGCCGGCCTCGAGCAGCAACCGGGCTCCCTCTTCCACCGCGGCCGCGCCCAGGATGGAGGGCGTTCCCGTGGTGAACTTCGCCATCCCGGCCGCCGGGTCGTATCTGGGGCCCATGGCGAACTGGTCGCGCTGGGAGAACCAGCCCCAGATCGGCTGCCGCAGCACTTCCCGCAGCCGGGCCGCGACGTAGCAGAACGCGGGGGCGCCTGGACCGGAGTTGAGGTACTTGTAGGTGCAGCCGACGGCGAGGTCGACGTCGCAGGCGTCGAGCTCGATGGGCACGGCGCCGACCGAATGGCACAGGTCCCAGAGCATCAGCGCGCCGGCCCCGTGGGTAATCTCGGTGATCGCCGCCATGTCGGCCAGCGCGCCGCTACGGTACGCCACGTGGGACAGGCTGACCAGCGCGGTGTCGTCGTCGACGGCGGCCCGGACCGCATCGGCGGCCAGGCCCTTGTTGATGTCGGTCGCCAGCATCCGGAGCTCCGTGCCGCGCTGCGCCGCGATTCCCTCGAGCACGTAGCGGTCGCTGGGAAAGTTGTCGGCGTCGGTGACGATCACGCGCCGTCCGGGCCTGGCCTCCAGCGCCGCCGAGGCCAGCTTGTACAGGTTGACCGTGGTGTTGTCGGTGACGATCACCTGTCCGCCGGCCGCGCCGGTGAGCTCGCCGACCAGGTCACCCGCGCGGCCGGGCAGGTCGACCCAGTGATCCCACGAGCTGGCCAGGGCGCTGCCCCATTCGGTCCTGATCACGTGGTCCAGCCGCGCCAGGGTGGCCAGCGGAAGCGCGCCCAGGGAATTGCCGTTCAGGTAGACAAGCGAGGGGTCATCCAGCGCGAACCGGGCCCGGTAGCCGCCCAGCGGATCCGCCGCGTCCAGGCCCTCGGCGTGGGCTCGGTCCAAGATGTCCTGAGACATAACGATCACCCTAACTCGCGGCTGCCTTCGCGAAGCAGGTCCCGGTTCCCTCGGTTGACGGCTCCGGCTGCTAGCGCTACTGTTCCGAGTTAGCACTCGCTCGTGTAGAGTGCTAATGCGACGAGGCCGTCTGGCACCCGCGACGACAGGCAGCCGCACTCGCTTTCCCCTAGTAACTCACCATTAGCCTTTCCGAAGGGGGAGGTCAGATCGTGACGACCGCCACCAAGGTAGTAATCAAGCCGCTCGAAGACCGGATTGTGGTCCGCCCGCTCGAAGCGGAGCAGACCACGGCGTCCGGACTTGTGATCCCGGACACCGCGAAGGAGAAGCCCCAGGAGGGCGAAGTCGTCGCGGTGGGCCCGGGACGCTTCGACGACGCGGGTTCCAAGCGCGTGCCGATCGATGTCAAGGTCGGCGACGTGGTGCTGTACAGCAAGTATGGCGGCACCGAGGTGAAGTACTCAGGTGAGGAATACCTGGTGCTTTCCGCTCGCGACGTGCTCGCCATCATCGACAAGTAGCAGTAGTTCGCGGGCTCCGGCGAGCATGCCTCAGCATGCTCGCCGGAGCCGCGAGCATGCCTTCGCATGCTGCAGAGAACTCGATCCAACCGTAGGTTGAGGTAGTAAATGCCCAAGATCCTGGAGTTCGACGAGGCCGCCCGCCGCTCGCTTGAGCGTGGCGTCAACAAGCTCGCCGACGCCGTGAAGGTGACGCTCGGCCCGATGGGCCGCAACGTCGTACTCGATAAAAAATGGGGCGCCCCCACCATCACCAATGATGGCGTGACCGTCGCCAAGGAGGTGGAGCTTGAGGACCCTTACGAGAACATGGGGGCCCAGCTCGCCAAGGAGGTCGCCACCAAGACCAATGACGTCGCCGGAGACGGCACCACGACGGCAACGGTCCTGGCCCAGGCGATGGTGCACTTCGGGCTCCGCTCGGTTACGGCCGGCGCCAACCCGATGGACCTTAAGCGCGGTATCGACGCCGCCGCCGCTGAGGTCTCCAAGCGACTGCTCGAGTCCGCGCGTGACGTGGAGGAGCAGACCGAGATCGCGCACGTCGCGACGATCTCGGCGCAGGACGAGAAGATCGGCGAGCTGATCGCCGAGGCGTTCAGCAAGGTCGGCAAGGACGGTGTCATCACCGTCGAGGAATCGCCGACGATGGGCCTTGAGCTGGAGTTCACTGAAGGCCTCCAGTTCGACAAGGGATACATTTCCCCGTACTTCATCACCGACCCCGAGCGTCTCGAGGCGGTGCTGGATGACCCGTACATCCTCATCCACCAGTCCAAGATCTCCTCAATGGCCGACTTCCTGCCGCTGCTGGAAAAGATCGCGCAGGTGAAGCGGCCGCTGCTGGTGATCGCCGAGGACGTCGAGGGTGAGGCGCTGGCCACCATCGTGGTGAACAAGCTGCGCGGCCTGCTCAACGTGGTCGCCGTAAAGGCGCCCGGCTTCGGTGACCGCCGCAAGGCCATGCTGGCCGACGTCGCCGCCCTGACCGGCGGCACCGTGGTGACCGAGGAGCTCGGCACCAAGCTGGAGTCGGTCGAGATTGACAGCCTGGGCCGCGCCCGCCGTGTCGTCATCACCAAGGACGACACCACGATCGTGGACGGGGCAGGCGACAAGACCGAGATCGAGGACAGGATCAGGCAGATCCGCACCGAGATCGAAAACTCCGACTCCGACTGGGACAAGGAGAAGCTGCAGGAGCGGCTGGCCAAGCTGTCCGGCGGCGTCTGCGTCCTGCGGGTCGGTGCCGCCACCGAGGTGGAGCTCAAGGAGAAGAAGCACCGCCTGGAGGATGCCATCTCCGCCACCCGCGCGGCCATCGAGGAAGGCATCATCGCCGGCGGCGGCAGCGCCCTGGTGCATGTCGCCACCGACCTCGGTGACCTCGGCTTCACCGGCGACGAGGCCACCGGGGTGCGCGTCGTCCAGCGTGCCCTGTCCGAGCCGTGCCGCTGGATCGCGCTGAACGCGGGCCAGGAAGGCGGGGTGGTGACCGCCAAGGTCGCGACGCTGCCCGTGGGCCACGGTTACAACGCGGCCACCGGTGAGTACGGCGACCTGATAGCTCAGGGCGTCATCGACCCGGTCAAGGTGACCAGGTCGGCCGTGCAGAACGCTGCGTCGATCGCCGGCATGCTGCTGACCACGGAGACCCTCGTGGTGGAGAAGCCGGAAGAGAAGGAAGGGTCCGCGGCCGACGGCCACGGGCACAGCCACTCGCACTAGGTCAAACAAGGGCTCCGCCGGACCGACTGTCCGGCGAGCCACAGCACGAAAGCCGGGTTTCCACCCTGAAACCCGGCTTTCGTGCTGTTCCGGCGTGCCGGGGGCCGTGAATGTGATTTAATGCCACACGCCCGGGCCGCGTCGTGTTCTCCGGGCAAAATTTAATGATCGCGAAGACTTTTTACCCGCCCGCAGGTAAAAACTCTTCGCGATCATGGGAGCGGGGTGCTGGCGCAGGCCCGGAGCACGTCGGACCGTAGCACGGCCTGGGATCAATGCTGGCAAATCACGCAAATGGTGCGAGGCTGTCCGCCGCTCGCGACACGCGGGAAGCTCACGTTATTTTCTTATAAGGCCAGAGCCTTCCGGCGAAGAACGGACAAGCCCGGCTTATCGCTCGATGACGACGGCCGAATCCTCGGTAAACGCAAAGGTCATAAGAATGTAGCCCCCCGTTCCGGCGTGTCGCGGAGATCGCGCGCCGCCGAATGGGCAATAACTTTCTGTGACGAAATGGAACCGCTCCGGATTCACCACCGGAGGCATGGTTGACCAGGCCAACACAATAGCGGTCCTGAGATCCCCCCACCCCCCAGCCTCCCACCCCCCAGCCTCTCAACCCCCAGCCTCTCAACCCCCACCCCTCCAACCCCGGCCCCGACCCTCCCCGGCCGCTCCCGAGCCGCGACCCCGTGCCGACTTGCACGTCCTGGCGGCGCAGGGCCGCCAGGACGCCATCGAGGCGCTGCTGCGTCAGTTCAGGCCGGTGATCGTGAGGTACGTCCGGGCCCGGTTGGCCCCGATCGGACACCAGGACGAAGACGACGTGGCGCAGGAGGTGTGCCTGGCGTTGCTGTCCGCCCTGCCGTCCTACCGGGACATGGGGCGGCCGTTCGCGGCCTTCGTCTTCGCCATCGCCGCGCACAAGGTGGCCGACGCGGTCCGCGGCGCGGCCCGCTCGCCGCTGTCCGTGCCCGTGCTGCCGGACGTACCCGACTGGTGCCTCGGGCCCGAGGAGACCGCGGTGGCCCGGCTGGAAGCCAGCCAGGCGCGGATCCTGCTGGCTCGCCTGCCGGCCGGCCAGCGAAGGCTGCTGCTGCTCCGGGTGGTCGGCGGCCTGTCCGCCGAGGACACCGGGTACGTGCTCGACATGTCGCCAGGCGCGGTCCGCGTGGCCCAGCACCGGGCGCTGCTCAGGTTGCGCGCGCTGGCGGAAGCCGGTCAGCGGGCCCGCACCGAAGCCGGCCCGATAGCCGGCCCAATAGGATGAGAGGATTCCCGCTGCCACTTTCGGTGAAGGTGCCATGACTGATCAACTACCCCCCGGCCAGGATGACAAGTTCGCGCCGGTCGGGCTGACGTTCGACGACGTCTTGCTGCTCCCCGCTCATTCCAGCGTGCTGCCCAGCGAGGCCGACACGACCACCAGGATCACCCGCCGCTGCCAGCTCCGTGTGCCGCTCGTGTCGGCGTCCATGGACACCGTCACCGAGGCCAGGATGGCGATCGCCATGGCCCGCCAGGGCGGTGTCGGCGTGCTGCACCGCAACCTGTCGATCGAGGACCAGGCCCAGCAGGCCGATATGGTCAAGCGTTCCGAGGCGGGCATGATCACCCATCCGGTGACGTGCGGGCCGGATGCCACCATCGCCGACGTGGACGGGCTCTGCGGCCGGTACCGTATCTCCGGCGTGCCTGTGACCAGCGCCGATGGCGTGCTGGTGGGCATCGTCACCAACCGCGACATCAGGTTCGAGACGGACCACAGCCGCCGGGTGGCCGAGGTGATGACCGCGATGCCGCTGATCACCGCGCCGGTCGGGGTGGCGTCCGAGGAAGCGCTGCGGCTGCTCCGGCAGCACAAGGTGGAGAAGCTGCCGCTGGTCGACGGCGCGGGCCGGCTCCGCGGGCTGATTACGGTGAAGGACTTCACCAAGAGCGAGAAGTTTCCCTTCGCGACCAAGGACCCGGCCGGGCGGCTCGTGGTCGGGGCCGCTGTCGGGGTGGGCGAGGACGCCAAGCGCCGGGCCCAGGCGCTCATCGAGGTCGGCGTGGATTTCCTGGTGGTGGACACCGCGCACGGGCACGCGCAAGGCGTGCTCGACATGGTGGCCCAGATCAAGGCGAACTCCGACATCGAGGTGGTGGGCGGCAACGTCGCGACCCGGGCCGGGGCCCAGGCCCTGGTGGACGCGGGGGCGGACGGCATCAAGGTCGGTGTCGGGCCTGGGTCCATCTGTACCACCCGGGTGGTGGCCGGGGTGGGCGTGCCGCAGGTGACGGCCATCTACGAGGCGGCTAAGGCGGCCGGGCCCGCCGGGGTGCCCGTCATCGGGGATGGCGGCCTGCAGTACTCGGGCGACATCGCCAAGGCCATCGCCGCGGGCGCCGACAGCGTCATGCTCGGCAGCCTGCTCGCCGGGTGCGAGGAGAGCCCGGGCGAGATGGTCTTCATCAACGGCAAGCAGTACAAGCTGTACCGGGGGATGGGCTCGCTCGGTGCGCTGCGGAACCGTGAGCGCGGCCGTTCCTACTCCAAGGACCGTTACTTCCAGGACGACGTGCTGCGCGAGGACAAGCTCGTGCCGGAGGGCATCGAGGGGCAGGTGCCCTACCGCGGCCCGCTGTCCGCGGTCGCCGGGCAGCTGGTCGGGGGGCTCCGCGCGGCCATGGGCTACTGCGGCGCCCGGACCATCGCCGACCTGCAGGACGCACGGTTTATCCAGATCACCGCGGCCGGGCTGACCGAGAGCCACCCGCACGACGTCAAGATGACCGTCGAGGCGCCGAACTACGGTGGCCGGCCCGGCAGGACGCAGCCGTGAGCGACGTGGAGATCGGCCGGGGCAAGACCGGTCGCCGAGCCTATTCTCTGAACGAGATCGGCATCGTGCCCGCCCGCCGGACGCGAGACCCGGAGGAGGTGTCGATCGCCTGGCAGATCGACGCCTACCGGTTCGAGCTGCCGCTGACGGCGTGCCCGATGGACAGCGTGGTGTCCCCGGCCACCGCCATCGGCATCGGCCGCCTCGGCGGGCTCGGCGTGCTCGACCTGGAAGGGCTGTGGACCAGGTACGAAGATCCCGAGCCGTTGCTGGCCGAGGTCACCGAGCTCGACGAGCAGGCGGCCACGAAAAGGCTGCAGGCCATGTACGCCACCCCCATCTCCGAGGATCTGATCGGGCGCCGCATCGAGGAGATCGCCCGGGCCGGGGTGACCACCGCGGCGAGCCTGTCGCCGCAGCGGACCGCGAGGTACGCCAAGGCGGTGGTGGACGCGGGCGTGGACATCTTCGTGATCCGCGGCACCACGGTGTCGGCCGAGCACGTCTCCGGCCGGGCCGAACCGCTCAACCTCAAGCAGTTCATCTACGAGCTCGACGTCCCCGTGGTGGTGGGCGGCTGCGCGACCTACACCGCCGCGTTGCACCTGATGCGCACCGGTGCCGCCGGGGTGCTTGTGGGATTCGGCGGCGGTTCCGGCCACACCACGGTGACCGTGCTCGGCGTCGCGGTGCCGATGGCCACCGCGATCGCCGACGTGGCCGCGGCGCGGCGCGATTACCTGGATGAGTCGGGCGGCCGGTACGTGCACGTGATCGCGGACGGGTCCATGACCACCAGCGGTGACATCGCCAAGGCCCTGGCCATCGGCGCCGACGCGGTCATGGTGGGCTCGCCGCTGGCCCGGGCGGCGGAGGCGCCCGGCCGCGGCTACCACTGGGGCAGTGAGGCCAACCACACCGAGCTGCCCCGGGGCGCCCGGGTCCGGGTCGGCACGATCGGCACGCTCGAGCAGATCCTGCACGGCCCGTCCACCGTGCCGGACGGTTCGATGAACCTGATGGGCGCGCTACGCCGGACGATGGCCACGGCCGGCTACTCCGACCTGAAGGAATTCCAGCGGGTCGAGGTGGTCGTCGCCGATTCCGGCTTGCCCGGCGGCCGCCGCTAGACTCCAGCACATGTCACAATCCCGGGTGCTTTCCGGCATCCAGCCCACCGCCGACTCTTTCCACCTGGGCAACTACCTGGGTGCGGTGCGCCAGTGGGTGACGCTGCAGGACAGCTACGACGCGTTCTACTGCGTGGTCGACCTGCACGCGATCACGGTGCCGCAGGACCCGGTGCTGCTCCGCCAGCGGACCCGGATCGCCGCCGCTCAGCTGCTCGGGGCCGGGCTTGACCCGGACCGGTGCACCCTGTTCGTGCAAAGTCATGTGGCCGAGCACGCCGAGCTGGCCTGGATCCTCGGCTGCCTGACCGGCTTCGGCGAGGCGAGCCGGATGATCCAGTTCAAGGACAAGTCGGCCAGGGAAGGCCAGGAGCAGGCCTCCGTGGGCCTGTTCACCTATCCCGTCCTGCAGGCCGCCGACATCCTGCTGTACCAGGCTGACCAGGTGCCGGTGGGCGAGGACCAGCGACAGCACCTGGAGCTCAGCCGGACGCTGGCCCAGCGGTTCAACAAGAGGTACGGTCAGACGTTCGTGCCGCCGCAGCCTTACATCCTCGCCGACGTGGCCAAGATTTACGATCTGCAGGATCCGACGGCCAAGATGAGCAAGTCGTCATCCTCGCCGCAGGGCATCATCGACGTGCTTGATGATCCGGCCGTGATCCGCAAGAAGATCGCCCGTGCGGTCACCGACGCGGGCTCGGAGGTCCGGGCCGACGACGAGGCCAAGCCGGGCGTGACCAACCTGCTGCGGATCTACTCGGCCATGTCTGGTGAGCCGGTCGCCGCGCTCGAGGCCAGGTACGCAGGCGCGGGCTACGGCGGCTTCAAGAAGGACCTGGCTGAGCTGGTCGTGGCCACGTTCGCCCCGATCAGGGAGAAGACGCAGCGGCTCCTCGCCGACGAGGCCGGGCTTGACCGCGTGCTCGCCCGCGGGGCCGCGCACGCCCGCCGGGTCGCCGGGCAGACCATGGCGGTCACCCGCGACCGCATCGGCCTGCTCAAGCCGGCCCCCAGCCCCGGACCCGGCGGCCGGGCCTGAGCCTTTCTCGCTCCGAAGTACCCTGGGCATATGGAGCGCACGTCCGAGTCAGGCTTTCCGATCGATCCCGTCTACGATGACAGTCAGCTTACGGATTTCCGGCCGGAAACAGATCTAGGCAGGCCCGGACAGTATCCGTTTACCCGCGGGGTGTATCCGCGGATGTACGTCGACCGCCCGTGGACGATGCGACAGTACGCCGGCTTCGCCACCGCCGCGGAGTCCAACCGGCGGTATCACGAGCTTATCGAGGCCGGCACCACCGGCCTTTCCGTCGCCTTCGACCTGCCCACGCAGATGGGCTACGACTCCGACGCCCAGATCGCGCACGGCGAGGTGGGCAAGGTCGGGGTGGCCATCGACTGCATCGATGACATGCGCACTTTGTTCAGCGACATCCCGCTCGACACGGTGTCCACCTCGATGACGATCAACGCGCCGGCCGCGGTGCTGCTGCTGATGTACGCCACGGTCGGCGAGGAGCAGGGCGCGCCGCTGGACAAGCTGACCGGGACAATCCAGAACGACGTGCTCAAGGAGTACATCGCCCGGGGCACCTATATCTACCCGCCGCGCCCTTCGCTGCGCCTGGTGGCCGACACCTTCGGTTACTGCCACCGGGAGCTGCCCAAGTGGAACACGATCTCCATCTCCGGTTACCACATGGCCGAGGCCGGCGCGACGCCGGTGCAGGAGATCGCGTTCACGCTGGCCAACGCCAAGGAGTACGTCCGGACGGCGCTGAAATCCGGCCTGAATATCGACGACTTCGGCCCCCGGCTTTCGTTCTTCTTCGTCGCCAGGACCACGCTGCTCGAGGAGGTGGCCAAGTTCCGGGCGGCGCGCCGGCTGTGGGCGGACATCATGAAGAACGAATTCAAGGCCAAGGACCCCAGGTCACAGATGCTGCGGTTCCACACCCAGACGGCCGGCGTCCAGCTCACCGCGCAGCAGCCGGAAGTGAACATGGTCCGGGTAAGCCTGCAGGCCCTGGCGGCGGTGCTTGGCGGCACCCAGTCGCTGCACACGAACTCCTTCGACGAGGCGCTCGCGCTGCCGAGCGCCAAGGCGGCCCGGCTGGCGCTGCGCACCCAGCAGGTGATCGCGTACGAGAGCGACCTGACCGCGACGGCGGACCCGTTCGCGGGCTCGTACGCGATCGAGGCGATGACCGACGAGGTGGCCGGGGCCGCCACCGAGCTGATGGGCCGGATCGAGGATATGGGCGGGGCGGCGGCGGCGATCGAGCGCGGGTTCCAGAAGCAGGAGATCGAGAGCGCGGCCTACCGGGTGGCCCGCGAGATCGACGAGGGGGAGCGGGTGATCGTCGGCGTGAACAAGTTCGTCTCGGCCGACGAGGAGCCTTATCAGCCGCTCCGCTTCGACCCGGCGCTTGAGGCGGAACAATCGGCCCGGCTGGCCGCCGTTCGTGCTCGCCGCGACGCCGCGGCCGTGAGCCGCGCGCTTTCCGCCGTCAAGGAGGCGGCCGAGGGCACCGATAACGTGCTTTATCCGCTGCGCGACGCGCTGCGAGCCGACGCCACTCTGGGTGAGGTCTGCGACGCCTTGCGGGATGTCTGGGGCGAGTACCGGCCGGAAACCCTGTGACCAAAGGGGCCGGCCATGGCGATCGAGTGGAATCCTTCCCGTGGTGCGACGCTCGGCGTCGAATGGGAGGTGCAGCTCATCGACGCCCAGACGAAGCTGCTCCGCCAGGAAGCAGGGAAGCTGCTCGCCGAGCTGCCGGGGGCGGCCGACTCCGGCGAGCACCCGCGGATACGGCACGAGCTGATGCAGTCAACGCTTGAGCTGGTCACGGGCATTAGCAGTACGGTAGCCGAGGCGAAAGACGACCTCGCCCGCACGATCAGCGAACTACAGCAGACGACCGCTGAGCACGGTATCCTATTGGCGTGTGCCGGCACTCATCCGGTGAGCAACTGGCAGGATGCGGCGATGGCGCCTATCCAGCGCTATGCCGAGCTTGTCGAGCAAATGCAGTGGCTGGCCCGCCGGATTCAGACGTTCGGAGTGCACGTTCATGTGGGGATTCGCGACGGGAGCAAGGCGATTCCGATCGTCAATGCCCTCGCCGCTTATCTTCCGCACTTTCTCGCTATTACCGCGTCGAGCCCGTTCTGGTGCGGGTACGATACCGGGCTTGCCTCCAGCAGGTCGGTGACGTTCGGCGCACTGCCGACGGCGGGCATACCGCAACGGCTTACGGGTTGGAAACAGTTCGAGGATTACATGGACACCCTGCTGCGGGCGGGGACAATTCGCAGCATCAAGGAGGTCTGGTGGGACATCCGGCCGCACCCGGACTTCGGCACCGTCGAGATCCGCATGTTCGACGGGGTGCCGACCCTGCGCGAGGTGGGCATGGTCGCCGCCCTCTCGCAGTGCCTGGTCCAGCTGTTCGACTTCCAGCTGGACCGCGGCTACACCCTGCCTTCCCCCTCGTCCTGGGTGGTCAGGGACAACAAGTGGCGCGCGACGCGGTACGGGCTTGACGCGATCGTGATCACCGACGAGACGGGCGCCACCGCGCCGCTGCGGGACGAGCTGTACGAGCTGCTGGCCGAGCTTGAGCCGGTCGCGGCCAGGCTCGGCTGCGCCGACGAGCTTTCCGTGGTCGCCGACGTGCTCGAGCACGGTGCCTCGTACGAACGGCAGCGGGCCGTCTACGCCCGCACCGGGGACCTGACCAGCGTGGTAGACGCGCTGGTCAGCGAGTTCGCAGACGACAGGTTCCAGGGGGATGGTGAGTATGGCAGGCAATGACTTGCCTGGGGATCTTAGCGAGTTCCTGGCCGAGCACGAGGCCGAGCTGATCGAGTTCCGCCGTGATCTGCACGCGCACCCCGAGCTGGCCAACGCCGAGCACCGCACCACGCGCCGGGTCGCGCTGCGGCTGGCCGCGGAGGGACTCCGGCCGGTGATCTTGCCCAAGGGAACCGGGCTGATCGTCGATATCGGCTCAGAGCAAGATTCTTCCGCCGAACGGCCGGTGGTGGCACTGCGGGCTGACCTCGATGCGCTGCCGATGACGGACGAGAAGGATGTTCCTTATCGCTCCACGGTGCCGGGTGCCTGCCATGCCTGCGGTCACGACGTGCACACCACGATCCTGCTCGGCGCGGGCATGTTCCTGGCGCGGCAGGCCGCCGCGGGCCTGCTGCCCGGGCGGGTCCGGCTGGTTTTCCAGCCTGCCGAGGAGGACGGCGGCGGCTCGCTCGACGTGCTCGCGGCGGGCGGCATCACCTCGGTCGGCCGGATCTTCGCGCTGCACTGCGACCCCCGGCTGGACGCCGGGTATCTCGGCGTGCGGTCGGGTCCGATCACCGCGGCCTGCGACAAGATCGAGGTGCGGGTCTCCGGGCCCGGCGGCCACACCGCCCGGCCGCACCTGACGACCGACCTGGTCTACGCGCTCGGCAAGATCATCACGGAGGTGCCGGCCGCGCTGTCGAGGCGGGTTGACCCGCGGTCCAGCCTCAGCCTGGTCTGGGGCCGGGTGGTCGCGGGCACCGTGGCCAACGCCATCCCCGACGCCGGCCTGGTGGAGGGGACCGTGCGCTGCCTGGATGACGAGGCCTGGCATGCGGCGCCCGACCTGCTCAAGGAGCTCATCGACTCGGTGGCCTTGACGTACGGGCTGCAGGCGGATTTCAGCTACCAGCGCTACGTGCCGCCCACGGTCAACGACCAGGCCAGCACGGCCATGATTTCCGCCGCGGCGCTCGGCGTGCTCGGCGCGGGCTCGGTCGTGCAGACGGCGCAGAGCCTGGGCGGCGAGGATTTCGCCTGGTACCTGGAGTCGATCCCGGGCGCGCTGGCCCGGCTGGGCACCCGGGTGCCCGGTTCGACGACCTCGCTGGACATTCACCAGCCGACGTTCGACATCGACGAGCGCGCCATCGGCGTAGGCGTCCGGGTGATGGCGGCCACCGCGGTCACCGCGCTGTGGGATGACGGGGCGATGGTGGCCCAGCCGCTGCCCGGCGTCACCGGCGCCTTACCTCCGCACCTGGGGGCCCGTTAGGCTGGTCGAAATGAGGGTTATCGCCCGATCGTCGGCGTGGAGAGGGCGGCAGCATGCCAGCTAACCAGTCGTCAGGCGGCTCACCGCGGAGCAGCACGCGGAAGGCGCCGCCGGGGGCTTCCCCGGGCGCCCCGGCGGCGGGCGGCACGCAGCGCGGCCGGCCGCGAAACCGGCTGGGCCGAGGGGCCGGTCGTGCGGACAGCAACGTGCTGACCTTCCGCTCGCCGACCGCCCTGGTCGTCTGGATCGTGTGGCTGCTGTTCGCCGCGGCCAACTGGATCGACCTGGCCGTGCAGGGAAGGGACCACACCTCCGTGGTCGCGGCGGCCATCCTGCTGCTCGTGACCGGGATCGCCTACGTCACCGCGCAGCGGCCCAAGATCGTCGCGGACGACGACGGGGTCACGGTCAGCAACCCGTTGCGTAATCACCGGGTCGGCTGGGCCAGCGTGGCCAAGGTGGACCTGGCGGACCTGCTCCGGGTGCACTGCGACCTGGGCCCGGACGCCGCCAAACGCCGCAAGGTCATCAGCTGTTGGGCCGTGCATTACTCGCGCCGCCGCCAGCTCGCCGCCGAGGTCCGCTCGCGCCGTGGGCCGAGCTCACGCCGGTCGTCGTTCGGCCTGTCCTCCGGCCGAGGTCTGGGCTTCGGTGACATGGTGTCCGCTCCGGCTCCGTCCGCCTCCACCGCCGAGGCGGACGCGGAAATGGCCGTCCGCCTGCTCAGCGAGCGTGCGACCGCCGCCCAGGCCGAAACGGTCTGGGCCGTTCCCACCGCGCCAACTGTTCCCGGCGCCCCAACCGTCCCTGGTGCCCCAACCGTCCCTGGTGCTCCCACCGTCCCTGGTGCTCCCACCGTCCCTGGTGCTCCCACCGTTCCAGGCGCCCCGACCGTCCCTGGCGCCCCGACGGTCCCTGGCACGCCAACCGTCCCCGGCACCGCCTCCGCTTCCGCGGTCACCGGCTGGCTCGAGCCGCTGCGGAGCACCTGGAGCCGGTCGGCCATCGCCGCCATCCTCGTCCCCGCGCTCATCCTGCTGATCGCCTCCCTGGTCAGCTAGTGCCGTGGCAGGTACCGTCCGCCCCGCTTCCAGCCGCCGCCGCGAGCCGGAACCTGACCACAACGATGGTCCATAGGTGTTGCGGGAACAACAACGATGGACCATCGTGGTGCCTCGCAAGCGAGAGCAAGGCAGCACGGGCGTGCAGGATGGGGGCAGGCGGGCTCACGGGGGACCGCGGGCGGGGCTCACGGGGGTCCGCGGGCGGGGCTCACGGGGGTCCGCGGGCGGGGTCCGGGTGCGGAAGGCGGCGGGGGGTGGCGGGGACGGTGGCTGGGGTGCGGCGCTTCGGGCCCTCAGAGCGTGCCCGTCGCCTCGATCGTGAGCCGTCGCGCGGGGACGGCCGGTCGTCGCCGGGCGCGACCTTTCGCTGCTGGGTAGTCGGGCAGACGCTCATCGCTACCGGGTAATCGGGCAGACGGTCGTTGATGCGGGACTAGATCCAGGGCGGCTCGGGGCTGGTGTCGCCGACCTTGGCGCGGGGCCGCGCGCGCAGCGCCGAGACGTAGTCAGCCGGGGCGGCGGCCCGCTCGGCGGCGTCGGCCAGGATGCCGATCGTCCTGGCCGAGGGCAGCCCGCCCTCGTAGAAGTTGAGGACGTACAGCCAGGCCAGCACGTTGCCGTCGAGGGTCTCCACCCGGACCTTGGCCTTGCGGTAGTAGCCGAGATCGACCCCGTCCCAGTTGTCGAGTTCCTTCTCGTCGTTCTCAGGCACGTCGTAGAGCACGACGAAGACCCGGGCGCCCGGCCCCTCGACCACGGTCGCCAGCGCCCCGTCCCAGCCGATGTCCGCACCGCCGAACGTCAGCCGCCATCCCTCCAGCCAGCCGGTACCCCGCTGCGGTGAGTGCGGGCATCGCACCAGCATCTGAGCTGGGTCCATGTTGCTGCCGTAGGCGGCGTACAGTGCCACGGGGGAAAGCGTACGGCGTCCCGTGGCCCGGTGCCGTGAATTGGCCTGCGCTTCATACCCGACATACCCGACATACCCGACTGCGACCAACTAACTGCGGGAGAACCAGCCATCGTGTCGTTGCTTCGGCGGACAATCGCGATCCTCGGCGGCGGTCCCGGCGGCTACGAGGCCGCCCTCGTCGCGGCCCAGCTGGGCGCCGACGTCACCGTCGTCGATTCCGACGGCGTCGGCGGTGCCTGCGTGCTCACCGATTGCGTGCCTTCCAAGACGCTGATCGAGACCTCCAACGCGATGACGATGCTGAACCGGGCGCCCGGGCTCGGCATCGCCACCGGCGGCCTGGCCACGGTCAACGCCGCCCGGCTGTACGAGCGGATCACCGACCTGGCCCGGGCCCAGTCCCAGGACATCACCGCCCGGCTCGCCGCCGAGCAGGTCAAGGTGATCGCCGGCCCCGGCCGCCTGAGCGGGCCCGGCACGATCCAGGCGGGCGGCGCGCAGCTCCGGGCCGACGCGATCCTGGTCGCCACCGGGGCGCGGCCCCGGGTGCTGCCGGGCGCGGAGCCCGACGGCGAGCGCATCTTGACCTGGCGGCAGCTCTATGACCTCACCGAACTGCCCCGCGATCTGATCGTGGTCGGCTCGGGTGTCACCGGGGCCGAGTTTGGTTGCGCTTACCAGGCCCTCGGCTCCCGCGTCACGCTGGTGTCCTCGCGGGACCGGGTGCTCCCGCAGGAGGACGAGGACGCGGCCGGCCTGATCGAGGACGTGTTCCGCCGCCGGGGCATGACCGTGCTCGGCCGGTCGCGGGCGCAGTCGGTCAGCCGGGACGCCGGCGGCGTCACGGTGACGTTGGAAGACGGCCGCACCGTGTCCGGCAGCCACTGCCTGCTGACCGTGGGCATGATCCCCAGGACCGACGGCATCGGGCTTGAGGAGGCCGGCGTGAAGCTGGACGCGCACGGCTTCGTCGAGGTCGACCGCGTGTCGCGGACGTCCGCGGCCGGCGTGTACGCCGCGGGCGACTGCACCGGCGTGCTGATGCTGGCCTCGGTCGCGGCCATGCAGGGCCGGATCGCCATGTGGCACACGCTCGGCGAGGCGGTCGGCCCGCTGCGGCTCGGCCACGTGGCCGCGACCATCTTCACCGACCCGGAGATCGCCACCGTCGGCGTCTCGCAACGAGCGGTCACGGCCGGCCAGGTCTCCGCCCGGGTGCTGAAGCTGCCGCTGGCCACGAACCCGCGGGCCAAGATGGCCGGGGTCAGCGACGGTTTCGTGAAGCTGTTCACCAGTCCAGGCACCGGCGTGGTGCTCGGCGGCGTGGTGGTGGCCCCGCGGGCCAGCGAGCTGATCATGGCCGTCTCGGTCGCGGTCGAGCAGCACCTGACGAGCGAGCAGCTGGCGCGCACCTTCGCCGTCTACCCCTCCATGTCCGGCAGCGTGACCGAAGCGGCCAGGAAGCTCATGGAGTTCGGCGGCGACATCCCCTAAGGCGACATCCCCTAATGGGAGGGCCGGCCCAGGTCGGGATCGCGCGGCGCCTCCAGCCCATGCCGCCGCATCCGGGACACCCGGATGTCGTCGGCGTACATCGCGACGATGCCCACGCTGCAGATCAGGAACAGCGCAGCGACCATGACCCGGATCCAGATCGCGCCGGGCAGCAACGCGAGCAGCGCGGCCAGCGGCAGCATGACGATCAGGTGCCGGATGGTCAGCCGGGCGCGCCAGCCGACGTCGGTCAGCTCGTGCCTGACCCATTCGCGGTTACGGTCGGGCAGCCTGACGCCGATCGCGAACAGAGCCTTCCCCCCGGCGCTGGGATCTCCGGGGAGCTTAGGCACGCCCGGTCAGTCCTCGATCTGGCCAATGACCGCGCCAGCGGTGACGGTCTGGCCCACTTCGACGGACAGGCCGGTGAGCGTGCCGTCCTTGTGGGCGGTCAGCGGCTGCTCCATCTTCATCGCCTCGAGCACGACCACCACGTCACCCGCCGACACCTGCTGCCCTTCGGTCGCGGCGATCTTGATGATGGTGCCCTGCATCGGGCTCACCAGATCGTTGCCGGCGTTGCCCCGGGATGGCCCCCCTCGTTTCCGCTGGGTACCTTCCCCCCGGGCCGCCCGGGGACTCGCGGCGGGGACCCCGGTGCCCCGGCCGGCCGCGAGGGCGGCGGGGATGACCACTTCGAGGCGCTTTCCGCCCACCTCGACGGTGATCGTTTCCCGTTCGGCGGGCTCAGCCGCTTCGGCGGGGTCCTGGGCCGGCATCTCCGTGCCGAACTCGGTCTCGATCCAGCGGGTGTGCACGTGCAGCGGCTCATCGGTGAACGCCGGGTCGGTGACCACGGCCCGGTGGAAAGGCAGCACCGTGGGCATCCCGCCGATGTCGAACTCGGCCAGCGCGCGGGCCGCCCGTTGCAGGGCCTGCGTGCGGCTGGCGCCGGTCACGATCAGCTTGCCGATCAGCGAGTCGAACGCTCGCGGGACCGTCATCCCGGCCGTGTACCCGGTGTCGAGCCGCACCCCGGGGCCGGTGGGCGGGTCCCAGACGGTGATCGTGCCCGGGGCCGGAAGGAAGTTCCGGCCGGGGTCTTCTGCGTTGATCCGGAATTCGATCGAGTGCCCCCGGGCGGGCGGGTCGTCGTAACCGAGATGTTCTCCGTCGGCGATGCGGAACATCTCGCGTACCAAGTCGATCCCCGTCACTTCCTCGCTGACCGGGTGCTCGACTTGCAGCCTGGTGTTGACCTCGAGGAAGCTGACCGCGCCGTCCTGCCCGACGAGGAACTCGCAGGTGCCCGCGCCCACGTAGCCGGCCAGCCGCAGGATGCTCTTGGAGGAGGAGTACAGCGCCTCGGTCTGCGCGGCGGACAGGAACGGGGCCGGGGCCTCCTCGACGAGCTTCTGGTGCCTGCGCTGCAGGGAGCAGTCCCGGGTCGAGATCACCACCACCTGGCCGTGCGTATCGGCCAGGCATTGCGTTTCCACGTGCCGCGGCCGGTCCAGGTACCGCTCGACGAAGCACTCGCCCCGGCCGAACGCCGCGGTGGCCTCCCGGACCGCCGACTCGTACAGCTCGGTGACCTCCTCGGAGCGCCAGGCCACCTTGAGGCCGCGGCCGCCGCCGCCGAACGCGGCCTTGATCGCCACCGGGTAGCCGTGTTCGGCGGCGAACGCCAGGACCTCGTCGGCCCCGGAGACCGGGTCCTGCGTGCCCGGCGTCAGCGGGGCCCCGGCCTCGCGGGCGATGTGCCTGGCCCGCACCTTGTCGCCGAGCGCCTCGATGGCCTGCGGCGGCGGGCCGATCCAGGTCAGGCCCGCGCCGATCACCGCCCGGGCGAAGTCCGCGTTCTCGGCCAGGAAGCCGTAGCCGGGATGCACCGCGTCCGCGTCGGTGTCGATCGCCACCTTGATGAGCTTCTCGATGTCGAGGTAGGTCTCCTGGCTGGTCTCACCGACCAGCGCATGGGCTTCGTCGGCCATCCGCACGTGCATCGCGTCAAGGTCGGGCTCGGCGTAGACGGCCACGCTGCCCAGCCCGGCGTCACGGCACGCCCGGATGATCCGCACGGCGATCTCGCCGCGGTTAGCGATCAGTACCTTGCGCACTGCGGCCTCCCTGGGTTTGCGACAGCGCAGAAACATTGGTTGAGGTCATGCTGTCATGCCGCCACGGGTGCCGGCATGTCCGAGGTGGCCGTATCGGCCCCATCACCGCAATAACAGGTACATCGCCGCGCCGTCATGCGCAAAAGCAACGCCCCACACCCGCTGCCCTGGCACACGAGCAACGCCCCGCCCCACGCCCGGAAGCAACGCCCCGCCCCGCGACTCCGCCGCCTTAACGCGTCCGCCCCTCAACCGAAGTGTGACCTGGTGTACGTAGAGTGAGCTCCAGACCGGTTTGCGAGGCCGTCTCTTGGGGTGGGGACTCCCGGTGGTCGCCAGTCAACCGATGGCTGCGACTTTTCGTTACGACGTGGTAACGAAAGCGTGATGAAGCTATCCGCTCTTGCCTGCCGCGCGTTGAGTACTGAAGACGTTGAGTACCGAAAGCGTTGAGTACTGAAAACGGGCGAGGCAGACGGAAGGGAGCCCGGGTGCGCCTGATCATCTCGGGGAACCGGGTATGAGCGTGCTTGGCATGGTGGCATGGTGCGCCGCCGCGGTGAGCCTGTGGCTCGGCGCGCGCCAGCACGACGGCGCCATCGCGCGGGCGTACCGGTGGCTCGCGGGCGGCGGCGTGCTGTACGCCGCCGGGCTGATCATCGCCCAGCTCAGCGGCGGGTCGCTGAACCCCGCTCCCGGGCTGGCGTTCGCTGACCTGCCGCCCTTGCTCGCGCTGGCCGCCGTGGCGGTCGGCATCGCGATGCTGACGACGGCGGAGCGGCCAGGCGACAGCGGCGTCCAGCGCTGGCCGGGCACCCGGGCACCCCTGGACGGGTCCGAGGGAGTCGTGGGGGCGACGGGCCCGGGCGGCTCCGGGGCTTCCGTCCTGCCCGGCCTGGCCGATGGCTACGTCATGGCGGTTGCCCTGCTCGTGATCGGGTGGGTGACGGTGTTCAGCGCCGAATTCCACCGGTCCGGCGAACGGCCGGGGACTTTCCTGCTCGCCCTCATCCACCCGCTGGCGGACCTGGCGGTGCTGGGCGCGCTGCTGCCCATGGTCACCACCGCCTGGCGGCGGGCCACGCTGCCCTACGTGTTCCTGCTCGTCCTCGCGGTCGGCGACTCGCTCGCGGTCGGCCAGCGGGTCGCGGGCGGCCACCTGGGCATCGCGGTGCAGCTGCTGCCGGTGGCCGCGGCGCTGCTGCTCGCGCTGGCTCCGTGGCGGGTGCCTGAGGGCGGCTGGACCCGCCGGACCGCCGGTTCGGCGGCGGCCGGCATCATCGCCGTGCTCGCCGCCGGCGCCGCTACCCTGGTGGTGATCGGCAACGAGCTGGCCGCGGCGCCCGGGTCCGGCGCCGCTCTGGTGGTGGCCGGCGGGGCGGGCGTGCTGGTGCTGGCGGCCCGGGTCTTCATGCTGATCAGGCAGAACGGTGTCGTGCTTTCCAGCTGGCGGGAGTCCAGCCGGAGCCTGCGGGACCTGGCCAGCCGGACCAGCGACGTCTTCGTCGTCTGCGACCTCGACGGTGCCATCAGCTACGCGAGCCAGGCGGTCCAGGACTACGGCTACCCGCCGGCGTCCCTGGTCGGCCGGCGGCTCCTCGATTTCGTTCATCCCGAAGACCGCGAAGCCGCGTTGGCCGCCGTCCGGCTCGCGCTCGGGGGCTACCATCCGGCGGGCTCCGCCGAGTCCCCGAAGGCGCCGGGCAGCGAACCGGCCGAGGGCTCGGGCCGGTTCGCGGCCCGGGTCCGGGCGGCCGACGGGACGTGGCGGCATGTCGAGTCCACCGTGCTGCGCTACCAGGCCCCGGGCGAGCCGAGCCAGGTGCTCGTCACCGCCCGCGACGTCAGCGATCAGGTGGCCCTGCGGCAGCAGGTGACGTACCTGACCTTCCACGACGGGCTGACCGGGCTGCCGAACCGCGCTTACGTCGAAGAGCGGGCCAGGGAGGTGCTGACCACGGGGGCCGGGCCCGGGCGGGCCGGCGTCATCTTCCTGGACCTCGACCGTTTCACCGCGGTCAACGACTCGGTGGGGCACGGGGCCGGTGACCTCGTGCTGGCCCAGGTGGCCCGGCGGCTGCGCACCATCGTCCCCGTGCAGGACACGGTGGCCCGCTGGGGCAGCGACGAGTTCGCGGTCCTGATCGAGACCGCCGAGACCGCCGAGACCGCCGAGATCACCGAGATCGCCGAGCGGCTGTGCGGCGCGGTCGCGGCGGAGCCGTTCCAGGCCGGCGGCCAGCACATCGCGCTCACCGCCAGCGTGGGCGTCGCGGTCGCCGAGATCACCCCGGACCAGGGCACCCCGGCGGCCCCCGGGATCCCGCCCGGGCTGATGCTGCGCAACGCGGACGTGGCCATGTCCCGGGCGAAGGAGACCGGCGGTGACCGGGTCGAGGTCTACGCCGCGCACATGCACGAGGACGTGGTGCGCCGGCTCGGGCTCGCCAGCGACCTGCAGGAGGCGATGAGTCACGGCGAGCTCAAGCTGCAGTATCAGCCGATCATCAACCTGGAGACCTCGCGCGTCATCGGGGCCGAGGCGCTGGTCCGGTGGTGGCGGGCGGGTCAGCCGGTGCCGCCGCGGGAGTTCCTCGCCGCCGCCGAGGAGTCGGGCCTGATCGTCCCGCTCGGCGAATGGGTGCTCCGCGAGGCCTGCGCGCAGGGGGTGACCTGGCGGCGGCCGGGGGCCGACATCGGGATCTGCGTCAACCTGTCCGCCCGGCAGATCACCTCGCCCGGGTTCGCCGCCCGGGTGGCCGCCATCCTCGCCGATACCGGCCTGCCGCCCGAGGCGCTCACGGTCGAGGTGAACGAGCGGGTCCTGGTGACCGGCGACGGGCTGATCATCGACCGGCTCGCCGACCTGCACCAGCTCGGGATCCGGATGGCGGTCGACGACTTCGGCACCGGTTACGCCTCGCTGGCCAACTTGCGGCGGCTCCCGCTTGACGTGATCAAGGTCGACCCCTCGTTCGTGGCCGGCCTGGGCCGCGACGACGCGCTCACGCTGCTGACCAGGACCGTGGTCCAGCTCGGACGGGACCTGGGCCTGCGGGTGGTGGCCGAGGGCATCGAGCTGCCCCGTCAGCTCGTCGCGCTGCGCGAGATCGGCTGCGAATACGGTCAGGGCTTTCTGCTGGCCAAGCCGATGGCCGCGGCCGGCGTGGAAGCGCTGCTCGGCCCGGCCGCGACCGATCCGCAGGAGCAGCCGGTCTCGGAATGTGAGACAACCCGCGTCAGCGGTTGACGTTCTGAGCGAGAATCGCAGTATGGTGTATCCGTGACTCCTATGCAGATTCTCGTACTTGGCCGGCGCGCAGGCCGCTGACCAAGCCAGCTCACTGCGCGCTCCCCTCGACTGCCGTCAGGCACGAGGGGATTTTTTATGCCGCCGACCGCAAGCCTGTGCTCACAAAAGCCCCGTGCTCGGGGCCGCCACGACACGTCCCGCCACGCCAGACAATAACGCCAGACAATGGAGACCTACCGATGACCGAGCAGATGAGCAAGGAAGCCGACGCTTCCGGGCGGCCGCCCGCGGCCGCAGCCGGGCCCTCGGGCTCACCCGGGGTCCCGGGTCCCAGCCCGCGGGACCTGGCCGCCCGCTCGCCGCACCGAGAAGCCGCCCACCCCGCCCCCGGCCAGCCGGAGACCCCGCAGACCCCGGCCGAGCCGCCCCGCGCGCACGTCGCCAGCACGGGCAAGGTGCGGGCCACCGGAGCGCAGGCGCTGGTGTACGCGTTGGAGCGAGTCGGCGCCGACATCGTGTTCGGCATTCCTGGCGGCGCGGTCCTGCCGGCCTACGACCCGCTGCTCGACTCCAAGACGATCAGGCACATCCTGGTCAGGCACGAGCAGGGCGCGGGTCACGCCGCCACCGGGTACGCCCAGGCCACCGGTCGTGTCGGGGTGTGCATGGCGACCAGCGGCCCGGGCGCGACGAACCTGGTGACGCCGATCGCCGACGCCTACATGGACTCGGTCCCGATGGTCGCGATCACCGGGCAGGTGCCGTCCAGCATGATCGGCAC